>DATLPI010000198.1:0-4178 GCA_035535815.1 Actinomycetota bacterium | reverse complement strand
GGCCCAGCAGCGCGAGCAGCATCCCGATCCGCAGGATCCGGGAGAGCAAGCGGGCTTCGGCGCGGTCTCTGGTCATCGCCTCATCGCAAGAGGAAGAGGGTCACGAACAACGCCACCCAGACGACGTCGACGAAATGCCAGTAGTAGGCGGCGGCGTGGAGGCCGTCGATGTTCCCCCTGCGATAGGCGCCCCACGAGGTCCGCATCGCCACGACGAGCATGAGGATCAGGCCGGCGACCACGTGGAGCCCGTGCATGCCCGTCATCGCCCAGTACATGGTGCCGTAGGCGTTGCTGGAGACCGCGAAGTTCAGGTGGAGGTAGTCGTAGAGCTGGATGACCGCGAAGCCGGTTCCCAACGCGATCGTCACCCAGAGCCACGGCCGGAACCGATCGAGCCGGCCTCGTTCGGCAGCAGAGACGCCGGCGTGGAAGGTGAAGCTCGAGATCACCAGCAGCGCGGTGGCCACGGCCGACAGCCGGACATCCAGCTCCACTCCTTCGGGCGGCCACGGGGACGTCTGGGCCCGCAGCGCGAAATAGGCCGCGAACAATCCGCCGAAGAACAGCAGTTCCGAGGCCAGGAACAGGATGGTCCCGAAGCGAACGGGCGAAGCCCCTGACCGTTTCCCCTGGACGGACATCGACGTCTGCGCCATCTGCACCTCTTTGTACTGGCTGGCTGTGGTCGGGTCAACGTAGCGTGGGCGTGTGCACGGCCGGAACGTTGTCCGTTGCGGCCAAGGACGCTCCGAGGTTCGGTCCGTGGCAGCATGGAGGCATGCTGTCCGCGGTTCCGGCCTCGACCGATGCCCTGACCGTCCTGACGCAGTGGCGCATCGAGCCGTTCACCACCGCCCTGCTACTGGCGGCAGGTTCCCTCTACGTCGCGGGCGTCCTGCGGGTGCGGCGTGCCTCCGGCGCGTGGTCGGGAGGCCGCACCGCGGCGTTCGCCGCGGGGCTGGCGACCCTGGTCGTGGCCCTCTGCTCTCCGGTGGACGCCTACGCCGACGTCTCGTTCACGGTGCACATGGCCCAGCACCTGCTGTTGACGCTGCTGGCGCCTCCGCTGCTCGCGCTGGGCGCCCCGATCACGTTGGCGCTGCGCGCGGGTTCGCCGGCGGTGCGCCGATGGGTCACGACGTCACTGCGATCGCCGATCGCGACCTTCTTCGCGAACCCGATCCTCGGTTGGACGTTGTTCATCGGCGTCCCGGTGTTCGTTCACGCCTCGCCGTTGTTCGACGAGGCGCTCCGATCCACCCCGTGGCACGCTTTGGAGCACGGCCTGTGGTTGACCGCCGCACTGATCTACTGGTGGCCGATCGTGGGAGTGGACCCCAACCCGCATCCGGTGCGCTGGCCGGTGCGGATGCTGTCGTTGTTCCTGGCGATGCCGGCGATGTCGTTCCTGGCCCTGGGCATCTACGCGGGGGACGTGCCGCTCTACCCCACCTACGCGAACCTGCCTGCGCCGTGGGGCCCCGCGGCGCTCGGCGATCAGCGAGACGCCGCGGTGATGATGTGGCTCGTCGGCAACCTGGCGTTGGTGCTGGCGATCCTGTTGGTGGCGGCCGCGTGGAAGCGCGACGAGGATGCTCGCCAGCGCAGGGTCGAGGAACGCGAGGACCGGGCCGAAGCGATCGCGGCTTCGAACCCGCGGTGAACCGGCGTCAGTCGGTGGGCCGCAGCACCGCGACGGCCTCGACGTCATAGCCCGCCTCGCGCAGCAGGTCGGCGCCGCCACGGTCGATCGCCAGCACGATCCGCCGGACCTCGGCGCCGGCCCCGGACAGGGCCTCGGCGGCGCGCTGCACCTGGTGCCCGGTGGTGCTGACGTCTTCGAGCATCGTCGTCGGCGCGCCGTCGGCGACCTGGCCCTCCACCTGCGCGCGGGTGCCGTACTCCTTCGCCTGCTTGCGGACGACCGCGACGGGCAACCCGGTCTCCAGGGACACGGCGGCCACCAGGAGCATCGCCGCCCCCTCGGGAGCACCGAGCAACCTCGTGCCCGGCGCGAGGAGCGTGGCGACCTCGGCCGCCACGTCGCGCAGCAGGTCCGGCTCGGTCAGGAACCGGAACTTGTCGAAGTAGGTCGACGATCGCTGACCGCTGGACAGGACGAAGTCACCGTGGAGCTCGGACGCTTCACGCATGCGCCGGACCAGGTCGTCGTTCACGCGCGCATGATGCCATGATGAGGACCGATGGGCTGGTACGCGGCCGTCGGCCGCCCGCTGTTCTTCGCGCTCCCACCGGAGACCGCCCATCGCGTCGCCGGCGCCGCACTCGGGCTCCCGCTCCCGTGGTCGAAGATCGGCCATGCCGCCGACGAACCGTCGCTCGCCACCGACTTCTGCGGCCTGCGGCTCGCCACCCCGATCGGGCTGGCGGCCGGCTTCGACAAGACCTGTGCCCACCTGGGCGCGCTGGGATCGCTCGGGTTCGGGTACGTGGTGGGTGGCACGATCACGAGGGCGGCGCGCGCCGGCAATCCGAAGCCGCGGATCGCGAGGTCGCCCGCGACGCGCTCGATGGTGAACGCGATGGGCCTGCCCAACCCGGGCGCCGAGGTGGCCGCCCAGCATCTGGAGCGCGGCCGCGCCTCGGTGCCACGGTTCGTGAGCATCGCCGACGAAGCCCTGGACGATGCGGTCTCCTCGCTGGACCTGCTCGCTCCGTACGCCGACGCGATCGAACTGAACGCGAGTTGCCCCAACGTGACGTGGGGTCGCGACCGCGACAACGAAGCGCATCTGCGGTCGCTGGTCGAAGCCCTGCGAGCCCGAACCTCCATGCCGTTGCTCGTGAAGCTGCCACCCTTCATCACCGATATCGAGCGCGAGGTCGTCTCGTCGCTGGCGCGCATCGCGCAGGAGGCGGGCGCCGACGCCCTCACGTGCTCGAACACGCGGGCGGTCGCCGACTCGAGGGTGTCCACCGGCACCGGCGGTCTGTCGGGAAAGGCACTATGGCCGCACACCGCCCGCATCGTGAGCGAGGTCCGCGAGGCGACGGGCGGGGCGATGCCGATCACGGCGTGCGGCGGCGTGTTCACCGCCGAGGACGCGCTCACCTGCCTGCAGGCCGGCGCCACCAGCGTCCAGGTGTACTCGGGGCTGATCTACGAGGGCCCGACGGTGGCATCGTCGATCGCCCGCGAGCTCGCGTCCATGCTCCGTGACGAGGGACTAGTCCTTTCGAGCCTCGTCGGAACGGCGAAGCGCGCCTCCTAGTTCACGCCTGGGCGTTGTGTTGCTCCGCGGCGCCGCGGCGTTCAGTATTGGCTGCGTTCCGGGTTGGGGGCTCCGACGAGCATGAGGGGGGTAGACCGCTTGACCGACGCTGCCGTGGCGATGACGGACGGCCCTGCCTCCGTGGACGGGGTCGCCGTGAGCCTCGAGCACGTGGTCAAGCGCTTCGGCGACGTCACCGCGGTCGACGGGGTGGACCTCCAGGTACGAGAAGGGGAGTTCTTCTCGATGCTGGGTCCGTCCGGCTCGGGCAAGACCACCTGCCTCCGCATGATCGCCGGGTTCGAACAGCCCACGGAGGGCCGCATCCTTCTCGGCGGCCACGATGTGTCGGGATCGCCTCCCTACCAGCGCGATGTCAATACGGTGTTCCAGGACTACGCCTTGTTCCCGCACATGTCGGTGGCCCAGAACGTCGCGTACGGACTGATGGTTCGCAAGGTGGCGAAGGCCGACCGCTCGGAGCGGGTTGAGCAAGCCCTCGCCATGGTCTCGCTCGGAGAGTACGGAAACCGCAAGCCCGCGCAACTCTCCGGCGGTCAGCGGCAACGGGTCGCGCTCGCGCGCGCCCTGGTCATGAGGCCGAAGGTGTTGCTGTTGGACGAGCCGCTCGGGGCACTCGATCTCAAGCTCCGACAGCAGATGCAGATCGAACTGAAGGACATCCAGCAGGACGTCGGGCTCACCTTCATCTACGTGACGCACGACCAGGAAGAAGCACTGACGATGAGCGACCGGCTCGCCGTGTTCAACCGCGGCAAGATCGAGCAGATCGGGACACCGGCCGAAGTGTACGAGCGCCCGTCGACGGGCTTCGTCGCCGGATTCGTCGGGGTGTCGAACGTCCTGGAAGGACCGGTGGCGCAGGCGATCGCTGGGGATCCGCACGCGTTCACGATCCGCCCCGAGAAGATCGTACTGGCC
>DATLPI010000197.1:0-7573 GCA_035535815.1 Actinomycetota bacterium | reverse complement strand
CCGGCGGTCGCGACCAGCGGCTGGACGTCACGGTTCGTGATCGTGCGGATGTCGTCGAGCGCGTAGACGTTGGCCGGGTCGGACATCGCCACGAGGAGCTTGCCGTCGCGCTCGCCGATGGGGATCGCGCGGTACCGGCGGGCGAGCGCCTCTGGGAGCAGCGTCGTGGCGGTGGGATCGATCGGGTGCTCGGCGAGATCGACGAATTCGAGGCCGACCTGTTCGGCGAGCGCCCGGACGAGGTCGCCCTCCTTGATCATGCCCATGTCGATCAGCACGCGGCCGATCGACTTCGGCGTGCGCCGGTGTTCCTCGAGCGCTTGCTCGAGCTGTTCCGGCGTGATCATGCCCAGTTCGATCAGGATCTGACCGAGCTGTTTCGACTTGCGCTTGACCGTGGTCATCGCCGTCCTCGAGGTCTGTTCAGGTACGGGCGTCGGAGCCCGATGCTTGCGTTCGGTCTAGGTCATCAGGAACTTGCTTCGTCATCGTCCGAGTCCACCTGAAGCAATCCCGAGAACTCTTTGGCCAGAAGCACCCGGTCGACCTCCGCGTCGTCATCGCCCCCGCCTTCGGCGCCGGCCGAGACCAATTTCTTGGGCTCTTTCGTCAGCGCCGAGGCCGCCGCGGCATCTGCCGCCTCACCCGATCCACCGACGGGTGCGTCCGGTGGGAGCGAGGGTGCCTCGGACGCCGTCAACGGCGGATCGGTGGCCGATGCATCGCCGCCGCTGTTCGCGAACGAAGGCTCGGAGGCATCGGGTCCGCGGCGCCAGTGCCCCTCGCCCGCTGGGGCCTCCATGAACTCGTCGGCGGTTGGGATCGCCGCCACCACCTCTTCGGCCTGCGGCTTGCCGGCCGCGGGGTGCAGCGAGGTGCGCGGCTTGCCTGACGGCGCCGATGCGGCATCCGGCAGGCGGACCGCCTCACGCTTGGATCGGCCCTCCTCGGCAGCCAGGAGCACCTGCTCCATCTGGTCGACCAGGATGCCCGGTCGGGTGCCGGGCTCGGCCACGGAGAACGCCGCGTAGGGGCCTCGTTTGACGAACGCCCACACCTGATCGGGGAACTCCACGAAGCTCTTGTCGGGCTCCCCCAGGGTGACGAATTTCAGCCAGGCCGACTTCGCCGGACCCTCGTCGTTCTCGGGGAAGGAACCCAGCACCAAGCCGTCCCTTGACAGGATCAATGAGCCTCGCACGCCGGACACGGTGACCGCGATCCGCTGCGCGAGCGCGGAATAGTCGTCCATCTCCCTGGCAACATCGTCGGGCCGGTGGGTGTGCTTGAGGTTCACGTACCCGAGATCGGGGATTTTCGAGTGGATCAGGCCAAGTCGGCCGAGGCCGCACGCGCCGCCTCGGCCATCTGAGCCAGCGGCGCCGGCCGTTCGGTCCATCGTTCGAACGACAGCGCTGCCTGCTGCACGAGGAGCCCGAGCCCGGAGAACGAGGTGGAGCCCGCTCGTTCGGCCGAGGCGAGCAGGGGCGTCATCGAGCGGTACAGCAGGTCGACCACGACCACCGAGGGACCAAGGGCGGGAGCGGGAAGCGTCCCGACCCCGTCGGCGCCCACGGGGGTGGCGTTGACGATCAGATCCGCCTCGGACCCGGTGGCCTCCTCGAGTGGGATCGCACGAACCTCGACGGTGAACCCGTCGAGGAGTTCCACGATGGCCATGGCAGTGGCGGGTTCACGCGCCGCCACCGTGAGGGCGGCCACCCCGCTCCTGGCCAGCGCCAGGGCCACCGCTCGTGCGGCGCCACCGGCGCCGAAGAGCAGCACGCTCGCCCCACTGGCCTCGAACCCCGCGTCGGCCCGCAGGAACCGTTCGAACCCCGGAGCGTCGGTGTTGTCACCCAGGATCGCCCCGTTCTGCACGGTGAGCGTATTGGCCGCCCTCAGCAGGCGCGCGTCCTCGGTGAGCTCATCGGCGAGCTCCGCGGCCTCGGTCTTGTGCGGCATCGTGACGTTCGCGCCCTCGAACCCCAACGCCACCAGCCCGGCGAGCGCCTGGGGCAGGGTGCCCGGCGCCACCGGTAGGGGAAGGTAGACCCAGGGCAGACCCATCGATCGGAACGCCGCGTTGTGGATCGCGGGCGACAGGCTGTGCTCGACCGGCCAGCCGATCACCCCCAGGGTTCGCGTTCCCCCATGGATCGACCTGGCCCGGTCCTGCTCAGTTGAGGCAGACATCGACGTTCTCGAGGAACGTGTCGTAGTCGATGCTGAAACGGTGACCGCCGTCGTCGCCGCAGGCGACGTAGTAGAAGTACCCGACGTTGGCGGGATCAAGGGCCGCCTTGATCGACTCGAGGCTCGGGCTCGCGATCGGTGTCGGCGGGAGCCCCGTGTTCAGCCGGGTGTTGTACGGGCTGTCGATCTCGAAGTCGGGCGTGGTGAGACCATCGCTGGGGTCAGGGTCGATGTAGCCCACCGTGGCGTCGATCCCCAGGGTCATGCCTTCGCGCAGCCGGTTGTAGATCACGGCGGAGATCAACGGGCGGTCGGCGTCGATCATGGCCTCCTTCTCGATCATCGAGGCGATCACCATGACCTGGTAGGGGGTGACGTCCAGGGACGCCGCGCGATCCCACGGCAGGTCCTTCACCGCGGCCTCGAACTGGTCCAACCCGGTGGTGATGACGTCGTCGGGGGTGGTGCCCTTCGTGGGGAACCGGTTGGTCTCGGGCCAGATGAACCCCTCCACCGTCGGCGTTCCCGCG
Organism: Actinomycetota bacterium; assembly: GCA_035535815.1. Lineage (GTDB taxonomy): Bacteria > Actinomycetota > UBA4738 > UBA4738 > HRBIN12 > JAOUEA01. Next base: position 4,847 of record DATLPI010000197.1, on the reverse strand, counting down.
GGCAGATAGGGCTCGAGCGAGTACTCCCCGCTGTTGGCCGCGTCGAGGAACTCCTTCTCGGGGATCTTCAGCGTTTCGTGCAGGGTGGAAGCGATCTCGGTGAGGCGATAGCCGGGCGGGATCAGCACGCTCGTGGTGGGGATCTTCTTGGGGGCCGTGGTGAGGACCGTGACGATCTCATCGAGCGTCATGCCCGGGTTGAGCTGGTAGTCGCCCGCGCGGATCTGATCGGTCTTGCCCGTGCCGCGCATCAGGAGGTTGCCGACGAACCCGCTGCAGTTGATCAGGCCATCGCTCGCGAGGGCGTCGACGACGTCGCCGGCAGAGGCGCCGTCGGGGACCGTGAAGTTCACCGTCTCCTTCGAGGCTCGAGGCGCGGCCTTGCAGCCGGAGTAGTAGTTGCCGGCCCACACCATGGCGCCGACGAGCACGACGAAGGCCACGAACAACACCAGCAGGGTGGTTCGGCGAGGGCGGAGGTCGTCGCGGCGGGGATCGCGGTCATGGCGGGCCGCTCGCCGCGGCGTGGTCTGTGTCTCCATCCACGACGAGGATACCGGGCAGGACCACCAAGAGCAGGCGACCTTGCGCTCAGGCGGAACCCCGCTGCCCGGCATCCAGCCAGGCCTGCAGGATCACGGCCGCGGCCGTTCGATCCACCACCCGGCGTCGTTCGGGGCCCTTGATGCCGGCTTCCCGCAACGAACGCTCGGCCTCCACGGTGGAGAGGCGCTCATCCTGCAGTTCGACGGGCACGGTCAGGATCAAGCGCAGGCCCTCCGCGAAGGCCTCCGCCTGCTGCGCACGAGCCCCGGACTCGCCCGACATGGACCGCGGGTGTCCCAGCACCACGACGGTGGCGTCGTGCTCGGCGACCAGGGCGGCGACCGCCTTCAGCTCGCCCGGCGGCTGGCCCACGTGGATCGTGCCGATGGGGACCGCCAGGCGTCGATCGGGGTCGGAGACGGCGACGCCGATCCTCGCGTCACCGAGGTCGAGCCCGAGCGCCCTGCCGTGGGTGGCACCGGTCTCACCGGACTGGGGGGACATCGCTAGCGAGCTCCGAGGAGCTCCTCGAGGCGTGCCGGGATGCCGCCGAGTGCGTCCGAGACCCGCTCGGGGTGCTTCCCCCCCGCGTTGGCCAGGATGTCCTTGCCGCCGGCCCCTCCGCCGATCACCGTGGCGGCGGTCGCCAGGATCGCGGGGGCGGTGACCCCTCGCTCCACGGCAGGCCCGGTGACCGCGGCCACCAACATCGCCTTGCCGCCCTCGCCGTTGCCCACGACGATCGCGGCGGCACGATCCGACAGCTGGTCGCGGACCTTCTGCGCCAGGTCGCGCAGCCCACCGGGATCCTCCCCGGGGATCTCCGAGACCACCAGCGCCACCCCGTCGACGGGCGTGGCGCCCTCCACCAGGGCGGTGATGACCGCATCGCGGTCCCCCGCCCGGAGGCGGCCGAGCTCCCCCTTCAGGCGCTTGTTCTCCTCGACGATCCTGCGCGCGTGCTCGGCGGCCGTGGCGGGGTCGTTCGACCCGACGGCCTCCACGAGCCCTCGGAGCAGCGCCCGTTCGGTGTTGATCTCGACCAGGGCGTCGGGCCCCACGAGCGCCTCGATGCGACGCATGCCCGAGCCGATCGAGCCCTCGTGCAGGATGCGCACCACGGCGACGTGGCCCGTGTGGTGCACGTGGGTGCCGCCGCACAGTTCCTTGGAGTAGTCCCCGATCTCGACGACGCGGACCGTATCGCCGTACTTCTCGCCGAACAGCGCTACGGCGCCCAGGCCCTTGGCCTCGTCCATGCTCATCTCGGTGGCACGGACCTCGTCGTCCATGGCCAGTCGCCGGTTCGCCTCGAGCTCGGCGCCCTCCAGGGTCTCGAGCGGGACGGCGTTCGGATGGCGGAAGTCGAACCGCAGCCGGCCGGGTGCGACCAGCGAACCCGCCTGTCGGGCGTGCTCGCCGAGCACCTGCTTCAACGTCCAGTGCACGACGTGCGTGGAGGTGTGGGCGCGCGCGGTCGCCTCACGACGGCCCACGTCGATCGCGGCGTGCGCGACCTGGCCCGGACGGATCTCGCCGGACTCGACGGTTCCCAGGTGCATGGTGGCATGCCCCCCGGCCGGCACGGTGTCGGTGACGCGAACCATGCCGGTGTCGGTACGGATCAGGCCCTGGTCCCCCACCTGACCGCCGCCCTCGGCGTAGAACGGCGTGCGATCCAGGAACACGCGCACGGCCTGGCCCTCTTCGGCTGCCTCGAGCTGTTCGGAACCCTCACCCAGGACCAAGGCGATGGGCGTTTCGGCCTGGGTCTCGTGGTAGCCAACGAACTCGGTGGGCGGGACGGCGCCCGCTTCGAGCCCCACCTCGACCTTCTTGCGCGCCGCACGCGCGCGGTCGCGCTGCTCCTGAAGGAGCTCGGCGAACCGGTCGGTGTCGACCGTGAGTCCGGCTTCGGCCGCCCATTCCTGGATCTGTTCGCGTGGGATCCCGAACGTGTCCGACAGCGCGAAGGCGTCGTCGCCCGAGATCCGCGACCCCTCCGCCCGGCCCTTGGCGTCTTCGAAGAGCACGAGTCCTTTGCCCAGGGTGGCGGAGAACCTGTCCTCCTCGGAATCGGCAACCTGGCGCACGAACGCCTCGTTCTCCCGCAGCTCGGGGTAGGCGTCGCCGAAGCCGTCGATCACCGTGGTGATGATGGGATCGAGGACACTGCCCTCGATCCCCAGACGGCGACCGTGTGAGACCGCGCGGCGCAACATGCGGCGCAGGATGTATCCGCGCCCTTCGTTCGAGGGCTGCACGCCGTCGGCGATCAGGAACGTGGTGGCACGGCCGTGTTCGGCCACGATCTTGAGGGACACGTCGTCGTCCGGGTCCTCGCCGTGACGCTTGCCCGAGCGCCGCTCGGCTTCCTCGAGCGTGGGGCTGAACAGATCGGTCTCGAACACGTTGTCGACGCCCTGCAGGATCATCGCCACCCGTTCGAGCGAGGAACCGGTGTCGACGTTCTTACCCGGCAGCGGCGCCACGACCTCGAGATCGCCGTCGACCTGTTCCTGCATGAACACCAGGTTCCAGATCTCCATGAAGCGCTCTTCGTCGACGTCGGGACCGCCCTCGGGACCGTAGCGGGGTCCACGGTCCACGAAGATCTCCGAACACGGCCCCGCGGGGCCGGCGGCGTGGGTGTGCCAGTAGTTCGCGAGCTCGCCGTCCTCGTCGAGCTTGCCGCGACGCACGATGCGCTCGGGGGCGATCCCGGCCAGGTCGACCCAGGCCGAGGCCGCTTCCTCGTCCTGGTCGTAGACCGTGACCCACAGCAAGTCGTGGTCGATCCCGTACCCCTCGGTGATCAACTCGTGCGCCCACGCGATCGCTTCGGCCTTGAAGTAGTCGGCGAACGAGAAGTTCCCCAGCATCTCGAAGAAGGTCTCGTGCCGGGCGTCGTGGCCCACGTTCTCGATGTCGTTGGTGCGCATCACCTTCTGCGAGGTGACGGCACGCGGATACGGCGCCGACGCCTGACCCAGGAAGTACGGGATGAACTGGTTCATGCCCGCGTTCGTCAGCAGCAGGCCCGATTCAGGCGGTGGGATCAGCGACGAACTCTGGACGCGCTTGTGGTCGCGTTCTTCGAAGAACGACAGGAACGACTCGCGGATCCGGTGGCCTTCCACGCCGGGGAGTCTACCGGCGGGTCAGGCGGCGGGCGGTTCGTCAGGTTCGCCGGTCGTGACCGTCATGTCGTTGTCGGCCCGCAGCTCCGCTTCGCGCTCGGCCATCGCCTGCTTGCCCTCTTGGATCGACTCCGAGACCAGCTTCGAGAAGTCGAGCAGGCCGCCTTTGGCCTCGCGTGCCAGGGACTGCGGCGCGACGCGTTGAGCCTGCTTCTTGGTCCAGCGGCTGGCCATGATGGCGCCGGTCGCGCCCGCCCCGAGGCCCAACGCGACCCAGAACCCTCGCTTCACTGCTTGCGGCCGCCCCGGGCGCGCGAGAAGCCCTTCTTCAGGCCGGCACCCACGCTGATGATCTTCACGAGCGGGCTCGCGGCGGCCTGTTCGGCCAAGCCGGAGAGCTTCTCGACCCGGCCCACGACCTCGGTGGCCGAGATCAACATCGTGTCGACGCGATCGAGTTCACGGTTGGCGCGCTCCACCGATCCCTTGACCTCGCGCAGGAGCGGCACGACCTCCTCGCGCATCGTGTCGATCGACATCTTGGTGCTCTCGAGCACCCGGAAGGTGTTGAGGAGCACGACCAGCAGGCCCAGGACCAGCACGGCCCAGAAGACGGCCACGATCGTGAGGGCCGTGTCGCCGGACATCGCCAGGAGTGTCATCGTTCCTCGAGCCTTTCGTCGGACGCCTGCGGTTGGTCCGCGTAGCCTACCCGACGCCGCGGGGGACCCGGATGCCGCCGCTCACGCGTCCCGATCCTCCGCCGGCTCCTCGGCTTTCTGGCCCGTCCCGGGGATGCGGGGGACATCACGCCCCTGTCCCGACGGCTCGTAGTAACGCTTGCCCCGGAACGTGGTGGGGCGGTACTCCTGCTCCACCGCGTGTCCCGGAAAATCATGCGGGTAGCGGTAACCCTCACCATGTCCGAGCTGCTTGGCCCCCCGGTAGCTGGCGTCGCGCAGGTGCAATGGCACCGGCTCGGTCCCGGGCGCGTCTTCCATCGCTCGCGAGATCGCGGTGTAGACGCTGTTGGACTTCGGGGCGGTCGCCAGGTAGATCGTGGCGTGCGCCAGGTTGAGGCGCGCCTCGGGCAGGCCCACGTGCTCCACGGCCTGGGCCGCCGCGATCGCCACCACCAACGCCACGGAGTCGGCCAGCCCG
>DATLPI010000196.1:0-2330 GCA_035535815.1 Actinomycetota bacterium | reverse complement strand
GCGGAAAGCAGCAGTCTTGGGGCGAGCCTCCGGCGCCAGCGAGGGGCCTCGGCCGATCGATGGGGTCAGAGGACGGCGAGGCCGTCGCCGAGGAGCTTGGCCCCGAGTAGGAGCAGGACGACCATCATGATGACCGCGTTGTTGTCGGACATGAAGCGCTTGATCGCGTTGAGCGGGCGCGCGGCTCGCTTGGCGTCGACGAGGTAGACGAGCACTGCACCGGCGACCGTGACCGATCCGAGGGCGACGAACACGACGACGGCGATCGCCTCGTCGGCTCGGTCGAGCCCCGCCTCGGCGATCGACGCGGCCGCGGCGAGGGTGAGCGCCAGGTTCTTTGGGTTCGCCCCGGAGAGCGCAGCGCCGAGCACCGCCGCCCTCGACGGTGTCGCGGTGTCGATGGTTGCCATCCACTTCGGCGTCTCGGGTTCCTGGCCATCCTTCGGTCGCTTCTTCCATTGGTTGGCGGCCATCACGAGGAACAGGATCCCTATGGCGACCTTGAACCAGGAGATGCCTGGGTCGTCGCTGTCGGGATCGCTGCCAGCCCCGAGGACGAGGACCACGATGACGCTCACGGCTAGCAGACCGCCGATCCAGCCGAGCGCGAAGGCCGGCCCCGCGCTCCGGGCTCTCGGCGCCCCCAGGACGAGGACTACGGCGATGATCGGGACCGGACTGAGGGCGACGGCGATCGCCGACGGCAGCAGGTCACCGATAACGTCGATCAACAAGCGCGCCCAGTGCCCCAGCCGACACGGACGCCGACGGAGGCCGCGGGACGCGGATCCGCGGTAGGGCGCTCTCCCTGGTGATGACAGACAGCGGCCCAGGTCACCACCGCATTGGACGAAATCCTCGTCGAGGTGTGGCCGCGCAATCCGAGCTCTACTCGGGCTTGCCCTCGTCCTCGGGCTCGGAGCGAGCGGCACGCTCAGCCGGGATCTCGAAGAGGTTCCGCAGAACCTGGGTCGTGAACTGCAACGCCCGGCGCGCCGTCTTCTCATCGACGTGGGATGCGTGCTCTCCTACGGCCTCAAGGACACGGATTGCGTCCACGTAGTACTGGCGTATGGCATCGGGCAGGCGCTCGCCGCGCACAACGGCACCGTGCTCAGGCACGACCTTCAGCAGCTGAGCCTCCGGGTCGTTCGGAGCGGTGTGCTCGATCAGGATGGCGCCGCCACAGCGCGGGCACGAGATCACTGACCAGTATCGCGGGGTCGAACCGCGTCGGTCGGCCCTGAGGTCCATAGCGAGCTGCTGCATCTGCGCATCGGAGAGACCACACCAGGGACAGTCGCGGAAGGCCCAGTCGCCCGAGAACGGCATCGGCGAACAAGCGTAGTCGGGTGGCGACGGATCGCAGCCCAGTCACCCTGAACTCGCTAGTAGATGTGCAGCTTCTCCAGGAGCGCGAGCGGGTCGTCGAGGGTCTCGAAGAGATCCTTGTTGTGCTTGATCATCTTGCTGCGCATGTAGACGCGAAGCCACTGCTTGTAGATGAACAGCTCATAGCGATCGAGCACGTCGCTGAGTGGTAGGTCACGCCGCGCCATGAGTCCTGCCAAGTACATCGCGCACTCGAAGCCGAGCGAGATCGACTGAAAGTAGGGAGAGCCGATGGCCGAATCGCCGGCGAGGAACACCGGCGAGCTGGAGAAGGGGTGGTCGCTGGGCCCCGCTGCAAGCCACTGGCGGCTGGTCGCATTGCGGGCCCGGAACAGATCCAGGGGTATCCGGACAACGTCGAGGTCTCCTACTACCTCGCCGTGAGTTTCCGCCTTGATCTTGTCGATGAAACGGTCCATCGACTCCGTGACGCTGGGGAAGTTGCCGCGAAGCCACTCGCCGTCGCATCGGGACGGCACCGCCTCATATTCCTCGGCGGTGATGTTGACGATGCCCGTCACGTGGCTGACGTCGCCGTCGGTGTGGATGCGGTGGACCATCGGAATGAACTTGTGGTGCGCGTTCTCGATGTTCTTGTAGTACTTGCAGTACTCGTTGCAGTCGTACGTCTGGCCGTACAGGAAGGTGACGACAAGCGCGTATTCGAGCCTAATCTGGAGCGTGTTCCCGGCTCCATCCACCTCGCCAGAGTCAGTCGTCAGGTGATCTCGGAGCAACGAGTTGCTGCCGGTGCAGTCGATCAGGATGTCCCCCGGCTCGAGCATCGCCATCGCGTCCTCCGCCGTCACGACGGCCGCGGTGCGCTCCACCGCATTTGACCCGCGGGCGTCGATCAGGTCGCTGATCGAGCGCTCGATGGAGTTGAGTGGGCAGAACCCGAGCGACCAGTCGTTCAGAAGTGCCATCAGATCCGTGGA
>DATLPI010000195.1:0-5093 GCA_035535815.1 Actinomycetota bacterium | reverse complement strand
CACGGATCGTGCGCCGGTGCGCCCGCCTGGGTGACCGAGTTCGACCAATACGCGATGGGCCCCACCCACACCGCGCTCCCGCACCCCTTCCTCCAGCAGCGACACCGCGTCGGGGGAATCGACCCACGACCACAGCTCGAGGTCCGGGTCCTCCAGACAGGCGGCCGCCCACCGGATCGACGTGGGGTCGACGAGCTCGTTGGCGATCATCACCCGACGCACGCCGACGCCGCGCATCACCTGAGCCTGCTGCGCCGTGGCGGCGGTCAGTCCCCAGGCGCCGGCACGGAGCTGCCGATCCCACAGCTGCGGGGACATCGTCGTCTTGCCGTGGGGTGCCAGCGACACACCGGCCCGGCGGCAGTAGTCGGCCGTCAGAGCGACGTTGTGATCGAGTGCGGACGAGCGCAACGACATCACGGGGAACGACAGATCGGCGAGCACCAGCCGCCGTGCGGGAACGTCGCCGAGGGCGACCTTGTCCTCCGGCATGCCCTTGGTGCGGCCGTCGACCACGCTCGCGAGGACGTCGTCCAGCACCAACGGTGGGTGAGCTTCGGACGGGTTCACGTCACCGGGAACTGCGGCAGGAGATCGGCATGGGCGTGCAGGTAGGCATCGACGAGCGACTCGGCGGTCCCCACGGAACGGACCAACGGGTGCAGCGCCAGCGCCTCGATCGCGAGAGCCCGGTTGCCGGTCACGGCCGCCTCGGCCGTGAGCTCGGCGTGGGCGGCCACCTGGCGGACCATGCCGCTCACCTCGGGGGGCAAGGCGCCCTGCGGGATCGGTTCCACGACGCGACCCTGGACCCATGCTGGGGTCTCCACGATGGCCATCCGCGGCAGATCCTCGACCTGACCCTCGTTGGGGAGGTTCAGCACGAACCGCGCGCGTTCGCCGCCCAGCATCGCGGCCATGACCGAGACGGCGAAGTCACCGTGCTCCTCGCTGGCCCGGGTCATCGACGGCTCGGGATGCTCGCTCGATGCCTCCGCTCGATAGCTGGTGAGCACGTCGGGCAGGATCGCCATGATCTCTTCGGCGCGGGTGCACCCCCGGGCTCGCTGCTCCGCGAGCACCTCGTCGTGGAACAGGAAGTACTGCATGTACTCGCTGGGGATGCGGCCGAACATCCGGAACAGGCGCACGATCCGGCGTTCGGCTTCGGTCTCGAGCACGTCGAGCGCGAGGGTGTCCAGCCGGGCCCACACGGACACCGTTCGGTCCTGCCCGTCGATCGAGACGCCGCGGGTGAACGTCATGTGGTTCGTGCCGCAGGTGTCGAGTTCGATCGAACGCGGGTCACACCCCATGAGCCGTCCGAGGAACCGTCGTTCACCCTCAGTTTGATCGCACAATCCGGCGTAGGGCACGCCCGAGGCGAACCTCGCCACCGCCTCGCTCACGATCTGCACGGGGTTCGTGTAGTTCAACAGCACGGCGCCGTCGTTGCCCACGCGCCGGAGCTGGTCGGCGATCGCCAGCACCACGGGCACCGACCGCAGCGCCATCGCGAAGCCTCCCGGGCCCGCGGTTTCCTGACCGATCACGCCGTGGTCGATCGCGATCTTCTCGTCGAGATGCCGCGCTTCGAACCCGCCCGGCCGAAAGGTTGCCAGGACCAGGTCGGCGCCTTCCAGCGCGGGTTCGCGGTCGACGTGCGCCTCGACGCCGACGCCGGACGCGCCCCGCGAGCGCATGATGGCGCCCGTGAGACGCTCCTGCAGATGGAGTGCATCGGGATCGAGGTCGTGCAGCACGAGTGTGGCGTCCGGGAAGGCGGCGGACGCCTTCGCGAAGGCGAACGCGATCCCCGGCATGTAGGCGGAACCACCACCGATGACGACGACGCGCGGTGCCATGCCGAGCACGCTAACAGCACCGCAACCGAGCAACCGACCACGTCCATACCTGGAAGGAGCGAGCACCGCCATGCCTGAACTCGCGATCAACGGAGGAACCCCCGTGCGCTCGACCGACTACCCGGCGTGGCCGGCGGTCGATGACGAGGTCGTCGCCGCCGTCACCGAGGTGGTGCGCAGCGGCGAGTGGGGTGGCTTCCCCGAACCCGGGGTCAACGCTGGAGCGTTCGAGGAGTCCTTCGCCGCGTATCAAGGCGCGGCGCACGGCGTGCTGATGATGAACGGCACGGTCACGATGGAGGTGGCGTGCAAGGCGCTGGACATCGGATGGGGCGACGAGGTCATCGTGCCGGCCCTCACGTTCGCCGCCACCGCCTACGCACCCATGGCGGCCGGAGCGATCCCGGTGTTCGTCGACGTCACCCCCGAGACCTGGACGATCGATCCCGACCTCGTGGAAGCAGCGATCACCGAGCGCACCCGCGCGATCATGCCGGTGCACCTGGGCCACCAGATGGCGGACATGGATCGGATCATGGCGATCGCCACCACGCACGGACTGGCGGTCATCGAGGACTGCGCCCATGCACCGGGGCAGCGATGGCGCGACCAGGGCGCAGGGTGCATCGGGGACTTCGGCTCCTTCAGCCACCAGTCGTCCAAGATCCTCACCTCGGGCGAGGGCGGGAGCCTCCTCACGAACGACGCCGCCCTGGCCCAGCGGGCGCATTCGATCATCGACTGCGGTCGCGCGAAGGATCCTGACGAGAAGGCGTACACGTTCGGCGCGAACTACCGACTGTCGGACCTGAACGCCGCGCTCCTCGTCGTGGCGATGAAGCGCTTCCCCGCCCAGCAGGCCGAGCGTGCGGTGACCGGGAAGGCGTTCGAACGGGAGGTCGCGGCCGTTCCCGGCGTGCGCGTGATGCCGCACGACGAACGCGTCACACGATGGAGCTTCTACAACTACATCCTCGCGATGGACCCGGAGATGTTCGCGGGGGCCACCAACGAGGTGGTCTGCGCGGCGATGGAAGCCGAGGGCATCCCGGCCGAGGTGCAGTACCCCTCGATGAACCGCTACGAGCTCTTCCAGCCGTCGCTGTCCCGGCTCCCCGTGGCGGTCGAGTTCGCCGACCGGTTGGACATGCAGTCGATGTCGTTCCCGGTGGCCGAGGCCGCCGGCCAGCGGGAGTCGGTCTACTTCATGGAGAACGTCTTCCGGGACGGCGACCGTGGCATCGGTGACGCGGTGGAAGCCCTGGCGAAGATCCAACGCCATGCCGACGAGCTGACGGCGCGCTAGCGCCCGATCAGGCGTCGAAGAAGCGGGGCAGGTACGCCTCGTTGGCGGTCAGCAGCGCCTCGAGCAAGGGCACGGCACGCTCGTGGTCGCCCACCAGCGGGTTCGCCATCAGCGCCTGCAACGCCGTGACCCGGCTGCCGGAGATCGCCGCCTCGATCGCGAGCAGCTCGTAGGCCTTGGCGTGCGCCACCAGGCCGTGCATGGCCGGCGCGAGCGCGTCGGTGGCGATCGGGTGGGCGCCCTCGCGATCGACCGTGGCCGAGATCTCCACCACCGCATCGTCGGGCAGGTTCGAGATCGCACCGTCGTTGCGCAGATTCACGACCTGCACGTCGCCCGTGCCCGCATGGAGCGAGGCGATCAGCGCCGCGGCGGCGTCGCTGTAGAACGCGCCCCCACGTTCCTCCAGGAGCTTCGGTTTCGTGTCGAGCGTCGGGTCGCGATACAGCTCCAGTAGGCCCGCCTCGATCTGCATGACCTCCTCGGCCCGCGGGGTCTCCCCCGCTTGCTGGGCGGCAAGCACGCGATCGACGTCGTAGTAGTAGTGGAGGTAGTAACTGGGGATCGCGCGCAGCGCCTGCACCAGATCCAGATGCGTCTCGGCCTCCAGTTCGCGTCGGTACGCCTGCGCGGGCGAGTCGGGGTCTTCGAGCGCCTCCAGCAATGCCGGCAGGCGATCCTCCCCGTCGACCAGCACCTTGCGCTCCCACGTCAGGTGGTTGAGCCCCACGTGGTCCAGCTGCACGCTCGAGGGGTCGACCTCGAACATCGACGCGAACTCCCGCTGGAACCCGATCGCCACGTTGCAGAGGCCGATCGCCCTGTGTCCCTGATCCAACAGCGCCTGGGTGACCAGCCCGGTCGGGTTGGTGAAGTCCACGAACCACGCGCCGGGCGCGCCGCGTTCGGCCGTGAGCTCGGCGAGCTCCAGCACTACCGGCACCGTCCGCAGCGCCTTGGCGAACCCGCCGGGACCGGTCGTCTCCTGGCCGATGCATCCGAACAACGGCGGGATCGTCTCGTCACGGTAGCGAGCCTTGTTCCCGCCCACCCGCAACTGCACGATCACGAAGTCGGCGCCGTCGATCGCCTCGACACGGTCATCGGTGAGGATCAGGCGGCCCGACCAGCCGGCCCTGCGCATCATGCGCTCGGCCAGGGCCCCGACGACTTCGAGCCGCTCCTGGTCGATGTCGAGCAGCACCAGCTCGTCCACCGGGAGGCGATCGCCGCGGGTCACGAACCCCTCGACGAGCTCCGGCGTGTACGTGCTGCCTCCACCGACGACCGCGACCTTCACACCCATGCCGTCGGCATCGTACACTCGCGCCGATGAAATCGTTAGGAAACTTTCCTGACCCATTCATCGCCGAGATCAGCGGCCAGCCGGACGCCCTGCGGCGAGCGGCCTCGGCGCTGGGCGACCAGGCCGGAACCCTGGCCTCCATCGCCGCCGCAGCAACCGGTCGCACCTTGGTCTTCACGGGCATGGGGAGCTCCTACGACGCGTGCTATCCCGCCGTTGCCGAGCTCGCGCGCGGCGGCATCGCCGCTGTGATGCTCGATTCGGCCGAGCTCCTTCATTTCCGCACGGCGATGCTGGGACCGCACACCCTGGTGGTGGCCGTGAGCCAGTCGGGCGAGAGCGCCGAGGTGGTGAAGGTCGCCGAGCACATCCGCTCGAGCGCCGTCCCGTCGCGCATCGTGGCCGTGACGAACGGCCGCACCAACACCCTGGCATCGCTCGCCGACGAGGTCCTCGACACGGCGGCGGGCCAAGAGTCCGGTCCGTCGACGATGACCTTCGCCGGCTCGTTGGTGGTCGTGGGCGCGATCGCCGCCGCGCTGACCGGTACCTCCGGTCCTGCCGTCGTGGAGCGGTTCGGACGCGAGACCGACATGGTGGCCGTGGCGATGGAACG
>DATLPI010000194.1:0-5821 GCA_035535815.1 Actinomycetota bacterium | reverse complement strand
CACCGGGCGGCGCAGGATCCCCCGCTGGGTCGAAACCGTCACGCTTGCCATCGTTCGCATCCGCTCCTACGACAGGGTGTACAGGTAAGCGACGAGCGCATCGATCTCGTCTTCCGTCAGGTGGTAGTTGGGCATCTTCGTACCCATCTTCACGGCGTTGGGATCTCGAAGCCATGCCTTCAGCGCCTCTTCGTTGGGTCTGCCATCGATGAATGTTTCGAAGTTGCAGCCGGCGAAGCATTCGTGCGTCGCGGCGGCGAACTGGGTCAGGTTCGGTCCGGCCGGGCTGCCGGCCGGGGTGCCGCCGATCGCGTGACACGCGATGCACTGCCAACCTTGGCCGTTGGTCCCGAGGAACAGGTCCATCCCGTCCGCTGCGGTCGAACCCGCGGTCGGCGTCTGCGCCGGCTGCTTGTGGTCGGTCACCCACGCCTGCCAGTCGACGGGGTCGAGCGCGACGATGCGGAACTTCATCATCGCGTGCTGGAGCCCGCAGAACTCGGCGCACTGCCCGTAGTAGGTGCCCGGCTCCCAGGCGGAGAACACGATGTGGTTGTCCTCGCCGGATGCGCCCGGCACGACGTCCTGCTTGCCAAACAAGCGCGGTGCCCAGAACGAGTGGATCACCTGGTGATCGGGGTTGTCGCCGCCGATCAGCCCGCCCGCCGATTCGAGCGAAAGGTTGATCGTCGTGTTCGTGGGAATGACGAGGACGTCCGCGGTCGTGATCGGACCGTGGTCGCCGTAGTCGACCTTCAGGTCCTCATCGAGGTACTGGTAGCCCCACCACCACTGGTAGCCCTGGACCTTGATCTCCATCGCACCCGTCGGGACGTCGGAGAGCTTCCAGATCAGCGAGACGGCGGGCACGACGACGATGGCCAGCAGGACCGCGGGCGCGATCGTCCATCCGATCTCCAGGCGCGTGTTGCCGTGGAGCTGCTTGGGCATGCGCTCGCGGCCCTTGCGATGGCGGAACTTGAGGGCCAGCCAGACGATGCCGCCTTCGACGAGGAGGAACATGACGCCGGCGATCGCCAGGGGCAGCATGAGCACGTCCTTCTCGGACTGCGCGGTGGGCCCGGCCGGGTCGAAGGTGTTCTGCGGAAGATCCTTGCTGCACGCGCCCATCAGCACGGTGAGCAACAGCAGCCCACCGGCCAATAGAACCTTCTTGCGCACGTTGCCCCTCATCGTTCGGTTACCGCGCCCGGGGGCGCAAGCCGGCAGGAATGTACCACCGAGTGTGACCGGATCGGACACACCCCGGTCCCCGCGCGACGGGTCACGTCGCGTACGTGTGCAGACCTGCGATCCATAGGTTCACGGCGTAGTACGTGATGAGCAACGACACGAAGCCGACCAACGCCACGATCGCCGCGCGCGTGCCCTTCCACCCGGCGGTCGCGCGCGCGTGGAGGTAGCCCGCGAAGATCACCCAGGTGATGAAGGACCACGTCTCCTTCGGGTCCCATCCCCAGTAGCGGCCCCACGTCTGCTGGGCCCAGATCGCGCCGCAGATGACGCCGAAGGTCCACACGGGGAATCCGAACCGGATGAACTTGTAGGCGAGCCCGTCGAGCGTGGCCGAGGGCGGCAGGGCGATCCGGCGAGAGCCCGTTGCCGCCGATCCCACCGGCTCGTCGGCGCCCGCGGCGTAGCCCGGCGGCGCGTCCGGGTCACTCGCGTCGATCGCGCCGCCCATGATCGGCGGCGGCAGCTGCGTGCCGAGGCGGCGTACCCCGCGTCGTTCGCTCCCGAGTTTCAGCAGGTAGACGATCGTGAACAGGCATCCCACACCCAACAGGGACGAGGCCACGATCATCGACGTCACGTGGATCTGGCGCCAGTACGAGTTCAGCGCCGGCAGCAGGGCGGTCGGCCCCACATAGAAGAACGACACCGCCATCGCCATCGTGAGCACGGCCATCGCGTAGACGAAGCCCCCGATCGTGCGCACCTTCGCCCGCGCCTCCACGATCCACAGGTAGCCGAGCACGATCAGGAACGTCAGCAGGGACGAGTACTCGTACATGTTGCCCCACGGCGTCCGGTCCGCGGCGATCCCCCGCGTCACGATCGACAGGCCGTTTGCCACGAGGCCCACGATCCCGATCGCGGTGGCCAGGGTGTGCAGCCCGTCGCGGCGGAACGCCAGGTACGCGAAGGACGCGAGCATCGCCGCGATGTAGGAGAACAGCGCGATGTTGAACGCGTCGGAGGACAGCCGTGCCCACTCGGCGGTGGTCATGGTCGCAGTACCTCCGCGGGCTCCGCGGTCGGAGCGCCGCCGGCGGCCGTCACCACGGCCTCGACCAGCGAGGCGAACTCCTCGTCGAACCGATCCTTCCGCTGCAGCGAAAACCCTCCGACCTGGACGATCGACCCCGGCCCATCGGGCCGGGCGCGGACCCACACCTTGCGCCGCGACACGTAGAGCGCCGGCAGGAGCCCGAGGACGATGAGGATAGCCGCCGCGAGCACGTAGGGGACCGTCGCGTCGTGGGAGATCTGCAACCGCGAATACTGGCGGAGCTCCGGGAACGACATGAGCAGCGCGGTTTCGCCCGGCGGGGGCGAGCACACGACGTCGGCGGCCGCCGAAGGAACCGTCTCGTTGGGCTTCGCCACGACACAGCCGCGGTCCAGGTCGACGCTGTTCCCCTCCCCGACCACGCCCGAACCGGACACGTGCATGAAACGCGTGTCGAGGCCCGACAGCGAAGTGTCCAGTAGCCTCCCGGTCCACTCCTGGTAGCGGATGAACGGGGCGTTGGCCTGCGTCATCGGTTGCGGCACACCCGTCTGGATCGTTCGGAAGTAGGCCTCGGCGTCCGGATAGAGCTCGAGCACGATGGCCCGCTGCGGCCGCAGCGTCGCCAGCTTGATCACCCCGACCCACGGCTGCGCCAGCGGGTTCTCACCCGGGGGCGTGTCCTGCCCCAGCACCACAGGCCCGTCGAACAGGACACGGTTCCTCTGCTGGACGCGCATCATCGCGGCCCACCCGAACCCGTACTGGAAGATGCGGATCCCGTTGAACACGGAAGGGTGGTTGATCCGCACGTCGACGTCGCGGGCCTCGCTGCCGTCGGCGTTCGCGACCTGCAGTTGCGAGTGGAAGTCCATCGGGATCCCCGTGTCGCGGTAGGCATCTTCGAAATCGGACAGGGTGATCTGTGTCCCGGAGAACCCGCCGGTGAAGAACCGGCCGGTCCGCAGGTCGCCGTCGTAATTCAGCCGCGCATCGACCCACGTTTCTCCCTCCACGATCGTCGCGTGGCCCACGTAGCCGGTGCCCTTCCCCACGATGACGGCCACCAACAGCAGCAGGAACGCCCAGTGGAACGCGAGGCTGCCGATCTCCCGAAGGAACCCCTTCTCGGCGGCCACCGCCGCGCCGTCGCGATCCAGCTCAACACGGAACCGCTTGTGTCGCAAGACTTTCGATGCACTGGTCGCCGCCGCAGCGGGCGGAGCGGTCACACGCCGCTCGACGAACGAGGGGAACGCGTCGAGCTCCCTGGCCTGGATCGGCCGCGCCCGCGCGGCCCGCCACAGCGCCCGCGAGCGCGGCAGCAGGCAGGCGATCAGCGACACGAACAGCAAGGCCGTGATCAGCCCGAACCACCACGAGCCGAACACGTCGAAGAACCCAGCGGCCGAGAAGAACGTGCCCCAGAACGGGTGATCGAACTGGTAGGCGGCGACGCGCTCGGGGCTGTTGGGGATCTGCGGGATCAACGAGCCGACCACGGCGGCGGCGGCCAGCATCAGCAGCAAGATGATCGCCGTGCGCATCGAGCGAAGCGTGCGCCACACGATGGCCACGGAGCGGCTGAGGGACGAGCGGTGGCCGTCTGGCGGGGTCATCGGCGCCCCGATGCTACCGCCGGCCCATCACAGCCACGTGCCGAAGCGCACCAGCGGCGCGAGGCGCCGCGTGAACTCCCCGGTCGCGATCATCACTCCGAGCACCACCAGGATCCCGCCGGAGACCCCCGCGATGGCGCCGTAGTGCCGCTTCATCCACTCCGTCGAACCTGTGAGCCATTGCGCCCCAAGGCCGATGGCGATGAATGGGATGCCGAGCCCCATCGAGTAGCACACCAGCAGGAAGGCCCCCCAGGCCGCGCTCCCCCCCGCCGCGATGATGATGATGCCGCCGAGGATCGGCCCGATGCAGGGCGTCCATCCGGCGGCGAACGCCATCCCGAGAGGAAAGGCGCCCGCGGGACCGGGCCGCACCTTGCCGAGGAACGGCCGGCGCTCCGCGTAGAGCCGGATCGAGCCGCGCCCGAACGCGTAGCCGATCAACAGCAGCCCGAGCACCACGACCACGACGCCCGCCACGATCTGCCCCGGCCGCCCCTTGAACAGGTGCACGAACGTCGAGGCGAACGCGCCGAACAGCGTGAACACGAGCGTGAACCCGCCGACGAACAGCAGGATCGGTCGGAGGTCCGCCTTCCTCGCTTCGTCTGGCGCCTCCTCGGCGTCGAGGACCGAACCCCCCATCACGAAGGAGAGGTAGCCGGGCACCAGCGGCAACACGCACGGGCTCGCGAACGACACGAGTCCGGCGAGGAACGCGAGCAGTGGGGCCCACCAATGCGCCAGCGTGGTCTGCGTGTCGGCGATCATTGGGCGGTCCGGCAGGCGTGCGTCACAGACACGGAGTGTAGGGTCGCCGCGTGGGACCACACCCGCTCACGTGCCCTCACCTGCAGGGGTTGTCTCACCGCCTCGGCGCCGGTCATAGTGTGCCCGCCCGACGGCGCTTTCCCACCGTGGTGAGCCGCGGAAGCCAGCAGGCGTGTTGCTATGATTCGGCCGCCACGGAACGGACGAGCGTATGAGCCAGATCGACGTCGCCGGCAAGTCCCGGATGAAGCAGCGCACGAGTGGGCTGAAGGCCCGGGTCGAGGCGTTCCTGCGGGCCTTCGAGTGGACCTGGACCAACGCGGTGCTGTTCTCCCTCGTGCTCGTCTTCTTCCTGTTGATCTCGGCGGTGATCATGCCGTCGTTCTGGATGTACTTCGCCGAGCAGAAGATCGGGTGGGCCGGCCCGACCGACGTCGAGGCGTTCCTGCGGGAGCCGTTCGGCAGCGGCATCACGGACCCGCTCTCGAGCGAGGGCTATCTGATGGTGCGTGACGCGATCGCGATGGGTCTGACCACGGTGCCGTTCATCCTGCTGCTCGTCGTGTCCGCGGCCATGCAGAACTGGCGCAAGAAGCTGCGTGGCGGCGACGCCGGCGCACGCCCGAGCGGTGGATACCGCTAGGAGCCCGGATGCCCTTCTCCAAGACCGAAGTCGACATCCACGACGACTACATCGTCGAGGCCGTCGACGCGGCGTGGCTCGCCGAAGGGGTGAAGTCGCCGAAGCACCTGATGCTGGACCCCGACGACTGCATCCTGTGCCGGGCGTGCGAGGACGTCTGCCCATGGAACTGCATCTGGATGATGTCGACCGACATCGTCGCCGACACCGATGAGGAGGCCGTCGGCGCGGAGGTCCGCGTGGCGAATGCGTTGTTCGTCGTCGACGACACCGCATGCACGCGCTGCTCCGTGTGCGTCGATCGGTGCCCCACCGACACGCTGTACTATGCGCGACTGCCTGACGGTTCCACGGGCAAGCGCGCCCTGGCGGACGTGCCGACCTCGCAAGCCGAGTCGGCCTAAGAGAACCGAACGCGAGCGAGGGAGACGACAGAAGCGTGGCGAAGATCCAGCCGCCGAACCTCCGGGAATCCGAGGTCTGGAAGTCGATCTTCCGGCCGGGCTCCATCTATCGCAAGGGCTACAAGGACAC
>DATLPI010000193.1:0-2796 GCA_035535815.1 Actinomycetota bacterium | reverse complement strand
ACCGAAACCCACCACACCGACCCGGTTGACGTCCTTGGCCCGCACGACCTGCTCCCCTCCGACACCGAGAGCACGTAGCATAGGTGTGATGTCGCGGCTGCCGATCCCTCGCAGCATCGTGTGGGCGACCGCGTTCTTCGGTGTGTTCGTGGGCCACGCGATCGCGTACACGATCCTCGCGCCGATCCCCCAAGCCCGGTCGCAGCTCCTCGCCTCCACCGGACATGGGTACCTGCCCGTCGCGGTCCACGCGGCGCTCGCCACCGCCGTGATCGGACTCGCCGCGGCGTTCCTCGGGCGCCTCACCCGCGGACGAGGCGAGCACGAGATGGCGTTCCGCCACCTCGCCGCGCGGGTCGTGTGCTTCCAGATCCTGACCTTCGCCGCGATCGAGGTCGCGGAGCGGGTCGCGGCGGGTGCTCCCCTCCACGACCTCACGGAGGTCCTTCCGGTCGGCGCGGTCGCCCAGCTGGCCGTTGGTCTGCTGGTCGCTGCGGCGATCAGCCTGATCCTTCGCGCTGCCGACGCTGCTGCGGAGACCCTGGGATCTCCGACGCCGACGACCCCACACGCTTCCTCGATACTGCTGACCCTTCCCGGCGGCGTGCCAGCGTTCACCGACCGGCTCGTCCTCCGCGGGCGCGGACCTCCTCGATAGCCGCCCGCGCCCCGATCAGGGGCGATCCCGGCCGTCGGTCGAAGGAGTCCCATCATGCATCGTTCGATCCGCGTGCTCGCTATGGCGTGCGCGCTCGCCGCCGTCGCATTGATCATCGGAGCACCCGCCGCTTCCGCGCACGCGCAACGGCAGGCCGGACCGATCCACATGGAGATCGGATTCGGGACCGAGCCGGCGTACGTCGGAGAACCCAACAGCGTGCAGATCATCCTCACGGAGCACGGCAACCCGGTCGTCGACCTGGGGGGGTCGTTGAAGGTCCAGGTGTCCTTCGGGGGGCAGCAGACGGACCTCCCGCTCGAGGCGAACTTCGAGGTGGGAGGCGATGGCACGCCGGGCGATTACCGCGCCTGGTTCATCCCCTCGCAACCGGGGCCGTATACGTTCCACTTCACCGGGACGGTGCACGGGACGAAGATCGACGAGTCACTCACGTCCGGCCCCACGACCTTCGATGAGGTCCAAGATCCCGCCGAGGCGGCGTTCCCGCTCGTGACCGCACCCACGACCCAGGAGCTCGCCGACCGGATCCAGCAGGACGCGACACGGCTGACGGATGCGACCGCGGCGACCGCCTCGGCGAAGAGCGCCGCAGACTCCGCGAAGACGGTTGCGATCATCGGCGTGATCGTCGGCGTGATCGGCATCGTCGTGGGGACCACGGCCGTCCTGATCGCGAGGAAGGCCCGACGCAGCTCGTGAGCCCGGGATGATCGCGCACGCAGGTGGGGCGGACGAGTCCCTTGCGATCGTCATGCTGTTCGGGGCGATCTGGACGGGGTGGATCGGATGGACGAGGCTGCACGGCAACGGCTTCCCTCGCGTTCCGCTGGCCGGCGCCTACGGGCTGCTCGGACTCGCCGGGGTGCTCGTGGTCACGTCCGCCTTCATCCCCCGCGCGCTGCTCGGGCCGAAGACGGCGACCGGCACGGCCCGGCCCCCGTCCACCGCGACGATCGCCTTCGTGCAACCCCGAGCGCATGAGCGTGTGAGTGGGTCGGAGATGAACGTCGTCTTGGACCTCCAAGGTGGAACGATCGTCCAAGCGACGACGACATCGATCGCTCCGAACACCGGCCACGTGCACCTCCTCTTGGACGGCGCACTGGTGTCGATGACGTTCGGGACGGAGCAGGTGCTCGACCTGAGCAACGTGCCCCCGGGACCGCACACCCTGACCGCCGAGTTCGTCGCGGCCGATCACCTGCCGTTCGCGCCCCCGGTCACGGCTTCCGTCGACTTCATCAAGGCGGCGGGTTCGTGAAGCGGCTCACGCACGGCCTCATCGTCGGCGTGTTAGCGGCGGCGGTCCTGACCGCTGGGGCGGGGGTCGCCTCGGCGCACGCGCTCCTGACGTCGTCGGAACCCGCCAACGGCGCGTCCCTGCCGAAGGCGCCGAGCGAGATCCGGTTGACCTTCACCGAGATCCCGGACCCCGCCTTGTCGACGATCCTCGTGCTCGATTCCGGGGGGACGAAGCTTCCGGTGGGTCCACCGACCCTGCAACCGCCGCGCACGCTGACGGCGTCGCTCCCGACCCACCTGGCGGACGGGGTCTACACCGTCAGCTGGCAGACGGTGTCGACGCAAGACGGTCACGAGACGGCGGGGGTGTTCGCCTTCGGCGTGGGGCCCGTCGAAGGGACGATCGCACCGGGGGTCACCCCAACCTTCAGCACGTCCGGCCCAACGCCCTTCTCGGTCGCGGCGAAGACCGCCCTGTACGCCGGACTGATGCTGTTGGTCGGCGCCGCGGTGGTGGGGCTCGGCCTCTTCGGCGGCGCGCCCCGCTCGCTCAGGATCGTCGGGCTGGCCGCCGCCCTCCTCGCGTTCGGCGGAGCGATCGGGCTGCTCGGCGCGGAGCAGCAGACGGTCGGCGTCCCACTGAACGACTTCGTGCAGACGGCCACGGGTCGGCCCTACCTGTGGCTGGTGGTCGCGACGCTCGCCGCCGCGATCTTCGCCGTGCTCGCCGCCGCGCGTGAGCGGTGGCGCGGCGCCCTCTGGGGGTCGGGCGCGGCGGCGGCCGCCGCGATGGCGGTCCGGGCGTCCAACGGTCACGCGGCCGACGGACCGGACCCGCTCCTGCAGCAGGCGTATCAATGGCTCCATTTCTT
>DATLPI010000192.1:0-3379 GCA_035535815.1 Actinomycetota bacterium | reverse complement strand
TCTCGATGCGGGCGTGGAGGTGTTCTGCCTCCACCCGGTCCGCCTCGATCTGCGAGGTGAGCTCGGCAACGCGATCCGCCTCGTGCGCCAGGTCCTGCTCCAGGGTGGCGACCTGGGCCCGGAGATCGCCGAAGAGTCCTTCGTCGCGAACCGTCTGGGAGGTCAGTTCGTCCTCGCGAACGCGGGCGCTGTCGAGCTGGCGTTGGAGGGTCTCGATCCGCTCGTCACGCGCGCGGAGTTCGGCCACCTGCGCCTCGTCGTTTGCCGGGCCCATCGTGGGCTCCATGGCGGCAAGCTGGGTACGGAGCACCGAGGCCTCTTCGATCGCCTGGTCGAGGCGCGCCTGTAGATCCTGGTCGGAGATGATGTCCTTCGACCGGCCCTTGTCTCGACCGTTCTTCGCAGCCATGAAATGACGCTCCCGTGAGGCTCCCATGGGGCTCGACGAACCCTCTTGCGCCTCATATCGGCCCGGGCCACTGTTCCCTGAGGCGAAACCTCGAAGTTCCTCCATTCCAGGTACTTGGCCAGGTACTTGGCCAGGTACTTGGCCAGGCAATGGGCTGTGGATGCCCCTCGTTCCGCTACCCTCAGAACGTGGAACCGAAGTACCTGATCCGCACCTTCGGGTGCCAGATGAACGAACACGATTCCGAGCGGATCGCGGGCCTGCTCATGGCCGATGGCATGACCCCCACCGAGGATGCCGACCAGGCGCGGGTCATCGTGCTCAACACGTGCGCGATCCGCGAGAACGCCGACAACAAGCTGTACGGCAACCTGGGCCACCTCAAGCCGGTCAAGGACCGCAACCCCCAGCTCAAGATCGTGGTCTCGGGGTGTCTGGCACAGAAGGATCAGGGGCTGATCCAGCGCAAGGCCCCCTGGGTCGACGTGGTGGTCGGGACCCATGCCCTGCCGCAGCTGCTCGATCTGCTGCAGCAGGCCGAAACCGATGGGCCACAGATGGATGTGCGCGAGTACACCGAGACGTTCCCCAGCGCCCTGCCCGCGGCGCGCCACGACCCGTTCCGCGCCTGGGTGTCGATCGCGCCGGGCTGTGACAACGCCTGCACGTTCTGCATCGTCCCGCTGGTTCGCGGGCCGCAACGCTCGCGCTCGATCGGCGACATCCTCGCCGAGGTGCAGGGCCTGGCTGCCCACGGCGTCGTCGAGGTGACCCTGCTCGGGCAGAACGTGAACACCTATGGTCGCGACGTCACCGTCCCTGGCTCATCCAAGCAGCCCCTGTTCGCGACGCTGCTGCGGGAAGTCAACGAGGTTGACGATCTGCGGCGGATCCGGTTCACCAGCCCGCATCCCCACGATTTCTCCCCCGACGTGGTCGAGGCGATGGCCGAGTGCGAACGGGTGTGCGAGCACATCCACTTCCCCTTGCAATCCGGCTCCGACGTCGTGCTCAAGGCGATGCAGCGCTCCTATCGCCGCGAGCGATACCTCGGGTGGCTCGAGCGCATCCGTGGCGCGATCCCCGACATCGCCGTGTCGACCGACATCATCGTGGGGTTCCCGGGCGAGACCGAGGCCGATTTCGCCCAGACGCTCGAGGTGGTCGAGGAGGCCGCCTTCGACAGCGCGTTCATGTTCCAGTACTCGCCGCGTCCCGGCACGCGGGCGGCTTCGTTCGACGACCAGATCCCCAAGGAGGTCGTCCAGGACCGGTTCGATCGCTTGATGGTGCTGCAGGAGCGGATGTCGATGGCCAAGGCACGGGCGCAGGTCGGCAAGACCGTGGAGGTGCTGGTGGAAGGCGCCGACAAGAAGGGCGTCTCGACGCAGGCCCGCACCCGCACCAATCGCATCGTGCACCTGGCCGCCGCGCTGGAACCCGGGACGTTCGTCCAGGCCCGCATCACCGACGCCGCGGCGCACCATCTCACCGGCGAGGTCGCGTCCGCTCCCGTCGCCGCCACCGTCGCGGTCTGACCGGGTGCGCCGGTGAGCGCAGCGCCCTTGCTGGCCATCGTGGGGCCCACCGCGTCCGGCAAGTCCGCGGCTGCCATGGAACTGGCGCCGGGACTCGGTGCCGAGATCTGTTCGGTCGATTCGATGCTGGTTTACCGGGGGATGGACATCGGCACGGCCAAGCCTTCACCAGCCGACCGCGCCGCGGTGCCGCATCACCTCCTCGACCTGGCGGAGCCATCCCAGCGGTTCACGGTTGCCCGGTTCCAGGAGCTGGCCCGGCCCGCCATCGCCGGCATCGCCGAGCGCGACGGGCGCCCGCTCCTCGTGGGTGGATCGGGTCTGTATCTGCGAGCGGTGGTGGATCAGCTCGTGTTCCCTGGCGAGGACCCAGCGATCCGCGAGGAGCTCGAGCGGGAGGCCGAGGTGGCCGGATCCGATCGTCTGTTCGCGCGGCTCGAGGCCCTCGACCCCGTTGCCGCGGCGAAGATCGAGCCCGGCAACGTCCGCCGGATCGTGCGAGCGCTGGAGGTGCCGGCGGTCAGTGGCATCCCGTTCAGCGGCTTCTCCGCGTCCTGGGAGCGGTACGAGCCCGGTCGGATGCGGGCTGCAGGGATCTCGATCGCCCAGCCGGTGCTCGCCGCCAGGATCGCCGAGCGTGTCTCGGCGATGTTCGCGGCGGGGTGGCTCGGGGAGGTCCGCGGCCTGGTGGAACGGGGGTTCGGGGATTGGCTCACTTCCACGCAGGCGATCGGCTATGCCGAGCTTGCGCGCCACCTCGACGGTAGGCTGAGCCTCGAGGAGGCCTGGACGTTGACCGACCGGCGAACCCGCAACCTCGCGCGACGGCAGATGGCCTGGTTCCGGCGGGACCCGCGGATCCGATGGTTCGAGGCCGGATCGGGCGGCGCGATTGACGTGGTGGACGAGCTGCGGACGTACCTGGAGGCTGCGTGAGCGAGATGGAGTTCTCGAAGTACCAGGGCACCGGCAACGACTTCGTCATGGTCCTGGACTTGGACGACGAGCGACCGCTGAAGCCCGACGAGGTGGCCGCGGTCTGTGACCGCCGCACCGGCGTCGGCGCCGACGGGGTGATCCGGGTGGTGCGAACCGACCGCGAGGGTGCCCGGTTCTTCATGGACTACGCCAACGCCGACGGCAGCGCCGCCGAGATGTGCGGCAACGGCATCCGATGCGTCGGCCGGCTCGTGCACGAACGGAGCCTCACCGACGAGCTGGAGTTCGACGTCCTGACCCGCGCAGGGGTCAAGCACCTCGTGCTGCACGAAGGCGCCGGCGGCCGCGTTGATCGCGTCACCGTGGGGATGGGAGCCCCCAACTTCACGAAGGCCGCGATCCCGATGCGGGGGCCCGCGTGGGAGACGTTCTTGCAGCAGCCGTTCGAGGTGGGTCCGGGGCTGTCGGTGACGGCGAGTGCGGTCTCGATGGG
>DATLPI010000191.1:0-2836 GCA_035535815.1 Actinomycetota bacterium | reverse complement strand
TTCACGGCGTTGGACGACTACCGCGACATCGAGTCGGTGAACTGGGCCAAGGGCGCGATCGCCGCGGGCCTGACCATGCCCGAGGTGCTGCACTCGCTCGCGGTGAAGTCGCGCGACAACGCCCGCACGCCCGTGCAGTGGGACGCTTCGCCGCAGGCGGGCTTCACCACCGGCACGCCCTGGCTGCCGGTGAACGCCAACCACGTCGAGATCAACGCCGAGGCCGCGCGGAAGGACCCGGAGTCGGTGTTCCACCACTACCGGAAGCTGATCGCGCTGCGGCACACCGTGCCCGTGGTGGTGCACGGGGACTACCGGCTGCTCCTGCCCGACGACGAGCAGGTGTTCGCCTACGAGCGCCGCCTGGACGGCACGACGCTCACGGTGCTGGCCAACGTCTCCGGCGCGCCCGCCGCCGTCCCGGTTGTTGCGGGCGACGTCGTGCTCTCGACGCACGGCCGCGCCGCCCCGCCGTCCGAGCTGGCGCCGTGGGAGAGCCTCGTGGTCCTGTCCGGCGGCTGAAACGGCCAACTCGCTGTCGCCGGAACGGAGACTCGCCGTCGCCGGAACGGAGACTCGCCGTCGCGGGAACGGAGACTCGCCGCCGCGAGCCCGGGCCGAAGACGGGCCGCCACGCGCGGGAGGCGTGGCGGCCCGTCGGGTCGAAGGGCGGCGTGTCAGCTCTTGTCGCCACCCGCGGTGAGGCCCGCGACGATGCGCCGCTGGAAGACCAGCACCATGATCAGCAGCGGCACGGTGAGGATCACCCCGGCGGCCATGATCGAGCCGAACGGGATGTCGCGGCCCGTGGTGCCGGTGAAGAACGTGACCGCGACCGTCGCCGTGCGGTACTCGGCCTTGTTCGTCATCGTCAGCGCGATGATGTACTCGTTCCACGCCGCGACGAACACGATGATCGCGGTGGTGAACACGCCGGGCGCGGCGATCGGGATGATCACCTTGCGGAACGCCTGGCCCTGGGTGCAACCGTCGATCATGGCGGCCTCCTCCAGTTCGGCGGGCATCTGCCGGAAGAAGGCCGTCAGGATCCACACCGCCAGCGGTAGCCCGAACGACAACGCCGGGAGGATCAGCGCCTGGTAGGTGTTGATCCACCCGATGTCGGTGAACAGCCCGAACAGCGGGATGACCATCGCGATGCCCGGGAACATCGAGCAGGAGATGATGATCCCCAGCGAGATGTTCTTGAACGGGAAGTCCAGCCGGGCGAGCGAGTAGGCTGCGAACGTGCCGATGATGAGCGTCAGCACGGTGACCGTGCTCGCCACGATGACGCTGTTGAGCAGGGCCCGCGCGAAGCCGTTGGACGGGTTGAACACGTCGATGTAGTTCTGGAACGAGATCGGCTGCGGGATCAGCGTGGTCTGGAACTGGTCGGCCGGTCGGCGCAGCGAGCTGACGATCATCCAGTAGAACGGCGCGAGGCAGTAGACGATGATCAGGATGATGCCGACGTAGGGGGCGATCATGCCATAGGACTTCGGCTTGGGCAGGACCGGGATCTGGTCAGCAGCGGTGCTCGCGGTGCCGGACTTCGTCGTGTCGACCGGGGTACTCACGGCGTGTCTCCCTTCGCGACGAGCGCGCGTCGCCTGCGCGGGGCCTTGGGCGTCTTGGCACGGGCGTCACCGATGACGTCGGCGCCCAGGATCTTGACGAACAGGTAGGCCACGAGCATGACGTAGACGAACAGCAGGAACGCGTAGGCCGCCGCCGGGCCGTACCGGGTGTTGCTGTTCTCCAGGTAGGACAGGATCGAGAGCGTCTCGACGCTGGGCTTCTGGAAGCCGATCAACACGGCGGGCAGGTCGAACATGCGCAGGTTGTCCAGGATGCGGAAGAGCACCGCCACCAGCAGCGCGGGCTTGACCAGCGGGAGCGTCATGCTCCAGAACGACCGCCACGCGTTGGCGCCGTCGATCTTGGCGGCCTCGTAGATGTCGGCCGGGATCACCTGGAGGCCTGCCAGTACCAGGAGGCCGATGAACGGCGCGGTCTTCCAGGTGTCGGCGATGATCACCGCGAGCTTGGCCTGCGGGCCGTCGGTCGACCACAGGATCTGCTGGCCGAGGATCGAGTTGGCGATGCCGTTGGCGTCGAAGATCCAGGCCCACAGCTTGGCCGAGACCACCGTCGGGATGGCCCACGGCACCAGGATGCTGGCGCGGATGAGCCCCTTGCCGCGGAAGGCCTTGTTCATGATCAGCGCCATCGCGACGCCGAGGAAGAGCTCGATGACTACACAGACGACCGTGAAGAGCGTGGTGTTGTAGAACGCGTTCCAGAACCGTGCGCCGGTCTCCCCGTTGAAGATCGCGGCGTAGTTGCCGAGGCCCACGAACGTGTCGCCCTGGATGACGAACCCGTCGGCGTCCACGCCCTGACCCTGGGTGAACATCGACTGGTAGATCGCGGCCAGGATCGGATACCCGATGACGACCGCCAGCACGGCCATCGTCGGGCTCAACAGGTAGGCCGCGAGCCGACCCTGCTGTCGGAAGTCGGTGGATTTGTCCACCTTCGGTTTGGGCGTCCGGGCGGGCGCCTCGACAACTGTCATGCCTCTGACCCTCTCCTCGGTGCGGAAGGCGGCGGGCCCGGTTCGGCCCGCCGCCCACACCCGTCCGTCGTGTCGGTTGGCCGATCAGGTCGTGGTGAGCTGTTCGAGCTTCGTCTGCAGCTGCGCCAGCGCCTGGTCAGTGGTCACGGTGCCCTTCATGGCTCCGTACGCCGCGTCCTGGATGGCCAGCGTCGCGTCGCCGTAGCGCACGACCTTCGGCCGGGGCTGCGCGCTGAGGATCGACGCCTTGAGCGT
>DATLPI010000190.1:0-2095 GCA_035535815.1 Actinomycetota bacterium | reverse complement strand
ATCACGGGCATGGCGCTGAACTCGTATTTCGCGTTCTGGCAGTTCAACTTCGGCCTCTGGACGATCGTGATCGGACATGCGACGTTCTGCGTGGTGGTCGTCTACAACAACGTGATCGCGCGACTGCGTCGCACGTCGGATTCGTTCCTCGAGGCGTCGATGGACCTGGGCGCCGACGGCGTGCAGACGTTCCGCTACGTCACGCTCCCGTCGATGCGGACGGCATTGTTAGCCGGAGCGCTGTTGGCGTTCGGGCTCTCGTTCGACGAGATCGTGGTCACGATCTATCTGTCGGGGACGGAGTCCACCCTGCCCCTGTGGATCTTCAACAACCTGCAACGGCCCACGAACCGCCCGATCGTGAACGTCGTGGCGATGGTCGTGCTGTTGCTGTCGTTGATCCCGGTCTACATCGCGCAACGGTTGGCCGGGGAGGGTCCCATCGGGCGGAAGGACCGATCACCCGAAGCGATGCCGGTGGCGCCGTTGGAGGAAGCGGGGCCCGGTTAGAGGTACTGGCCGCCGCGGACCGAACCGTCCTGCGGCGCCCCCTCGGGCCCCTGTATGCCCTGGTCTTGGCCGGGAAGCCCGCGGCGGCGAAGCTCCTCGAACTGCTGGCGTGCCGCCGCCTGCTGGGCGAACATCGCGGCCTGGATCCCGTGGAACAGGCCTTCGAGCCACCCCACCAGCTGGGCCTGCGCGACGCGGATCTCGGACTCGCTCGGCACGCCGGCGAGCGGCGGCGCCAGGTCGGCCAGCTCCTCCTGCAGGTCGGGCGACAGCACCTCGGACAGCTCGCCGACCGCGCGGTGGTAGATGTCGGCCAGGCGCGACCGGCCCGCTTCGTCCAACGAGGCCTGGCGCGTCTCGTCCAGCAGCTCACGCACCATGCTCGCGATGCGCAGCAGCTTGGCGGGCTGCGCGATCGACTCGTTCCGTTCGCCCTGGGCGTCCTCGCCCGCGGTGGTTCCGGCGTCGGTGCCGGGCTCCACCGGCACGGCTTCCACGACCTGGCTCTCGGGTGCGTCGGGATCGATGCTCATGGCACCAACCTAGCACCGGGCCGTGAACGTGCCGCCCGCGCGGATCAGACCGACGGGGTCCCGAGGTTGCCGATCAGGAGCGCCTCGGCCAGGGCCATCGACGCGAGATCGTCCAGGTCGACGCTCTCGTCGAGCGAGTGGTAGTTGCTGCGCTCGTCGCCGGCTCCCACGATCAGGACCGACATGCCCGGGAACGTCTCAGCCAGCAGGGGCACCAGGGGGATCGACCCGCCGCTGCCGATCTCCACGACCTCGCGCCCGAAGGCTTCGGCGAGCGCGTCCTTGGCGGCGGCGTAGGCGGGCGTGGTGGTGTCCACCAGGTAGCCCATGCCCGCCTCGGCGGCTTCGACCTCCACCTGAACGCCCCAAGGCGCGGCCGCGTGGAGGTGCGCGACGAGCGCGTCGCGGCCTCGCTCGGGGTCGTCCCCGGGCGCGAGCCGCAGCGAGACACGAGCGCTCGCCTCGGGCACGAGCTGGTTCGACGAGCCTTCGATCCGTGGAGCGTCGAAGCCCAGCACGGCGACCGCCGGCTTCGACAACAGCCGGTCGGCGATGGTGCCGGTGCCGAGCAGCTGCACGGAGTCGAGCACGCGAGACTCCTCTCGGAGTTCATCCTCGGGCACCTGCATGCCCGTCCAGGTGAAGGTGTGGAGCCCATCGATCGCGACGTCGCCGTGCTCGTCGTGCAGGGTCGCGATCATGCGGCTCAGCGCGGTGATCGCATCGGGGATCGGGCCGCCATAGGCACCGCTGTGCTGGGCGATCGGCAGGACGCGCACGGTGACCACGCAGTCGGTGACACCCCGCACGCTTGTGCCGATCGTGGGCACACCGGTGCGGTAGTTGCCGCCATCGGCCACGATCGCGACGTCGGCGCGCAGCAGATCGCCTTGACCGCCGACCAGTTCGGGGAGGTGCTCGGTGGAACATTCCTCTTCGCCCTCGACGAGGATCTTCACGGTGACCGGCAGCGTCGCGCCTTCGTGGACGCCCAGGGCTCGCAGCGCCGCGGCGTGGATCGCGATGCCGGCCTTGTCGTCGGCGGCGCCACG
>DATLPI010000189.1:0-3905 GCA_035535815.1 Actinomycetota bacterium | reverse complement strand
ACAGGATTCGTTCAGCGAACCCCACCTACTCGATCATCCGCACTACACCCGGCCCCGGGAGTTCCGCGAGATGCAGGTCCCCGACGTGCTCCTGTCGGGCAACCACGGCGAGATCGAGATATGGCGGCGCGAAGCCGCTCGCGACAAGACCCGGCGCAACCGCCCCGACCTCGGCTAGCGGCAGGAGGGGTGCACCCGCGCTGGTATCATCGACCACCGTTGCCATGAACGAGACCACCCTCATCGAGCAGTCCTTCCTGCGAACCGACGTGCCGGAATTCCGTCCGGGCGACACCGTCAAGGTGCACGTACGGGTCGTGGAAGGGAACCGCGAACGCGTCCAGGTGTTCCAGGGCGTCGTGATCCGCCGCCAGGGTGGCAGCATCCGCGAGACGTTCACGGTCCGCAAGATCTCCTTCGGCGTTGGCGTGGAGCGCACGTTCCCGGTGCACTCGCCGTCGATCGCCAAGCTCGAGGTGGTGAGCAGGGGTGCGGTCCGACGGGCCAAGCTCTATTACCTCCGCGACCTGCGAGGCAAGAAGGCCCGCATCAAGGAGCGCCGGATCGACGACGCCAAGCTCGCCGCCATGGAAGAGGCCGCTGCCGCCCGAGCCGCGGAAGCCGCTGAGGACGACGACACGGTGGACGACACCGCCGAGACCGCAGACGTGGTCGAGGCCGGCACGGACGCCGAGGCACTCGAGGCGTCGGAGGATGCGGCCGCAACCGAGGAGGCGCCCGAGGCCGGCGAGGGTGCCTCTGGCGACGACTCCTCCTCCGACGACGACGCTGTCGCCGAAGCCGAGGAGCAGGCCGAGGCCTAGTCGGTGGCCGACGGCCCGGCCGGCTCCCCCGATCCGGTCGAGGCGGACCGCAAGCCTGCCTGGCGAGAACTTCCCCTGCTGGTCCTGACCGCGGTCGTTCTCGCGGTCATCATCAAGAGCTTCCTGGTGCAGGCGTTCTTCATCCCGTCGCCCTCGATGGTGCCGACCCTTCGCCGTGGCGACCGCATCCTGGTGTGCCGCGTGTGCATGCACATCTCCGACATCGACCGGGGAGACATCCTGGTGTTCTCCGACCCGAACCCGGAGCCCGGGGACGACCGGGGCGTGATCGGGGGCTTCTTCCATTGGCTGGGGGAGGGGATCGGCGTGGCCCACCCCGAGGACGAGGACTTCATCAAGCGGGTCGGTGCCTTGCCGGGGCAGACCTGGGAGATCCGGCAAGGCGTGCTCTACGTCGACGGCGCCCCGGTCGATGAGTCGTACCTGAACGAGCCGTTGGATACCCGCAGCTTCGGGCCACAGACCGTTCCCGATGGCATGCTGCTCATGTTGGGAGACAATCGGCTGCACTCCGGCGACTCGCGGTTCTCGCCGGAGGAAGGGGGACTCGGCTACGTGCCCGAGGACAAGGTCATCGGCAAGGCCTTCGTGATCATCTGGCCGTTCGGGCGTGCGGGGTGGCTGCATTGAGCGTTACCGACGACCTCGACCGCTACGAGCGGGTCCTGCGGGCCCAAGGGTTCTCCCGCATCGCGGGAGCGGACGAGGCCGGGCGAGGGGCCTTGGCGGGGCCGTTGGTGGCCGCTGCCGTGATCCTGCCTTTGGGTTTCGACCGAACCGGGATCCGGGACTCGAAGGTGCTGAGTCGCAACCAGCGCGAGGAGGCCTACGAGCGCCTGGTGGCCGAAGCGGTCTACGCCGTGGCCAAGGCTGAGCCCGGTGTGATCGACAGCCGTGGCTTGCACCGCTGCAACCTGTTCCTGCTGCGCCGCGCCGCCAAGGCCCTGGAGCCCGAGCCCGACTACGTGCTCACCGACGGGTTCCCGGTGCCCAAGATCCCGTTCCCCTCGCTCGGGATCAAGAAGGGCGATGCGGTGGCCGCCAGCGTGGCGGCGGCCTCGATCGTGGCCAAGGTCACCCGGGACCGGATCATGGACCGCATGCACCGTCGCTACCCGGAGTTCGGGTTCGACCACAACATGGGCTACGGCACCCCCGACCACCTGGAGGTGCTCGATCGCCTCGGACCCACGCCGATCCACCGCCTGTCGTTCTCCTGCGTAGGCCAGCCCTCGTTGCCCGGCTTCGGCACGGGGTCTGCGGGTGTCCCCGTACCGTGAGAAGCTTGCGGTCGTGATGAGTGACGACGACATCGAACGGTTCGAAGAGGAGCGGGAGCTCGAGCTCTATCGCGAGTACCGCGATGTGCTCCCGATGTTCACCTACGTCATCGAGACCGAGCGACGGTTCTACCTGGCCAACAAGGTCGACGTCCAGCACATGGACGGCGGCTGGATCCAGGTCGACCTGATCGACGCCTGGGTCTGGGACATGTTCCGGCCGGCGCGGTTCGTCTCCAGCGTCCGGGTCATGACCCGGCGCGATGTCAACGTCGAGGAGCTCGCCCGTCGCGACGAGACCACGACGATCCCGGACCCTCCCACCATCGCCTGAGGCGTTGGCCCTTGAGGGCGTCGGCCCTGAGGCTGTCGGACCCCGCGCGTACCGTCGCGCGATGGTCCACCACCATCGAACGTCCACCGGTTCCCTCGGCGAGGCGGCCGCGGCTCGTCACTACCGCGATCGCGGGTATCGGGTGCTCGACAGGAACTGGCGCTGCGGCATCGGTGAACTCGACCTCGTCCTCACGCGCGCCGACACCCTGGTGTTCTGCGAGGTCAAGACCCGGCGCGGCAGCGGCTTCGGCGGGGGATGGGAGGCCGTCACGGCTCGCAAGCGACACAAGCTCCGGGCCCTGGGCCAGACCTACCTCCTGACGCACCGGCTCAGCCCGCGAGCGGTGCGCTTCGATGTCGCCAGCGTCTTGCTGGTGCCCGGGCGCTCAGCTCAGGTCGAGGTCTTCGAGGACGCCTTCTGAGACCGCCCGCAGGGTGGTCAACAGGCGGTCGATGTCGTCCTCGGTGCTGAGGTAGTTGACCACCCCGGCTCGTAGATACGTGTGACCACGCAGCACCGTGGTGCTGACCCAGGCCTCCCCGCTCACTTCCAGCGCCCGCTGGAGCCGGGTCTGGTAGTCGTCGAGCACGGCATCGGGCCATCGCGTCCACCCGTCCGGTAGGTGACGGAAGCACACGACGCTCAGCTCGGGCGCCGCGGGGTTCGCCTCGAAGTCGTCGGCCTCGGCACATCGGGTGGCGAGGTAGGCCGCCAGGTCGTCGTTCTGCTCGATCAGATGGCCGAGACCCTCGGTGCCCAGGTGCTTCCAGCTCATCCACAGCTTCAGACCACGGAACCGGCGGGTCCCCTCCATGGAGTACTGGTACCAATGCAGCGGTTCGTCCTCGGGTTGATTCGAACGGTAGTACTCGGGCGCCCGGTGGAACGCCGTCAACAGGTCCTCGCGCCGGCGCACGATCAGGGCCCCGATGTCGTAGGCCTGGAAGAACCACTTGTGCGGGTCGATCGTGACACTGTCGGCCCGCTCCAACCCCGGCACGCGGTGCGCATCACGCTGCGACAGGCGCGCGGCCCCACCGTAGGCGGCATCGACGTGGAGCCACAGGGACTCGCGCTCCGACAGGCCGGCCATGGCCCGCACGTCGTCCACCGACCCGGTGTTGGTGGAGCCGGCGACGGCGGCGATCGCCAGCGGCGTCAGCCCCGCCTCGCGGTCTTCGGCGATGGCGTCGGCCACGGGTCCGGCGAGCAACCGGAACCGCTCGTCCGACGGGACCACCCGCAGCGTGCCCTCGGGGAAGCCGAGCACATCCAGCGCCCGACCGATGGAGAAGTGGGTCTGGTCGCTGGCGTACACGCGCACGCGCTCCAAGTCGCTGCCGCGGGGAGCGCCCGGTGTGCCGCGGAGCTTGGCGAGCCACACGTCCCGCGCCAGGGTCATCGCCATGATGTTGGCCATGACCCCGCCCGAGGTGAGGACCC
>DATLPI010000188.1:0-4061 GCA_035535815.1 Actinomycetota bacterium | reverse complement strand
CCCCGTGGAGATAAGCGCCGGCCGCGGCCGCTTCGGCGGGCTCGAGCCCACGCGCCAGGAGTCCTCCGATCATGCCGGTGAGCACGTCGCCAGAACCGGCGGTGGCCAGCACGGAGCCGCCCGTAGGGTTGATGTTCGCCCGGCCGGACGGTTCGGCGACGATGGTGCGGGTGCCCTTCAACAGCGCGACCGCGTTGGCGGAGGTCGCGAGATCGCGCACGGCGGCGAGACGGTCGCTGCGGAGCGCCCGTCCGTCCAGGCCCGTCAGCCGCCCGAACTCTCCCTCGTGCGGCGTCATCACGAGGTCGGCCTTCCGGTCTGCGGCGTCGGCGGCCCTGCCCGTGAAGGCGTTGAGACCGTCTGCGTCGAGGGCCACCGGAACTGGACTGGCACGCACCAGGTCGCGCACGAACCCGGCGGTCTCCTCGTCGCGCGTGAGGCCCGGCCCGATCGCGAGCGAGTCCGCACGTTCGAGCGCCTCGAGCACCGTGGCGAGCGCCCCGGCCGCCACCGTCCCGTCGGACGTTTCGGCGAGGGGCGCGAACACGGATTCGACGCTGGAGGCCTGCACCACGGGCAGGATCGACGAGGGGACGGCCACCACGACCAGCCCGGCACCGATCCGGGCGGCGGCGCGGGCGATCAGGCCAGGGGCGCCGGTCATCGCACGCGAACCCGCGACCACGACCACGACGCCCGACGCGCGCTTGTGGGTGTCGGCGGTACGGGATGGCAGGGACGCGGCGACATCGGCGGGTTCGACCAGGAACGTCGTGGGTTCCACCGCCCCCTCGGTGAAACCGATGTCGACCACCCGCACCGTGCCCGCTCGCTCGGCGCCGGGCAGGAGCACGACCCCCACCTTGGCGGCTCCGAAGGTCACCGTCAGATCGGCCTGCACGGCGTCACCGTCGACCGCGCCCGTCGTCCCGTCGACGCCCGACGGGATGTCGACGGCGATCACCGGCGCCGCACCGGCGTTCAGTCCTTCGATCGCCGCGGCCCATTCGTCCTCGGGCACGCCGCGGAAGCCGGTTCCGAAGATCGCGTCGATCGCGACGTCGGCACGCGCCATTTCGGCGGCGAGGCCAGCGGGGCTGAACGCTCGTCCGGCCAATCGCTGCTCGCCGAGGCGCCCGGCGTTGGAGGCGGCCGGTTCCCGGAGCTCCTCGAGCGCCTCCACCGCGATGACGCTCACGCGCATGCCCCGGCGTGCCAGGTGCCGCGCCGCGACCAGGCCGTCGCCCCCGTTGTTGCCCTTGCCGCACACCACCACCGCACGACGCCCGTACACCCCGCCACACCGATCGATCGCGGCCTGCGCCACCGCGCCACCCGCACGCTCCATCAGGACGTCGGCGGACGTTCCCGTCGCCTGTGTCGCCCTGTCCAGGTCGTTCGCCTGCTGCGGGGTGAGGACCGGCTTCACGACGACTCCTCGTGCACGGCGATCGCGAAGGCCACCGCGTTCGTCTTCTCGTGCGTGAAGGTGACCATGACCCGGGTGATGCCCTGGGCGTCGGCGCGACGCTTCGCATTGCCGGTGAGCGCGATGCTGGGCGCCCCGCTGGGATGGCGAGCCACGCTGATGTCCTGCCAGCCACGTCCCCGGTAGCCGCCCAGCGCCTTGATCGTGGCCTCCCGTGCGGCGAACCGTCCCGCGAAGGATTCGGCCGGGCGCGCCTTCGAGTCGCAATAGGCGATCTCCTCCGGGGTGAACACGCGCTGCCGCATGGTGGGATGCCGGGCGAGCGCTCGCTCCATGCGGGCGATCTCACAGATGTCGACGCCGAGCCCGACGATCTCCACGCACCAAGCTTAGAGGCATCGGGTCGCAGCGCGGCTGCACGGGCTGGTGCTGGTGCTGCTGCTGGTCTTGGGCGAGGCCGCTACTTCATGCGGACCAGCACGACCACGGCTCCGATCGCGATGGCCACCATGATCCCCATCCCGATCAGGATGAAGAGTCCTCCTGCAGCAAGCATGGGTGCACCCTATTCCACGGTGACGCTCTTTGCGAGGTTCCGCGGCTGATCCACGTCACATCCGCGGAGCGTGGCCACGTGATACGCGAAGAGCTGCAAGGGGACGGTGACCGTGACCGGGGCGAGGAGTTCGGGCGTGGCGGGCACCTCGAGCACGTGGTCGGCGAGCTCGCCGATGGTGGTGTCGCCCTCGGTGGCCACCGCGATCACCTCGGCGCCGCGGGCTCGGACCTCCTGGATGTTCGACAGCATCTTCGGGTAGATGTGGCAGGTGGTGGCCACCGCGACGACGGGCACGCCCTGCTCGACCAGGGCGATGGGTCCGTGCTTGAGCTCGCCCGCCGGGAAGCCTTCGGCGTGGAGGTAGCTGAGCTCCTTCAGCTTGAGCGCCCCTTCGAGCGCAGCCGGGTAGCCGGTGTGCCGCCCGATGAAGAGCACGGTCGGCGCGTCGACGTAGCGTTCGGCCAGGGCGCGGCATGCGTCGTCGAGGCCGATCGCGCGCTGGACGGCGTCCGGCAGTTCGTCGAGACGGTCGAGGACCTCGGCGATCTCCTCGGGGAACATCGAGCCCCGCACCTGGGCCAGGTAGAGCGCCACCAGGTATTGCGACACCATCTGCGTCGCGAACGTCTTCGTCGCGGCGACGCAGATCTCGGTGCCGGCGTGCATGTAGAGCACGCCGTCGGCCTCGCGAGCCAGCGATGACCCCACGGTGTTGGTCACCGCGATCACCTGTGAACCCTGCCGGCGCGCGTGTCGCGCCGCCTCCAACGTGTCGATCGTCTCGCCGCTCTGCGACACCGCCAGCGTCAGCGTGTCGGGACCCAGGACCGGGTCGCGGTAGCGGAACTCGCTCGCGATCTCGATCTCGACCGGCAGACGGGTCCAGTGCTCGATCGCGTACTTCGCGACCATGCCCGAGTGGAACGCCGTGCCGCAGGCCACGACGAAGACCTTGTTCACCTCGCGGAGCACGTCGTCGCTGATGTGGAGCTCGTCCAGCACCAGCCGGCCACCGACCACCCTTCCCACGAGCGTGTCGCGGATCGCCGCGGGTTGTTCGTCGATCTCCTTGCGCATGAACGATTCGTAGCCGCCCTTCTGCGCCTGGGCGACGTCCCAGTCCACCGTGATCGGCTCGGGGTGCTGCACCTGTCCGTCGAAGTCGGTGAACACCGCGCCGTCCTGGCGGACCTCGACCACCTGGCCCTCCTCGACGGGGATCACGGTCGTGGTCCGGTCCAGCACCGCCGAGGCGTCGGAGGCCAGCAGCGTCTCCCCGTCACCGATCCCCACCACCAACGGAGAGGACACACGCACACCGACCAGCACCCCGGGGTCGGCGACCGAGCACACGACGAGCGCGTATGCACCCTCGAGCTCGCGGACGGTTCGCCGCACCGCGTCCGGCAGTGAGGTGGCCCCGGCGGCCAGCTGCTCTTCGATCACGTGGGCGATGCACTCGGTGTCGGTCTCGGACGTCAGCGTGTGCCCGTCCTTCTCCAACCGGGCGCGGAGCCCCTGGAAGTTCTCGATGATGCCGTTGTGGATCACGGCGACCCCGCCGGTGCAGTCCTGATGCGGGTGCGCGTTGCGGTCCGTGGGTGCGCCGTGGGTCGCCCATCGCGTGTGGCCCATCCCGATCGACCCCGTGACGGTCCCCTCGTCCGCGAGCGCGGCTTCGAGGGAGGCGAGCTTGCCGGCGCGTTTGACGACGTCGAGGCCGCCGTTGAGTACGGCGACGCCCGCCGAGTCGTACCCGCGATATTCGAGCCGGCGGAGACCTTCGAGGATGATCGGAAGGGCTTCGTCGGGCCCTGCGTAGCCCACGATGCCGCACATGACCGCTCAACCCTAGCGCAGGGGTCGGTGAACGCTTGGAGCCTCGCGGAGCCTCAGGCCACGCCGATCGAGGTCCGCACGGCGTCGGCGATCGTCTCTGCGTGCGTGCTCGCCAGGTCCTCGGTGGCCGCCTCCACCATGACCCGGACCAGGGGCTCGGTGCCGGACGCGCGAACCAACACGCGCCCGTCCTGCCCCAGGCTCGACTCGCTCGTGGCGACCGCGGCCCAGACG
>DATLPI010000187.1:0-2073 GCA_035535815.1 Actinomycetota bacterium | reverse complement strand
GCGGCCAGGGGTGCGCCGCTTCCCACGCTGCGCCCACCGCCAGCACCAGATCGTCGGCGAACCGCGGGCCGGTGAGCTGGATCCCGAAGGGCACGCCGTTCGGCGAACGTCCGGCGGGCAGGCTCAGCGCGGGATGTCCGGTGATGTTCGCGGCCTGCGTGTTGTAGGCCGGGGCATGGGTGCTCCCCGCGTCGTCCTCGCCGGGAACCCGGCCGTCGGCGTAGAAGCCTTCGACGCACATCGTGGGCGAGACCACGATCGCATCGACGCCCAGCAGTTGGTCAAGTACCTTGACGAACTCGAACCGGCGGCGACGCGCCGCCAGGTAGTCGTCGACGGTGAAGGTCGCCGCGTACTCCAAGGCACGCCGCACGTAATGCGTGAGCTCGTCCGCATGTTCGGCCACCACATCGCGGCCGATCCAGGTGAGCTCCTCGGCGCCCACCGCGATGAACCAGTCCTCGTCGAGCTGCGGGGGGAACGGCGAGGCGATGGGTTCGGCCGTGAGCCCGGTCACCACCTCCAGCGACGCCACGGCCTCATCGAACAGGGCAACCACGGCATCGGGCAACGGCCCCCCTTCGACCAGCCGCGGCGTCACCATCAACCGGGAGGGCCACACGCCTTCACGAGGCGACCACGCGGGAACCGCGGTGGGGTCGCCGTCGGTGGGCCCACGGAGCACCTCGAGCAGCAGGGCTGCGTCGGCGACCGAGACCGTCAACGGTCCCTTCGTCGACAGATCGATCCACGACGGGATGGGATCGTCGCCCATCAGACCCTTGGTGGGCTTCAGGCCGACCAGCCCACAGAAGGCCGCCGGGATCCGGATCGATCCGCCGCCATCGGTCGCGGTGGCGAGCGGAGACAGACCCATGGCGAGCGCGGCGCCGCTCCCCCCACTCGAGCCGCCGGGCGACCAATCCAACGCCCAGGGGTTGTGCGTGTCGCCGAACAGACGGTTGGAGGTGAACCCCTCGAACGCGAACTCCGGGGTATTGGTCTTGCCGACCACCACCGCTCCGGCGGCACGCAGCTTCGCCACGGCCCGGCAGTCGCGATCGGCCGGCGCCGCATCCTTGCGCAGCAGCGACCCGTAGGTCGTGGGCAGGCCGGCGCAATCCTCGATGTCCTTGACCAACAGCGGCAGGCCGGCCAGCGACCCGGGGTCGCGGCCCGCGGCGACACGCGCGTCGAGCGCCGCCGCGTCGGCGAGCGCGTCCTCATCGCGGCGCAGGACCACCGCGTTCACCGGACCGTCGCCTGCCTCGATGCGGTTCAGGGACTCGGCCACCAACGCGGACGACGTGGTGCGGCCCTCCCTGACGGCGGCAGCAAGCTCGGCGAGGGACATCAGGACCACCTCGCGTCACTCGGTTGGGTGCACATGGCTGGCGAGCCTACCCACGACCGGTCACTCCGGACAACGCACGGCACCCCGAGCTCAGGTGCGCTAACCGAGCGCCAGGAGCGCCACCCCGACGAAGGCCAGGACCACGCCGGCCACTTGGACGCGCGCGAGCCGTTCGTGCAGCACCGCACGCGCCAGCAGCACCGTGCTCACGGGGTACAGCGCCGCGAGCACGGCGATCACGCTGAGCAACTGTCCCGTCGAGGACGCGATGGCGAACAGCAGGTTGGCGCCGTTGTCCAACAGCCCCACCACCACGAGCGTCCCCAGCTGGATGCGCGCCATCGCGAATGACGGACGCCGCACGAGCAGGGCGACGGCCAGCAACGTGAGCGCACTGACGCGCACCATGGTCGAGGTCCACGCGGGGTCGATGCGGCCCCCTTCGTCCAGCAGCACCACCAGGACGCCGAGGCTCACCGCGGCGATCACGGCCAGCACGATCGCGCGGGCGGTGACGGGTTCCCCGTGTCCCTCGGGCGTGCGGGAAGCGAGAACGACGCCCACGATCGCCACGACGATGCCCGCGAGTTGGAGTCCGCTGGGGCGATCGCCTCGCACCAGGCCGATGCACACCGACACCACGCCCGAGAGCGCCGTGATCGGCGCCACCACCCCCATCGGTCCGATCGCCAGGCCCGAATAGAGCGCCGCCAGGCCGA
>DATLPI010000186.1:0-3048 GCA_035535815.1 Actinomycetota bacterium | reverse complement strand
GACGGATGGCATCCGAACGTGTTCGTGCCGAAGGAGCAGTCCCCGCGAGCGTTCGAGTCCATCGAGGAGATCTGCAACTACCTGCTGGGTCACAAGGAGGTGGTCGACTTCATCGGTGGCCGTGGCCCCGGCGGCAAGGTGGCGTTCCTGATGTTCGACGAGGAGACCGAGACCCTGGCACGCGAACTCGATCTCCAGGTGGCGTTCCCCCCCGCCGAGCTCCGCCACCGCATGGACTCCAAGATCGAGACCACGCGGCTCGGTGATGAGGCCGGCGTCCCCAGCGTGCCCAACACGATGGGGCGAGCGAACACCTACCCAGAGGTGCTCGACCTCGCGGGCGCCGCCGGCCTGGGCACCGATCTCGTGATCCAGACGCCCTACGGCGATTCCGGCCAGACGACGTTCTTCGTCGCGAGCGAGGACGAATGGAAGCAGGACGAGAAGAAGATCGTGGGCCATGACCTGAAGGTGATGAGGCGCATCGACCCGCGCGAGTGCGCCATCGAGGGCGTGATCACCCGGCACGGGACCTTGGTGGGGCCCCTGATGGCGGAGCTGACCGGCTTCCCGGAGCTGACCCCTTACGACGGCGGCTGGTGCGGCAACGACGTGTTCCCCGACGTGCTCACCGAACAGCAACGGCTGCTGGCCCGCCAGCGCACGTTCGCGATGGGCGAGCGCCTGCGCGCCGAGGGGTATCGCGGCTACTTCGAGCTCGATTTCCTCGCCGATGCGAACTCCGGCGAGATGTACCTGGGCGAGCTAAACCCCCGGGTGACGGGAGCGTCCAGCATCACGAACGTGACGGCGGTGGCCTACGGCGACATGCCCCTGTTCTTGTTCCATCTCCTGGAGTTCATGGACGTCGACTACGAGATCGACGTCGACGAGCTGAACCAGCGCTGGGCCCACCCCGGCAACGTGGACGAGTGGACCCAGTTCATCCTCAAGCAGACCGACGAAGCCGTGGAGCTGATCACGGAAGCGCCCTCGTCGGGGATCTGGCAGATGGACGGCGACCGCGGCATCGCGTTCTCCCGCCGCGACACCGACTGGCACACCGTCGGCGACGGGTCCGAGGCCTTCTACCTCCGCATCGCGACGGCGGGCGGCTACCGGTACCCGGGGGCCGATCTGGGGATCCTGGTGACGCGCGGACGGTTCCTGGACGACGACCATGAACTGGTGGATCGCGCGAGGGACTGGATCGCGGGGATCAAGGGGCAGTTCACCAGCGTGCCGCCGCCCAGCCAGCGCACGCCCGAGTTCCAGCCCGAACCCTTCGGCTTCAAGATGCTCTGAACCGCCTGCCGATACCGGCTGGGGCCGGTTCGGCCCGTATCCTCGACCCCCGATGACGATGCTGCCGTTCACGTTCCGCTCCTGGGAAGAACTCGACCTCGGTCCGGTGTGGGCCGGGGTGTTCGAGACGCTCTGGCCGCATTACCGCGAGTGGTTCCTGCGGGACGGGGAGGCCGAGCGGCCCTCCTACGCCACCAGCGTGCGCATGCTGCGTGCCCACATGCCCGAGCTGGTTCCCACCTACGAGCGGTTGGTCGAGCTGGCCGGCGGCGGCGATCTCGC
The DNA here is from genome assembly GCA_035535815.1 of Actinomycetota bacterium. Classification (GTDB taxonomy): domain Bacteria; phylum Actinomycetota; class UBA4738; order UBA4738; family HRBIN12; genus JAOUEA01. The sequence goes on along the minus strand of DATLPI010000186.1, from coordinate 1,461 downwards.
GGCCCGGATGCTCTCGCTCTACAAGCCGCCGCCGTACCTGGCGGCGTGCTCGCAGGGGGTCTGGACGCGCGAGGGCGGCCCCGTGCTGGCACGCAACTACGACTACGCGCCCTCCCGGTTCGAAGGGCTGATCTGGTCCACGGACATGGTGCGGCCCGTGATCGGGACCAGCGATTGTCTGTGGGGACTGCTCGACGGCATGAACGACGCGGGCCTCAGCGTGTCGCTCACGTTCGGCGGGCGACGGGTGCTCGGGGACGGGTTCGGCATCCCGCTCGTGGTGCGCTACCTGCTGGAAACCTGCGAAACGGTCGCTCACGCCCGCCAGACGTTGGCGCGCCTGCCCTATAGCCTCGCGCACAACCTCACGGTCGTCGATCGCGACGGCGAGGTCCTCACCGCCTACCTCTCGCCCGACCGGGAACCGATCTTCCGGCCGTTCCCGGCCGCCACGAACCACCAGGGGATCGTCGAGTGGCCGGAGCAGGCGAAGGCCACGCGCACGATCGAGCGGGAACGGTGCATCGTGCGTGTGTTGGAAGACGAAGGGCAGAGCGCCGAGGGGTTCGCGGACGCGTTCCTGCGCGCGCCGCTCTTCAGCACCGCCTACGACAGCGGGTGGGGGACCCTCTATACGGCCGTGTACCACCCAGCGGTGGGGGTGGTCGACTACCGGTGGCCCACCCACACGTGGCGGCTCGGGTTCGGTTCGTTCACCCAGGCCGAGCACACCGAGGTCCTGGCCGAACCCACCGCCGCCGACTCTGCGGGCTAGCCCCTCACGACCGCCGAAGAGTCCCCGGGGGACTCGCATACCGCCGCCGCGGGTGGAAGACTGCACGGAGCGAACCCGAGGAGGGCACGGTAGGTATGCAACAGGAGACCCAGACGTCGAAGCCGTCGGCCGGAGCGATCGTCGCGATCGTCGGCGGCATCATGCTCGCGATCGGATCGTTCCTCACGTGGGCGACGGTCTCCGTCGACACCACGGAGCTCCTCAACAAGCTCGCGGATACGTTGGGGGTGAGCGCGGACCAACTGCAAGGGGTGCCCACCGACAGCTTCAGCCAGTCGGTGTCCGGCTGGGACGGGAGCGACGGCAAGATCACGTTGGTGGTCGCGATCATCATCATCATCGCCGCCATCCTGATGTTCGCGATGCCTCGGATCCGCAAGGCGATGGGCGTCATCGTGATCCTGGCCGGCCTCGCCGGCGGCGGCGTGGCGGTCTATGACGCCACCCGGGTCAAGGACGTTGCGAACGACGCCGAGAGCGCGGCCGCTTCGGCGGCAGGTTCCGGTCTGGACCAGCTCGGCTTGTCCGCCGACGACATCTTCGATGGGGTCTTCGACGTCACCCCCGGGATCGGCCGGTGGGTGTGCATCGCCGGTGGTGTCATCGCGATGGTCGGCGGTGTCCTCGCGTTGCGTGAACGACCGGGAGCCGCGCCGGCGGCCATG
>DATLPI010000185.1:0-3021 GCA_035535815.1 Actinomycetota bacterium | reverse complement strand
CGTGTATGCCTCACCGAGCCTTCGAAGGAGGCGCGTCGATCCCTCGATGTCGGTGAACAGGAAGGTCACCGTGCCGGTCGGGAGTTCGGCCATGAGGCCCGTACGGTAACGCGCCTGGCGCTCGGCCTTCCAGGCGCAGATCGTGCGTGCCGCCCCACTTTGGGCAGGCCGCTGTCACACGACGTCAGTCTGCGTCTTCCTTGGCGTCCCGGTCGGCGTCGAACTCCCTGGCCTTCGCGAGCACCGCTCGCCAAGCGTCCATCTGGTTCGTGGGGACCATCGCCACCAGTTCGCCGAAGGTGAGGTAGGCAGTCCTACCGTTGTTCTGCTGTTCGCGGAGGGACTCGATCAGCTCGTCTTCGGTCATGCGGCCACCATATCGGAACCGGGATCCGTCTTCAGGGCTCGACCCGGAAGAGCGCGTTGGGAAACAGTGCCCTCCTTCCGTCACAAGCCCTGCTGTGGCGAGAACGACCCCGTCATGCGCCCATCACCTGACGCACGGTCGCGATCGACGATCCCGCGGGACTTCCTCCCGGCTGACCGACCTGCGCCATCCAGTCGAGGAAGCCATTCAGCGTGTCGAGCTCCATCCATCCGGACGTTCCGGTGCAGGCGGTGTACCGACTGGGGGCGAACGTCTGCGAACACACCTCGTGGAGGACGATCGGGATCCAGCCGCCGCCGTTCGCGGAGGAGGCGACAATCATGTTCTGGAGGTCGCCCAGAAGCACCTGACCGCTGGTTGACCATGCCCGGACCCCATACCGATCCCTCGGCGGCGCCGTTTCCCCGTATGTGGGCCCGTTCACCGTGATTCCGCCGGCACCGCGTGCGTTTGCGTAGCCGCATCCCTGCACGATCTCCTCGGCCGTCGCGTCGAACGCCCCGAACGGGTAGGCGAAACTCGTGGGGTGCAAGCCGCGCACGATCAGGGCACTCCGATCGTCACAGACCTCCTGCACCTTCGTCTGGTAGTCCGTCGTCGTCTTCATGTTGATGTGATGGACCGTGTGGCCGCCGATCTCGTTCCCGGCTCCCTCCAGCCCTGCGATCTGCGTCCACGTCATCGAGATGGCCCCGCCACCCACGTCCCCTGACACGATGTAGAACGTGCCGAGCACGCCGTGCGGCTGCATCGCCCGCTGCCACCCCAGTGCGTACTGACTGCTCGTCCCGTCGTCCCACGTCAGCGACACGGTGACAGGGGCAGGGGTCAACTCGACCCTCTGCTGGCGAGGAGGCTCCGCATTACCGTCGTGGTCGATCGTGAAGAATGAGATGGTCGAGCCCTGGAACACCTTGAACGAGCCCGAATAGACAGGACTCGATGTCGTCGGGACCGAGCCGTCCATCGTGTAGTACGTCGCGGCGACCCCGGAGCCGCCGGTGTCCACGGCGCTCAGGGCGACCGTGACTGCGGACGTATACGGCGAAGCCGAGCACGCGCTCCCGTTGCAGGTGATCGTCGTGGTCGGGGGGGAGGTGTCGGCGGCGCGAGCGACGTTGACCGTGACCGATCGCGCCGGCTCGACGTTCCCGGCCGCGTCCCAGGAGCGGAAGGAGACGGTCGCGGTATCCCTGAGCGTGAACGGGCTGATGTAGGGCGCGCTGCTGGTCGACGGGATGGACCCGTCCAGGGTGTAGCGCGTGACCGTCACCCCGGCACCGATGTCCGTGGCGCTGAGGGACACGTCGACCGACCCGACGTACGGGGTCGTGGCGCAAGACGCTGCGTTGCACGCGATCGCTGTGGACGGCGGGGCCGTATCGACCGAGGCGATCACGTCTCGGACAGGACCGATCGTCGTGCCCGCCGGCGCGCCTCCCGCCTGGCCGGCCGCCCCCAACCAATCGAGGAACGTGGTGAGGGTGTCGAGCTCGATCGATCCCGCCGAGCCGACGCACGCCGAGTAGGACCCCGGGTCGTAGGTCTGGGAGCAGACACGTTGGATCACGACCTGGACCCAGCCGCCCGACGTGCTCGCGCCGTTCACGAGGGACGTGAGGTTCGCGAAGCTGATCATCGCGCTCGGAGCCCATGCCCTTGTGGCGAGGTACTGCAGTGGCGGCAGCGACTCGGCGAACACCGGACCCGACGGGGCCGGGCCTCCGGCGCCGCGCGCGTTCCCATACCCGCAGGCCGTCACGATGTCCTTGGCGGTTTGGTCGAACGCCCCGCCCGGATAGGCGAAGGTGAACGCCGACATCCCATGTGCGAGCAACGCCTGGCGGTCGTCGCAGACCTCGCGCGTCTTCAGGTCGCGATCCGTCGTGGTCTTCAGGTTGATCCCGTGGACCGTCTTGCCGCCGATCTCATTGCCGTCGCCTGCGACGGCTGCAAGCTGGCTCCATGACATGAAGTTCTTCGAGGACCCCAGCGTCCCGCTGTTGGCGTAGAACGTCGCGTGCACCCCTCGAGGCTGGAGCGCCTTCTGGAACGCCAGCGCGTACTCGCTGATCGTGTTGTTATCGAAACTGAGCGTTACCTTGACGGGGGAAACGGCGAGCGCTGCACCTCCTCCAGGCAGGAGAGCGGCGACGAGCAACAGTGTGACGACCATCCCCACACGACACCGGTTCATGGGTCACCTTTCGATTCGATCGTTGCGTGACGGATCTTCGCCCGCTCGGGACACGTCAGACCGTACGGCGCAACGGGTCACGGGTCCTCCGGTATTTGGCGTAGATCGACGTACCGGATCTGTCGTACGTCAGGGACAATGGCCGGCGAAGATCCTCCGGGTTGATTCCTCACTCGGCACCCGCATGGCCGAGGCCAGCCGCTCCATCCGGTCCTCTTGGGCCGCGAAGGCGACCGCGGCGATCCTCGATCGCACCTCCAGCTTGGCGAAGATGTTCTGCACGTGGGTGCGAACCGTCTGCGGGCTGATCGTCATGACGCTCGCGATGCCGGTCGTGCTTCGCCCCTTCGCCAGGAAGTAGAGCACCTCTCGTTCCCGTGACGTGAGCGAGGTGAACCGATGTTCGCCGAGGTCGAGGCCGAGTCGCTTGCGAAGG
>DATLPI010000184.1:0-3567 GCA_035535815.1 Actinomycetota bacterium | reverse complement strand
AGGACACGGAGATCCGCTCGCCGCACCCACGGCAGCGTCCTCGCAGGAGCGCCCACCCCAGCACGGGGATGTTGTCGCGATCGCGGAGCTCGGCGCCGCACTTCGGACACTTCGATCGTGGATGCAGGACCGACTCCCCCGCCGGGACCCGGGCGATCACCACGGTCATGAAGCTGCCGATCGCCAGACCGAAGGGCAGCGCCACGAGCGCGCGGAGCCAGGCATCACTCACGTCGCGACCCTACCCCGCTCCACCGGCCAGGCCCCGGAAGGTTCAGATCTCGCGCACGTACGCGATGTCCTGGCTGAAACCGGACACCGTTCCCTGGCCGGGGACGAGAACGGCCTTATAGGTCATCGTGAACTTGTTGGCGATGAGGGCCGTGCCCGCCAGCGCTTGGCCGATGAAGTTGTTCTGGTTCGCAAGGTCCACATTGCAGGGGGTGTAGAAGAACACGTTCACGAAGGAGTTGAAGTTCGTGGAGTTCCCCACCGAGATGTTCTTCGACGACGGGCACGGGATCGTCGAGGTGTACCCGCTGATGAAGTAGACGTTCTTCACCGTGCTCGAGGCGTTCCAGTTGGACTGCTGACTGAACGTGAACCCACCGTCGCTGATCACCGCGAGGTTTCCGCGGATCGTGTTCGTGTCGTTGTTGCCGTTCGAGAACGCGCACGTCGCGTTGATCTGGACCACGATGTTCGTGAGCCCGCTGGCGGCCCACGTCCCGCTTCCGGTGTTGTGGATTTAGTTGTACGCATTGTTGCAGGGGGTGCTGCCGGAACCGGTGAACGGACCCACAAGGGTGTAGCCCGCGTTCGTCCAGGCGGTCGTGGAGTTCGCGATCTGCGGGAAGGTCTGCGTGGGCACGGGCCCGGGATTCGTTCCCGGGTACTTCGTGCCGCCGACCGATGACGTGATCGTACCGGCTGCCGTGGCGTCCCCGGCCACGGAGCCACCTGAGATGTTTCCCGTCGTCGACTTGGCCCAGCCACGGACCGTGGTCAAGGACGCCGATCCGTTCGTCCAGATGTTGCCCTTGATCTCGCTGCTGTTGCTCATGGAGAGCGTGCCGTTCGGCACGTAGACGCTGCCCCAGATCACGGGTGAGTTCGAGATCGACAGGTTGCCATTCAGAACATAGATGTCACCATCGCTGCCGCTGTCCCCGAACACCTCGAAGTTGTTGCCGAAGCTCGTGCCGTTGACGGACATGATCGCCGCTCCGAAGCCGGTGTACACCGGCGTCAGCTTCGCGAACGTCTCGACCTGGCGGGCGGCCTCTCCTTCGGAGGATCCCGTGGAGATGATCTTCACGTAGGACGGCGGGTTCGCACTGGACAACGGGCACGACATCGCCGTGGATCCGTCGGTGTCGTAGAACGTCGCCGAGGCCGAGAATTGCGCTTCGTTCGGCTGGGTGTTCATCACGCCGGCCTTGGTCGAGCAGTTGAGCGATGCGAGTGCGGTCGTCTGCAGATCCTCCCACCAGGCGTTGGCGCCGGCCTCGGCGGCGTTGTAGGAGGTCAAACGCTGGCGGTCGTACCCGCTCGCATCGAGGGAGTGGATCGACTGCGCCACGACCACCGTCGACAGCATCAAGATCACGAACGCCACCATGAGCGACACGATCAGGGCGAAGCCTTGCTCGTCGCCGTGGAGGCGCTTCAGTTGAGGAAGCATCATGGGTTGGTTCCTCCTGGCATGCGGTCTCACATGTCGCTCGGCAGGTCGGAACACACATCGCTCGGATACCCGAAGGAGGTGTTGCGGCCGGTCAGCGATTCCGTGAAGGTTTGGGTCGCGGTCGGGTCGTGCGCGTAGTCGGCGTTGGCCTTGATCGTCACGGTCACGGTGCGCCCGGTGGCGTCGAGGACGAACGCGGGCGTTCCGACGGACCGATTCACCACGCCGTCCGTGACGACGCGCCAGTCGGTGGCGGCGTCGGGGTCGAGCACGGGCCACCACCGGTACAGCAGCTGCTCTTCGTCGTCGATCGCCCACAGCGAGCACCGGGGATCGTCCGTGCCTGCGAACTTCACCTGGGTGTAGACCCGGAACATGTATCCGCTCGCGGCCACCCCGAACGGGTCGATGGTGCCTGTCTCGGAACTCGGGTTGTACAGCAGGTTGCCCGACCGTACCTGCCGGTCGAGGTCGGCCAAGGCCAGCCGCGACTGGTCGTTGAGCTCCGTGCGAACGTCCTGAGCCACGACGGCGTTCTGCACGCTCGCGAGGACGGTGGTGAACACCAGGCTCACGATGCCGAGCAGGCTCGTGGCGATGATGACCTCCACCAAGGTCATGCCGTCATCTCGCCGGGCGAGCCGGCGCAGCCGCGTGATCGGGGAACGGGATCGCATCATCATCCCGCCGAAGGTGGGGGGCCGTAGACGCCCTTGGCCACCAGGGTGCCCGGGTCGACCGTCGTCGTCAGCGACACCTCGGTGACGCTGTCGATGATCAGCTCGTACTTGAACACGATCTTGATGGGCTGCACGTTGGCCTCGACGTCGAGGTGAACCTGGCTGTCGGTGGCACTGACACGGTTCGTGAACGTGGGGACCGTCGCCGGCGTGATCCCGCCCGATGACACCGTCACGCGCCACGTGACCGACTTGCCGCCGATGGTCTGGGTCTTCGTGCAGTTGAAGGCCAAGGTGCTGAGCGACGAGCTGGTCGCGGACAGGCTGCTGTAGCTGCTGGTCGAGCTGTTGTAGTAGAAGAAGGTCCCCCCGGTCACGCTGGCGGCCGGCCCCGTCGAGGTCCTCGCGCCGGCGTACACACGCGCGGTGTCCGCGTAGCCCGTGAGGTACATGCAGTAGTTGGAGGCGTTGGTGTTGGTCGCCGACATCCCCGTCAGCGTCGTCATCCCCGACGTCGGGAAACCACCCAGATAGACATCCGACAGGGTCCTCGTCGCCTGGACGTCCATCAGTCCGTCGTAGCCGGAAACCGCGTCGCGCTCGGCGAGCGCGGTCGAATACGCGGACGGGCCGGTGACACGGACGACGTTCGCCGTTCCCAGGGCGACCACGTGGCTGAAGGGCACGGCCGCCGTCATGGTGTTGACCTGCTTGACCTGCGCGCTCGAGCACAGGAGGGAGTCGTTCTCCCGCGTGCCGCTCGGCGGGCAGGCATAGGTATCGGTCGACTTGGCCGCCGTCGAGACGTTCGCGTTCCCGAGCTGGCCGGCGGGGATCGTGAGTTGCAGTCCGATCTGCCCCGGCGTGTCGGTCTGGAGACGCTGGACCGCATCGCCGATGCCGGCGAGGGACGCCCCCGCGCTCGATGTGGTGGCCGATCCGGGATCGGTGTCGGCAACGGCCTGTGCGCTCGTGCCTCCGCCTTCCTCCAGGCCGGCCGAGTCCTGCATCTCGATGCGCGACTCCGTGGCGTCCGCTGTCGTCGAGATGATCTGCTCCTGCTGCGAGAGCGCTCGCGCCTCGGGGAACGTCAGGGCGCCCTTCTCCCAGTCCACGAACGAGTCGTGCAGCTGCCCGCTGAAGCTGATCGAGCCCTCCGGCACCTGCGCCAAGCCGTAATAGAAGGGTTGGCACGGCGCC
>DATLPI010000183.1:0-3634 GCA_035535815.1 Actinomycetota bacterium | reverse complement strand
GGCGTGCTCGGCCATCAACAGCGGGTCGGAGATGGCGAGCGGCGGCGCGTCGATGATCACCAGGTCGGCCGCTTCACGGATGCGATCGACCAGCTCAGGGAACGTGCCGCCTTCGAAGAGCTGAGCCGACATCTCGACGGGCGGACCGCTCGGCAACAACCGGAGGTTCGGCACCCCGGTCATGACCAGGGGCGGTTCGTCTCCGCCGTCGAGCACCTGCACCAGACCCCGGTCGTTCGGGACCCCGAAGTAAGCGTGCACCTCGGGACGGCGCAGGTCACCCCCCACCAGGATCACGCGCTTGTCGGCCTGCGCCAGGCTCACGGCCAGGTTCGCGGCCACGGTGGTCTTGCCTTCTCCTACGCCGCTCGAGGTCACCAACAGCACGTGGGCGTCGTCCTTGACCGCGTAGAGCAGTCCAGAACGCAACATGCGGTAGGACTCCCCGGCCATGGATGTGGGAGCGACCTCGGTCACCAGCATCTCCCGGCGCAGATGGACCCCCGGAACCCACGGCAGCACGCCGAGGACCGGTGAGTTCAGTTCACGCTCGATGTCCTCGGCCGATCGCAGCGAGCCGGACATCCCTTCGGTCACGAAGGCCGTCACCGAACCGATGATCAACCCGAGGAACGCCGCCGCCAGCACGATCACGACCGGCGAGGTCGAGGCCGACTTCGCGGTGGTGGCTCGCCCGATGACCTCACCGGGATCGGGCTCGATGCTCTGCAGCTCGACCTGCTGGGTCGTGACGACGCCGATCTGCGTCTGGATCGTCTGCAGCGTGGTCTGGGCCGTGAGCCAGTCAGGGCTGTTCTCGGGGCTCGACTGCAGGATCTTGTTCGCGGCTTGGGCGTCTGAATTGAGCTGGTCCAATCGGTCCGTCAGTGACTGGATCTGTCCGTCGATCCCCTCCTGGATCTGTGTTCTCTTGAACTGGAGGTAGGCCTCCGCGAATGCGTTCGCGCCCTCCTGGGAGGTGGTGGGCGTTGGTGCGCTGAACTTGAAGTCGAGCACGAACGAGTCGGACGGCAGACTGACGGTGAGATTCTTGATCATCTCGGTCGGGGTCATGTCGGTCTCGAACATGCCCTTGGCCAAGATGGCGACCTCAGGCGAGGTCGCCACCTGCGCTTCGGTGTCAGGGCTGATCTCCTGTGAGAGCGAACTCGTGGGGTCCGTCTGGGCCGAGAGCAATACCTCGGAGGTGGCGACGTAGGAGGGCTTCAGCGTCAGGGAGTAGAGGACGCCGCCGATCGTGAAGACCGCGGCGATGGCGAGGACCAGCCAGCGACGGAGTCGCAGGGTTGCAAGGTAGTCACCGATCTGAAGGGCCGGCTGGCCCTGCTGAGGATCCACGTATCGCTCTCCGACTTCCAGGGGGGAATGGTCATGTATACCAGACCCCTTTTCCCAGGATGCTTCTCGTCGCATCGGCCACGCTCAAGCACCCCTTGAGCCTTTCCGTCGCAACCTTGCACGCACGGACCCCTTGAACTCAAGCGGGGGTCGCGAACGCCCGAATCTCCACGCAGCAACAGCATGGAACCATCACAGGAACACCGAGTGGGGGACCTGTGCGGGCAAGAACCCTGCCTGTACGATGCTCCGAACCGGGTTCCCCCCACCCCAGGAGCTGCCGTTTGTCCGCCGCACAGGCCGGAACACTTGCATACCAACGCCCCCGTTCGCGCGCCGACGTCGCGAGCGCGCTTCCCTACGTCCTGTTCCTGAGCTACCCGCTCTTCTGGTTCCTGGGGATCCCCTGGTTGTGGGGGCTCACGCTCACCCTGCCCATGACCGTGGCCTTGATCTCGGACATCAAGCACGTGCGCGTTCCACGCGGGTTCTGGATCTGGGTGCTGTTCCTGGCCTGGCAGCTGCTGTCGGGCGTGCAGCTCCTCGCCTACGGCCCCGACCGGGTCATGGCCTTCATGTTCCGGTTCTTCGAGTACTACACCGGCACCATCCTGCTGCTGTGGTTCTTCAACTCCGACGAGGAGCGGATCACGTGGAGCCAATTGGTGAAGGCCGGTGCCTGCCTGTGGGCCACGACCATCATCCTGGGCACGCTGGGACTGTTGTTCCCGGGATTCACCCTGCACACCCTCGCGAGCAAGGTGCTGCCCAGCGGCCTGATGAACATCCCGCTGGTGTCCGACTACGCCCTGCCGAAGTTCTCCCAGGTGCAGAACATCATCGGGGCGAAGATCGCGAGGCCGGCAGCCCCGTTCTCGTTCACGAACGGCTGGGCGGCCAACGTCGCCATCTTCACGCCGTTCGCGATGATGGCCTTCTCCTACACGCGCCGCGGCGTGGTGAAGCTGGCGCTCGCCGCGCTCATGGTGTTCGCGCTGATCCCGTTCATCTCCTCGGTGAGCCGAGGTGCCTGGCTCGGGCTGGGGTTCGGCGTGATCTACGCCGCGATCCGCGTGTCGATCCGCAAGGGCGCCGGCCTCAAGGTGCTCAAGGTCGGGATCGGCTTGATCACGTTCGGGCTGATCATCTTCCTGAGCCCGCTGCGCGGGATCATCGATGCGCGCCTCGCCCACCCGCACAGCAACGAAGGGCGCTTGGAACAGAGCCAGGAGGCCGCGAGACGGGCGACGCAGTCGCCGCTGATCGGCTACGGCGCTCCCCTGCCGTCCGAGGACGAGGACATCGGGCACAACATCGGAACCCATGGGCAGATCTGGCTCGTCATCTTCTCCCACGGCTTCCCGGCGCTGGCCCTGTACCTGGGCTTCTTCGGATTCATGGCCTGGCATTTCCGTCGATGCCGGACCCAATCCGAACTCTGGGCCCACACCCTGGTGCTGATGGCGCTGCTGATGATGCCCGTCTACGGGTTCCTCTCGCTGAACTTCGACATCACGATGGCCGCGCTGGGCATCGCCTTCCGCGACGAGCTCCTGCCCCACAGGTGGGGCGACCCCGAGATCGGTCCGGAGCCCGAGGTCGAGCCGGTCGGGGCACCGGCATGACCGTGCGCCTGTCGGATTCGCTCAGCACCACCCTGCCCCGGGGCCTGAAGCGCTCGGCCCGCAAGGCCGCCCAGGCGGTGGGCCGGGCGACCGGGTCGTTGCGCCCGCTCCCCGACTACCTGGTGATCGGCGAAGCTCGCTGCGGCACCACCAGCTTCTACAAATGGTTGATCCGCCACCCCGCCGTCGGACCCGTCCTCACCAAGGAGGTGCAGTACTTCTCCGACGAGTACGACCGCGGCCTCTCGTGGTACCGCGGCCACTTCCCCACGATCGCCTACGCCAAGCTCGTGGAACGCCGTCAGGGGACGCGGATGCTGACCGGCGAGGCCAGCCCCTACTACCTGTTCCATCCGTTGGCGCGCGATCGCATCCTCGCCACCCTGCCCGACGTGAAGCTCATCGTGATCCTGCGCGACCCGGTGAAGCGGGCCTTCTCCCTGTGGCAGCAACAGGTCGACCTGGGGGTGGAACCGCTGTCGTTCGCCGACGCGATCGCCGCCGAACCGGACCGGCTGGCGGGCGAGCGAGACAAGATGGTGGCCGATCCGCACTACTTCAGCCGGAACTACAAGCACTACTCGTACGTGGCCCGTGGCCATTACGCGGACTCGCTCGAGCGGTGGTTCGACGTGGTGCCGCGCGAACGC
>DATLPI010000182.1:0-6585 GCA_035535815.1 Actinomycetota bacterium | reverse complement strand
CACGTGGGACTCCCCTGCGTCGTGAAGCCGTCCCGCAGCGGGTCGGCCCTCGGGGTGGGAACGGTGGAACGGGAGGCCGACTTGCCGGCCGCCGTGATGGCGGCCCTGTCGTTCAGCGGCGCAGCCGTGGTGGAATCCCGGATCGAGGGCACCGAGGTGGCCGTCGGCCTGGTGGGAACGCCGCTCGAGACGGTGCCCATCGTGGAGATCGTCCCCAAAGGCGGGGTGTACGACTACGCCGCCCGCTACACGGCCGGAGCCACCGAGTACTTCGCTCCGGCCAGGGTCGGGGACGAGGTCAGCGCCGCGTGCACGGGGGCGTCGCTTCGCGCCGCCGAAGCGCTCGGCCTTCGAGGCGTCACCAGGGTGGATGCCATCGTGGATGCACACGGAGCCCCGTGGGTGCTGGAGGTCAACGTGTGCCCGGGGATGACGGAAACGAGCCTGTTGCCCATGGGCGCGCACGCGGCCGGGATGTCGTTGGCAGACCTGTGTGACCGTATCCTACGGTCGGTGCCATCGAGCGACTGAGGTCAGTCGGGCGAGAGCCCGGGGCCCGAACCCACGATCTCGGACACGATCCGCTCCAGGTCGTCGGGCGAACCGAACTCGATGATCACGCGGCCGCGCTTCTTGTTCATCTGGATCTGCACCCGCGTGGCGAGTTGCTCCGACAGGATCTCTTCGACCTCGGCCATGCCCACCTGAGGGGTGGCGTCGGCGGAGGTGGCCGGCTGCGCTTGCTTCTTCGGAGGCCCGTCCACGTAGCGGCGGACGAGTTCCTCGGTCTCGCGCACCGAGAGGTCCTCGGCCGCCACCCTCAGGGCGAGGGCATTGACGGCCTCGGCATCGCCCAGCGACAGCAAGGCGCGCGCGTGACCGGCCTGGATCTTGCCGTCCGTCAGCAGCTGTTGGGAATCCAACGGCAACTGCAGCAACCGGATGGTGTTGGCGATGTGTGACCGCGAAACACCGACCCGCTCGGCGAGCTCTTCCTGCTTGAGCCCGAGTTCCTCGAGGAGCTGGCGGAACGCATCGGCGAGCTCGATGGGGCCGAGGTCCTCACGATGGATGTTCTCGATCAGGGCTTCGCGCAGAAGGTCGGCGTCGCCCGTATCCCGGAGCACCACCGGGACGGTCGCCAGGCCGGCCACCTTGGCGGCGCGGAGACGGCGCTCCCCCGCGACCAGTTCGTACCGCTCGCCGGACTTGCGGACCACGATGGGCTGCAGGATCCCGACCTCTCGGATCGAGGCGGCCAACGACGCGATCTCCTCCTCGTCCCAGTGGGTTCGAGGCTGCTTGGGGTTGGGGCTCACCGCGTTGACGGGCACCTCGAGGAGCCCGGCGAACCCTTCCCCGGCCTCGGGGGCTCCCGGGATCAGGGCGGACAGTCCCCGGCCCAGACCACCTCGTTTCGACATCACTCGCCTCCCTTGCGGAACAGTCGCCATCGGCGCTTACGGGAGTCGTCCTCATCCTCCAGCGTGGCACCGATGTCCGCGACGGCCGCGTGCGACTCGTCGGCCTGCGGGTCGGATGCGTCCGCTGAGGGTTCCGGACGGCTCGGGTCCGTGGTCGCCATGTCGGCGCCCTCGTCGATGACCACCACCCGTCGTTCGGGAAGGTGCCCGGGTGGGGCAGGGGAGCGAGGCGCGGCGACGCGTGAGCTGCTCGCGTTCGACTCACCGTCCTCCCAGAGTTCATCGTCGTCATCAACGTCTTCCATGGCGCCGGGATCGGCCGAGGCCGACGGGGCGCCTCCGGAAACAGGGGCGGGGGGCTCGGTCGCCGGTTCCGGTTCCAGCTCGCGTGCCGGCTCCGGGGTGGAAGCCGCCTCGGGGGCCACATCCTCGACCGCTTCCATGGTCTCGGCGGACGAATCAGCTTCGGCCGCGGCTTCGTCGGCGAGTTCAGCCGAGGTCTCGAGGGCTTCCTCGGCGGCCTCGGTTTCTTCGTCAGGCCCCGCCTCCACTTCGGTGTCGGCGTCGATCACGGCGCGGACCGTCGGAAGCTCGTCCAGGTCCTCCTCATCGAGGGGCTCCACCGGCCGGTCTTGTGTGATGGTGTCCGCAACCGCGGGCAACACGACGGACGGTAGGTCGTCGTAGACGGGCATTGGACCGGTGGGCGGCGGCCGCAAGGCGACCTCGCGCCCGAGCTCGCGGTAGCACTCCGCGCCCTTGGACTTCGGGTCGTACACCGTGATCGGCTGGCCGTAGCCGGGAGCCTCCGACAGGCGGACGGTCCTCGGGATGATGACGTCGTACACCAGATCGCCGAAGAAGCGCTGCACCTCTTCGACCACCTGCTCGGACAGCTTGGTGCGTGGATCGAACATCGTCATGACGATGCCCGTGAGACGCAGCCCCGGGTTGATGTTCTGCTGGACCAGGGAGACGTTCCGCAACAGCTGTCCAACGCCCTCGAGGGCGTAGTACTCGCACTGGATGGGGACGATCAGCTCCTCGGCGGCCGTGAGCGCGTTGATCGTGAGGAGCCCCAGGGATGGGGGACAGTCGAGAAGGACGAAGTCATACACCCCTTCCCGGATCACCGACACGGCCTTCTTCAAACGGGTCTCGCGGGAGAACTGGCTCACCAATTCGATCTCCGCGCCGGCCAGATCGATGGTGGAGGGGATGGCGTGCAAGCGGGCCACCGGCGTCTGCACGATGGCGTCGCCCACGGGGGCCTCAGCCACGATGACGTCGTACACGGTGGTTTCGCGCGCCTCATGCTTGATGCCCATGCCGGTGGAGGCGTTGCCCTGGGGGTCGAGATCGATCACGAGTACCCGATAGCCCAGGTCGGCCAGCGAGGCGCCGAGGCTCACCGCGGTCGTGGATTTGCCCACGCCGCCCTTCTGATTGGCGATGGCGATGATCCGCGCGATGCCGGGCGTTTCGGGGGGGATAGGCTGGGGTTTCTTCGCCGCAGGCTTGGTCTTGGCTGCGGTTGATGAACCGCCCTTGGTGGATGAGCGTGACGGAGAAGAACGAGGGGCGGCGCTGGCGCCGGAGGCCTTGGTCACTGCCGGGTCATGATAGCGAGCGGCCCTGACCTTGCAAGTGCCGAGGTCGGGAAAAGCGCCACATCGACGCCCGGTGGGATATCCGCGTCCGGATCGAACGTGGCACCGGCCCAGTAGACGAGTATCCCGCTTGCATCGAGGAGTCGTTCGGCGGATTCCCACGCCTTGGGAGCGGGCGCGAACGCCCTCGCCAGGCACACGTCAACCGGGCTTCGGAACGTCTCCAGGCGCCGGGCGTGGACGGTCACCCGCTCCAGGCCAAGCGCCCCCACCGCCGTCTCCAGGAAAGCAGCGCGATTGTGCCGTACTTCAACCAGCGTGAACTGGACGTCTGGCAAGGCGATGGCGAGGGGTATCCCCGGGAGGCCGGCACCGGATCCAAGGTCGCATACCGTGTCGGTTCCGGGGGGCAGAAGAGGGACGGCTCGGAGGCTGTCGAGGATGTGCCGCTCACGCAGGCGAGGAACGTCGGAGGGAGCGATCATCCCCATGGGGGCGGCGCGTTCGACCAGGAACTCCTCGTAGCGCTCCAGCAGGGAGATCTGCTCAGGAACCAGGGGAACGCCCAGGTCGGGGAGCGCAGCCCAACCCTCATGTTTCACGTGAAACACGCCCTGAGGCCCATGCGGGCATCGTACAGGCCGGTTTCCGGGCAGTCCGTCAGAGGGCGAGGATCACGACGTAGCGCCCGGGCTCTTCGCCTCGGGACACGGTCTCTACGCCATCAACGTCGGCGGCGGCGTCATGGACCAGCTTGCGCTCGTACGAGTTCATCGGCTCGAGTTCTTCCTCGTTCCCGGTCTCCGCGACCCGTTGCGCGAGTTCCCGAGCGCGATCCTCCAACCGGGCCTCGCGCTGCTTCCGGTAGTCCTCGATGTCGACGATCACGCGTACCCGGGTGTCGAGCTTGCGGCTGACCGCCATGCGGGTGAGTTCCTGGATCGCTTCCAGGGTCTGTCCGTGGCGACCGATGAGCAGCGACATGTCCTCTTCGGGGCCGTCGACGATGTCGACGTACATGTGAGAACCCTGCGGGTTCGGCTCGGCGATGGCATCGATGTCCATGCGTGCAAGCAGCTCGTCGAGGAAATCGGCGGCTGCATCCGCCTGCTCCTCGAGCTCTTCGAGTGCGCGGCCGTCAGCTTCCTGGCTCACCATTGCCTCCTGGTCCGGTTCCCGGCTTCTTCGTGCCCCGTGGTGGCGTGGACCCCTTCGTGCCGCCGGGGGGGCGGCCCTTGGTCGGCTTGCTGGGCGTGCCGCCCTTGCTGGGCGTGGCTCCCTTTCCGGGCGTACCGCCCTTCGTGGTGCCACCCTTCGTGGTGCCACCCTTCGTGTTACCGCGGGGGTTCGAGCCGCGGGTGCCCGATCCTTTGGTTCCGCTGCCCTTCGACCCGGGCTTGCCGCCCGTGGCGTCCCGGCGATTCCGCTCGTCCTCGGCGCGCGCCAGCATGGAGCCGATGATGCCCTTCTTCGCCGGCGCGTCGCCTCGGCTGGCCTGCCGCTCCTTCTGTTCGGCCATGCGCTTCTCCAGGGCGTCCGGCCCGATGTGGCCGGCGCGGAGCAGGAGGGTCTGCTGACCGATCTGGAACAGGTTGGACGTGGTCCAGTACAGGACCAGCCCCGCTGGGAACGTGAAGCCGATGAACCCGAAGAACAGCGGCATGACCTTCATGATCGCCTGCTGCTGCGAAGACGCCGCATTGGGCGGACTTGCCTTCTGCATCTGCCGCTGCTGGTAGAAGGTGGTGGCCACCATGAACAACAGCATCGCGATATAGGCGATCTTGTCGGTGGACGAATCGCCGCAGTCCAGGGCAGGCTTCGACACGAAGGTCTGGTCGTCGACGCCAACGATGGGATCGTCCGCGCCGTTGACGAGGGGCCGGCCCGCAGCGACCTGGGTGCCCTGCGTGTCCTTGATCGGCGCCTGGGTCCCCGCCTGCGCGGCCGAGCACTGCAGGTTCACGATGATCAGGCTGGTGTGCTCGTGCTGGATCGTGTCCGCGAAGAGCTGGCTGTTCACGGGCAGGTGGTTGTTCATCACCTCGTAGGCCGCCGCCGGTTGACCTTCGGCGGCGGGCTGGCCGGCGGCATCGAGGCCGAGGAGCGCGGGCGCCCGGATCACCGCGTACATCGAGATCAGGATGGGGAACTGGGCCAAGACGGGGAGGCAGCCACCCAGCGGGTTGACCCCGGCCTCCTTGTAGAGCTTCATCGTCTCTTCTTGGGCCTTCTGCTTGTTCCCCTTGTACTTCTTCTGGATGTCCTTGATCTTCGGTTGGATGGCCTGCATGTGCTGCATCGACTTGATCTGCTTGACGCCGAGCGGGAACAGCACGAACCGGATGATCAGCGTCAGGATGATGATCGAAACGCCGTAGTTGGGGACGAAGTCGTAGATCTTCGCCAGGACCCAGCCGATGGAGTTGAGCAGCCACTGGAAGAGTTCGCCGACGACGGGGATGGCGGACGAGAGCATAGGTCAGGAGCTCGCTTCTCTTGACACTTCGCGCCTGTGTGTGACGTTCTCATACGTCAACGGATGCCCGGCGGGCGGAACAGGATCGATGCCGCCCTTCCCGTACGGGTTGCAGCGCAACACTCTCCACGTCGCGAGCGCAGAGCCCTTGATCGCGCCGTGCGTGTGGATGGCCTGCTCCGCGTAGTGGCTGCAGGTGGGAGCGAACCGGCACTGTCCACCGAGCCAGCCCGAGAGCACCACGCGATAGGTCTTGATGATCGCGACGAGCGCCGCCCGGGCGGGTGCCCCACAAGCCCAGAGCGCGCGGCGCGCGGCCATCAAGCCTGCACCTCGAGCAGCTGCTCCATCTCGGCCACCAGATCCTGCGTCTTGGCGCCCCGGATAGCCTCGCGAGCCACCAGGACGGCATCAGATGTGTCCCTGACCTGCGGCGGAACCTGCCTCCAGGCTTCCCGCAGGATGCGCCGAGCTCGATTGCGCTGCACCGCACCGCCGATGCGGCGCGCCGCGACGACCGCGAGCGATCCCAAGCCGGGCGCGAGCAACACTACCACCCGGTCTCCTCGTGATCGGCGGCCCTCCCGGTACACCCGGCGCACCTGCGAAGCGTGCACGTGGGCGTCAGTGGGTGGGCGTGAGACGCGCGCGGCCCTTGCGGCGGCGGGCCTTCAGGATGGAACGGCCGGCGCGGGTACGCATGCGAAGGCGGAAGCCGTGGCGGCGGGCGCGGCGGCGGTTGTTGGGCTGGTAGGTACGCTTGCCCTTGGCCATGGTCGAAGTCCTCGTGTCGTTCGAAAAGCCGGCGCGAACCGCCGGCGCCCGGAAGTATACGGGCCAGCAACATCGCAGGACAAAGGCGTTGACAACAGAAAGAGTGTCAAGACCCCGTCATGTCCGGGTGTGCGCGAAAAACGCTGTGCTATCGTGCGCTCCGCCTCCCCCCCGGCGTACCGGACCGTGATCGGTGCGGCGTCACGAGAACTTCCCGAGCGTGGGTTTTCCACCATTGTGGAAAGGTCCTGTGGATACGGCATGGCGGTAGCGTTCTCCGAACACGAAGCAGGGCAAG
>DATLPI010000181.1:0-10294 GCA_035535815.1 Actinomycetota bacterium | reverse complement strand
CGGGTGTCCTCACAGGCGACGAGGTCGACGTCGGCCAGGACCTCGCGAGCCCGGGGGGCGAGGTCGCCCAGGTTGCCGATCGGCGTGCCCACGAGCCACAGCGTTCCCTCCACGGTTCCAGGGTGACACGATGATGCCGCTGCGACCATGCGTCGAAGGACCAGGATGGAAGGACCCCGGTGGCCGACGGGCACAAGGACTACTCCACGACCCCCTTGTGGAGGAAGCTCGGGATCGGTGAGGGCTCCAGGGTCCGGCTGGTCAACGCACCCGACGGGTTCGACGAGGCGCTCGTCGCGATCGCGCCGCTCCCGCACGCGGTGGACTTCCTCCGCCGGGCGGCCAAGGGCATCGACGTCGCCGTCCTGTTCGCCACCGAGCGCAAGGTGCTCGAAGGCCGGTTCGGCGCGTTGGCGACCGCGCTGGAGCCCGACGGCCGGCTCTGGGTCGCCTGGCCGAAGAAGGCCTCGAAGGTCGAGACCGACCTGACCTTCGAGATCGTGCAGGCCCACGGACTGGGCGGCGGCCTGGTCGACAACAAGTCCGCCGCGATCGACGAGGTGTTCCAGGGCCTGCAGTTCGTCTACCGGGTGCAGGACCGACCCGGACGATGAGCCCGAGCCCGGGATGTTCGCACCCCGCGCGGATACCCTGACGCGATGTCCGCCCTCCTGCAGCGCCTGAACCGGCCGATCGTGGCGATCCTCGCCGTGGCGGCCCTGGCCGGCATCGTCCGTGGGTGGGCCCTGGCGAACCCGCCCGACATGGTCTTCGACGAGGTCTACTACGCGAAGGCGGCCTGCATCTTCGTCGGTGGTTCGGACCAGACGTGCCGCATCGACGAGGACGCCGAGCACTACTGGGTCGAGCACAAGTGGGACGTGGGCTCGTGGGTGCATCCACCGCTGGGCAAGTGGATGACCGGCATGGGCATCAAGGCGTTCGGCATGGACTCATTCGGCTGGCGTTTCCCGTCGGCCGTGGCCGGGACGCTGATCGCGGTGATGGTGGCGTTGATCGCCCAGCTCCTGTTCGGCCGGCCGCTGTGGACGTTCGTCGCCGGTGGGCTGATCGCGCTCGACGGCCTCAACGTGGTCATGTCGCGCGTCGCGATGTTGGACATCCATCTCGCGTTCTGGGTGGTGCTGGGGTTCCTATGTCTGGTGATGGACCGGCGATGGATCGAGCGTCGCACCGAACGAGCGCTCGCCGACGAACCAACCCAGACGGTGACCGTGGTCGGCGAGGACGGCGCCACCGTCATGGTGGAGGGGCGCGCGGGGACGGCGGGGCGCGGGCGGACGCGGGTGCCCTCACCGTTGTGGCGGCCGTGGCGGTTCGCCTCGGGCGTGGCGATGGGTGCGGCATGCGCGGTGAAGTGGTCGGGGCTCACCGCGCTCGCGGCGGCCGTGTTGCTCACCGTCATCTGGGAGACCACCCGGCGGCATGTCGCAGGGGTGTCACGCTGGCGCGCGTTCTGGCGGACCGTGGGCATGGAACTGCTCGGCCTGATCCTGGCCTTCCTGGTGGTGCCGGCCATGGTGTACATGGCGACCTGGCTGCCGTGGTTCAACCACTTCGGGTGGAGCCTGTCGGCGTGGTGGGAGAACCAGAAGGAGATGTGGCGCTACCACGCCAACCTCACCGAGTTCGCCTACGACTCCAAGACCGACACGTTCACCCCCACCCACAGCTCTTACTCGAAAGCATGGACGTGGATCTTGATGAAGCGTCCCGTCAACTTCTACGTGGAGAACACCGCGGGCCACGTCCGGCAGATCCTCACGATCGGCAACCTCGCCCTGTTCTGGGGCACGGTGTTCGCGATCCCGTACTCGGTGTGGTCGTGGGCGAGGACCCGCGACTGGCGTGCGGGCTTCGTGGTGATGCCGTTCCTGGTGATGTGGCTGCCCTGGTTCGTGGTGAGCCGCCCGCAGTTCTTCTTCTACGTATTGCCGATGACCCCGTTCATGGCGCTGGCGGCCGTCTACACGCTGCAAGCCCTGTCCGACGCGAGGCTGGTGCTGCATGACGAGGCGGGTGACGTGGCGATCGATCCGGAGACCGGCCGGCCCGCCATCTCCACACGTCATCCGTTCCGCCCGGTGGTCCTGGGCTACCTCGCGATCTTCGTGGTCCTGTTCGTCTGGTTCTGGCCGTTGCTGGTGGGCGAGCGCCTCACCACGTCGTTCCGTGCGCTCCACATCTGGATGCGCAGCTGGAACTGACCAACGGTCAGCGTCCGCGGAGCCCGGGCGCTGCGCGGGCAGCGGAGCCGCCGGTACCCTGCCCCGCATGACCCGCCGCGAGCACGTGAGGATCCCCATGACCGACGGCATCCGCCTCGCCGCCACCCTCTATCTCCCCGAACCAGGGGATGGCGGCGACGGCCCGTGGCCCGCGTTGCTCGAGGCGCTGCCTTACCGCAAGGACGATGTGACCGCGTCCTACCGGCCGGAGTACCAGCGGCTCGCCGAGGCCGGCTACGTGATGTGCCGCGTCGACGTCCGCGGCACCGGCACGAGCGAAGGCATCGCCGAGGACGAGTACCCCGCGATCGAACGCACCGACCTGATGACCGTGATCGACTGGCTCGCCACCCGCGACTGGTCCACCGGCTCGGTGGGGATGTACGGCACCTCGTACTCGGGGTTCAACTCGATCCAGCTCGCGATGGAACGGCCGCCGGCGCTGAAGGCGATCATCCCCATCTTCGCCACCGACGACCGGTTCGGCGACGACGTGCACTACTTCGGCGGCGCGCTGAAGGCGCTCGACCTCGTCGACTACCCCACCTACATGGTGGCGATGAACGCGCTGCCGCCCGTGCCGTCGATCTTCGGCGACGGCTGGCGCGAGGAATGGGAACGTCGCGTGCTCGAGACCGAGCCCTGGCTGCTCACCTGGCGCGCGCACCAGCGACTGGACGATTACTGGAAGTTCGGGTCGCTGCGGTTCGACATCGAGGCGATCGAATGCCCCACGATGATCATCGCCGGCTGGGCCGACGGCTATCGCAACAACAGCTTCCGCACGTTCGAGGCGTTGACTTGCCCCAAGCGGATGATCATCGGGCCGTGGTCGCACGCCTCCACCGACACGTGCCGGCCCGGACCGAACCACGACCTGATCCCCGAACACCTCAAGTGGTGGGATCACTGGTTGAAGGGCATGGACAACGGCGTGGAGTCCGAACCGCCGATCATGGTGTACGTGCAGCGCTCCACCCTGCCGGCGCCGGACCGCGCCGAGGTACGCGGCGCGTGGCGGTACGAA
Organism: Actinomycetota bacterium; assembly: GCA_035535815.1. Lineage (GTDB taxonomy): Bacteria > Actinomycetota > UBA4738 > UBA4738 > HRBIN12 > JAOUEA01. Next base: position 7,018 of record DATLPI010000181.1, on the reverse strand, counting down.
CCGACCTGGCCCGCCGAGCGCCTCAGCCCCACGACGTTGGCCCTGGCGAAGGCGGAGGCCGACCGCGACGGTGACGGGCCGGACCGACTCGACGTGCGCGGTGACGTGGGCTGGACCGCGTGGATCTCGTGCGCGGGCGCGATGCCCTGGGGCCAGTCCGCCGATCAACGACCCGACGAGATCCACTCCCTCACCTACACCTGGGAACCGCTGGAGGACGAGCTGGAGATCATGGGGCAGGCCCGGTTGTCGGTTCGCATCACGTCGAGCGCGCCGGTGGCCTACCTGTCGGCCAAGCTGTGCGACGTGTTCCCCGACGGCACATCTTCGATGGTCACGCGCGGCATGCTCAACCTCACGTGCCGCGACTCGCGCGAGGATCCGTCTCCGCTCGAACCCGGCACCCCGTACGACATCGAGCTCGAACTCGAGGCGATGTCATGGGTGTTCGAAGCCGGTCACCGCATCCGGCTGGACCTGGCCGGGAGCGATTGGCCGAACGCGTGGTCGCCTCCCGAACCGGTGACGCTCACGATCGAGCGGGCCACCGCCACCCTGGAACTGCCGGTGCTCGACGGACCCGGTCCGGTCGCCGAGCCCCCGCTGGTCCCGCCGCCCAACCGGGTACTCGCCAACGCCTCTCCCAAGGAACAGCCCAAGGACGATCCGGAGAAGGGATGGGTGGTGTGGGACGTGGCGCACCATCAGCTGCGGCACGAGACGGTCGCGAGCGCCGGGAGCATGGGCGACTACGACGCCGACCCGCGCAACGGCACACCGTCGTTCCAGGAGCTGTACGGCGGCGAGGTCACAGTCTCGACCGACGATCCGGGGATCGCGTCGGTGACGAGCCGCGGTGCCTTCGATCTGCGCTTCCTCGAAGCCACCTGTTCCTCACGGGTGGACATCACGGTGACCAGCGATCGGGACCACTACGACGTGGCGATCGACCTTCTGGTGAGTGAGGACGGCGAGGAGCGGTGGCGACGCCGTTGGGACCAGCGGTTCCCCAGAGACCTGGCCTGATCGGGGGTTTCCGGGCCTCCTGAGGGCCGAACCGACCCCAGAAACACGAAGTCCCGGCGCGCTGGCCGGGCTTCGGTCTTGATGGGATATCCCGCCACCTACGGTACGGGACCCTGAGCGAAACGACAATCAGTCGGTGTTGGCAGCGGGCTGTGCCTCGCTGCGAACCGCCCACAGGTTCCCTCGCCGGGTGCCGACGGGCTCGTCCGCGAACGTCTCGATGGTGAGCGAAGTGATCACGACGGGATCGTCGCGGAAGAGCTCCTCGGTCTGCAGGCACACGAGGATGCCGGGCTTTCCCGCCGGGAACACCACCTGCTCACGATCGGCGACCTCGCGATCGACGAACGTCGGCATCAGCAGGAACAGGCCGAGCGGCGGCCACGCTTCTGACTCGAACTCGGGCATCTTCTCGTCGAGCTCCTGGTCCAGCGCCCGCTGGGCGTTCGGGTCGTTCATCGCGCGGCGCGCCAGCGCAAGGTCGAGCTGACGGTTCCACGGCACCACCATCAACGCGAGGCCGAACCGGTTCGACATGACGACGGTGCGGACGAGCTCGTCCGTGGAGACGCTATGGCGCTCGGCGGTTTCCTCGGGATGCATGGCGTCGGGATCCGGTAGGACCAGGAACGGCACCCCGCGCCCACGCAGGTAATCCAGCACCGACGACAACGCCCCTCCTCCGCTCGACGAAGGCTCATCGTAGCGAGCGAGCCATCGGGAACGGAATCCTCCTTTCGTCTCAGAATCCCGGGAGATGATCGCGGAAGAAGATGTAGCCGAGGCCGGCGGCGACGTCGAGCAAGCAGTGCGCGATCACGAACGGCCACGTTCGACGCCAGCGGATGAACAACACGCCGAACAGCACGCCCATCGCGAGGTTGCCGGCGAACCCACCCCAGCCTTGGTACAGGTGGTAGGACGCGCGCAGCAGGGCGCTGGCTGCGACGGCCGCGAGCGGTGACCACTCGAGCTGGCGCAGCCGGGTGATCAGGTAGCCGAGGACGATGATCTCTTCGACGAGCGCGGCCTCGGCGGCGTTCATCACCAGCACCGGCACCGTCCACCAATGGCCGAGCGGGGGCGCCGGCACGACGAACCGGTTGACACCCAGGTTGACCGCAGCGATGTAGAGGCCCAGGCCAGCGAGGCCGACGACCGCGAACAGCGCCACGCCACGCACGATGTCTTGCCGGGGCCGGTTCCACGCGAGCCCGATCGAAGCGACGCCCTCGCCGGAACGACGCACGAGGTACAGCACCAGGAACACCGGCGCGAGCCCGAACACGAACCCCGCGACCTGACGCGCCAGCTGCGTGCTCTGGTTCGCCGACGCGACGACCGTGCCGCGAACGGGCGCCTCGAGGAGGCTGAGCACCGCGTACACCGCGCTCGCAAGGAGCGAGAGCATCAGGACGACGAGGATCTCTTCGTACGCGAGGCGGCGGTCGTGTTCGGCCTGCATCGGCGTCACTGTACGCATGACCGGCGCGCGGGTTCGCTCCTCTAGACTTCGACCACTCCAGGGAGGTTCGGGTGGCGAAGGGCGAGTCTGCGGATCTGGTGGTGGTGGGCGCCGGGACCGTCGGTGGATGGGCGTCGGTGTTCGCCTCGGAGGCCGGCCTGAAGAAGGTCGTCGTGCTGGAACGCGAGACGGTCGGTGGCGGAGCCTCGAGTCGCGCGGCCGGCATGGTGCGGGCCCAGGGCGGGACCCCCGATACCGTCCGCCTGGGCGCGTGGTCGATCGACTGGTACCGCGGCCAGGATGCTCGGTACGGCATCGACTCAGGGTTCCAGGGTCGCGGGTACGTGATCCTGGCCGTCACCGCCGCCGACGAGCGTGCGACGCACGAGCGCATCTCGATGCAGCGCGCCACCGGACTCGACGCCCGGTGGGTGGATGCCGACGAGGTGCGAGGGCTGATCCCGGCGATGGGATCCACGGGGTTCCGCGGCGGGTCCTACGTCGCCACCGACGGATGGGTCGATCCGCCGCGCAACGTGCGCGCCTACTCGCTCGCGATGCAGCAGCGGGGGGTGCAGGTACGGGAACGGGCCGCGTTCGTGGGTCTGCGCACCCGTGCCGCCGGTCGCGGGCGCCGCGAGGTCACCGGGGTGCGCACCACCGACGGGACGATCGCCGCCTCACGGGTACTGCTGACGGGAGGACCGGCGATGCAGGCGGTCGCCACCGCCGCGGGGGCCCGGGCGTGGGTGGGCTACGCGCGCCACCAGGTGGTGGTCACCGAGGCGAGTCCGGACCTGCACGCCGACACCACCGCGATGGCCTTCGACATCGGCGCCGGCATCTACTGGCGGCCCGAGGAGGGCGGACTGCTCTGGGGCATGTCCAACCCCGACGAGGAACCGGGGCCGGGGCGTTCCATCGACTGGTCGTACCTGCGACGGATGGAGCGCCGGCTCCATCGTCTGCTGCCGGTCACGCGCACCCTCGGCATCAAGAAGGCATGGGCAGCCACGATCGAGTACACCCCCGATCATTTCCCGCTCACCGGTCCCCTGGTCCTGCGCGACGGCACGGAGGTGGCCGGCGCCTCGGTCGCCAGCGCCTGCGGCCACGGGATGATGTGGGGCCCGGCGGTCTCGCGGATCGCCGTCGACCTCGCGCTCGAGGGCACGACCGACGTGGTCGAGGCGGCCGAGACCTTCCGCATGGATCGGTTCGACGAACAGGGCACCCCGCCCTCCGTCGACCCCGTCGCCCTGCCCTTCCCGGTCCACGTGGACGACGCCTGACCACTCGCCGCGAAGGGTCACGGGGCGGGCAGCGTCTTCGGGCACGTCGCGATGATGCTGCCGTCACCGGCGTGTCCCACGGTGATCCCCGTGTCCCCGAACGCCACCGAATCGTCGGGCCCCGCGTGCCACAGGTCGTAGACCTCGCCGTGACACCGCATCTGATCGCCCGGTCGCAGCACGCCGGGCGCCCAGTAGCGCCGGTCCCCTGCCGCGACATCGAACACGCGCGCGCTCGGTTCCGTCTCGCCGGCGGCGATCAACGCGACGATGATGGCGGCGAGCGAGAGCCCGGCCGCCACGAGCACGATCAGCGTTCGGCGTGACCTGGGTGCGGGCTTCGCGGACGGGCTGGATGGTCCGGGGTCGGACATCGACCGACCCTAGCGCGTCAAGTGGCCACTACCACTGCGGATCGGCGCACGCATCCGGCGAGGCGGCATCCGCGTGGCCGTAGGTGACGATGTCACCTCGGAGGGCAGCGCACAGGGGACCCGAACCACCCATGGTCACGAAGACCACCCCGTCCGGGCCGGCCACCCGCATGCTCACCACGCCGGCTCCTGCTGTCGGCGCCGTGTTGTACGTCATCGCGGGATCGAATCCCTGGGCCAGCTGGGGCGTCCAATCCGACAGCGTCGCGGTCTCGGCGAAATGCTCCTGAGCAGCGCGGATGGCGTTCGTGATCGCGAGCTGCGCTTTGGTGTCGTTCACCTGGGCGATGGCATCGACCCCGGCTTCGGCCCCTTCGCCTTCAGCGCGGAGCTGGATCACCCACGGGATAGCCATGAGGACGCCGGCCACGACGGCGATGATCCACCACCCGTTCGCGGTGAACTCCCCGCGCTCCGACCCGATCCGGGATCCGCGCATGCCGGAACCATCGGCACGACCGGGCAGAGCCTGAATCCGCGGTGTGGTCGCTACAGCTGGAGGACGGGGCAGGTGAGCGTGCGGGTGATCCCTTCGAGTTCCTGCATGGGCATCACGGTGCTCTTGGCGAGCTGATCGAGGTCATCGGCCTCAGCGCGAGCCACGACGTCGTAGGGCCCGGTGACGGGATCCACGGCCACCACACCTTGCACGACGCGGATCTGCTCGGTGACCTGGGCTGCCTTGCCGACCTCGGTCTGGATGAGGATGTACGCGTTGACCATGGGGACCGCCTCCTCGAACTCGTGGGGCCTTCAGCTCAGCTCTTGCTGCCGCCGCCGAACAGTCCTTTGACCTTGTCGAGCAGGCCGCCGGCGGTGTCCTTCGCTTTGCCCGCGACGGGGGCGGCGGCGTCCACGGTCTTGCCGGCAAGATCTCCCGCCGCTCCCACCGCTTTGCCGGCGACCTCGCCGGCGGCACCGACCGCTTTGCCGGCCACGGGCGCTGCGGCGTCCACGACACCACCGGCCGCGTCCTTGGCCTTGTCCACGGCGGGACCGGCCTTGCCCGCCAAGTCACCCGCGGTGTCCTTGGCCTTGCCGGCGAGATCGCCGGCCGTGCCTTTCGCCTTGTCGATGAACCCCTGGTCGTCGCTCACGTCGGACGTTCCTCTCTGCTGGGCCCTCCATCGTTTCGGTGGGGGCGTGAGACCGCAAACCTGCAGGTCACAGGGATGCTACGCGGGATCCAGCAGGCGCGTCGCCGGGCCCACGCGACGGGTGCGTGAAGTTGTGCGTTTGATGGGTGTCTGCAACACTTCCGCGCATGCCGAAGGTGACCATCATCGGCGCGGGGAGCGTCGAGTTCACGCGGAACATCCTCGCCGACCTGTGCTCGTTCACCGAGCTCCACGGCACGTTAACGATCGCCCTGCACGACATCGACCCCGAACGGCTCGCCTACGCCGAGCGCGCAGCGAATCAACTCGTGGAGCGGTCCGGCGCCGGGTACCGCGTCGGCGCCCACGCCGACCGTGCAGGTGCGTTCGACGGCGCCGACTACCTGATCAACGAGATCCAGGTGGGCGGCTATCAGGCGACCGTCACCGACTTCGAGGTGCCGTCACGGTTCGGCGTGCGACAGACGATCGCCGACACGATCGGCATCGGCGGCATCATGCGCGGCTTGCGGACGATCCCGGTAATGGTCGAGATGGCCGACGAGATCGCGCAACGATCGGCCGACGGCTCGCTGCTGCTCAACTACACCAACCCGATGGCGATGGTGCCGTGGGGCATCTGGGCCGGGTCGTCGCTGCCCGCCGATCGCGTGATCGGCGTGTGTCATTCCGTCCGCGACACGCACACCTTCCTCGCCGAGACCGTGGGCATGGCCGAGGCCGACATCCGCTTCATGACCGCCGGCTTCAACCATCAGTGCTTCGTGTACACGTTCGAGGATCGTCGCACCGGCGAGGACCTGTACCCGCGTCTGCGCGAGATCATCGAGGCCGATCCCGAGGGCCTGGGACGGCGGGTGCGCGTCGAGCTCTTCCGCCGGTTCGGCTACTTCCCCACCGAATCCAGCGAGCACTCGAGCGAGTACGTGCCGTGGTTCCTGCATCTGGACGACCAGGTGGCCCACTTCCGCTGCGAGATCGACGAGTACATCCGCCGGAGCGACGAGAACCTGGTGGAGTTCGCCGAGACCAAGCGGGCGCTGGACGCGGGCGAGGAACTCGAGGTGGAACTCAACGACGAGCTCGCATCGCAGATCGTCCGCGCGATCGAGACCGGCACCGAACGCGAGGTGTACACCAACATCCGCAACGACGGACGCATCGAAGGCCTGCCCGCCGAGGCGTGTGTCGAGGTGCCGACGACGGTGGGCGCCGATGGGGTAGCGCCGCACGCGGTCGGGGCCTTGCCGGTGCAGACCCTCGCGCTCAACCGCACGTTCCTCAACGTCGTGGAGCTCACGGTGCGAGCGGCCCTGGAGCAGCGCCGCGACCTGGTTGAAGCGGCCGCCCTCCTGGATCCCAACACCGGCGCCACGCTGTCCACCGCGGCGATCCATGAGCTGGTCGATGCGCTGATCGCCGCCCACGGCGACCTGATCCCCGAAGGCATCCGCCGAGGGTGACCGCGGCGCTCGTTCAGAATCGCTTGAACCACTGGGTGAGCGGATCGACGAAGTGGCGGCCGGGCACCTGCGGGTCGCTCCACCCCCCGAGGAACACCTCGCCGCGGTCGACGTAGCCCATCGAGCGGTAGAGGCCGCGCGCCTCGGCGAAGGACTCCTCCGTACCGGTGTCGAGCGCGACCCCGGGCATGCCAGCGCCCAGCGCTTCGGCTTCGAGCGC
>DATLPI010000180.1:0-4540 GCA_035535815.1 Actinomycetota bacterium | reverse complement strand
GCAGGGGCGCTTCCAGTTCGGGAGGCAATTGTTGAAGAAGCTCCTGCTCGTCGGCGCCCTGATGGCCTTCGTCGTCTGGTCCCTCCCCGGGATCGCCGCCGCCTCGGTCGTCGACCCGTTCGACGATCCGCTCCTGCCCGGGTGGATCGCCCTGCCCAGCGCCAAGGGATGGGTGGTCACGGCCGGAGCGGTCCAGCGCAGATTCTCGCCGACGGGCCCAGGGGAGCTCGTTCGGCCGATCGGGATGGGGATGGCTAACGACTTCACGGTGGCTGCCACGATGACCACCAGCGCGGGCAGGACGAACGCGGGACTCACGACCTTGTTCGTCAACCAGACGAACCACATGTGGGCGAAGATCGAGATCTCGCCCGGCCATCCGTACGGATTCATGTCGATCGGGCACGACCTCGGCGGCAAGACCGCCTCGCTGCTCGCGCAGGCCAACGTGCCACTGACGAAGAGCACGACCTACGACGTGACGCTGTCCAAGGTAGGGACGACCCTGACCTTCACCGTGTTGACGTCGGCCGGGACGCCACTGCGCTCGATCACACGCACGCTCTCCTCGGCAGAGATCAGCGGGCTCGCGAAGGCATCGTCTGCCGGACTTCGGACGAAGACGCTGTGGGATGAGGATGACGGCGGAACACGGTGGGAGGCGTTCTCGGTCACCCCGTAAGGCGTCCGGAGCCAAGCTTGCATGGCTTGGAGCGAAGCAGGTCCGGGCGAGGCCCCAGGAACGAAACGATGGGTGAACAGCACCGCTCTTCGTTGTGCCAGGTTGCGCGAAGCCTGATTCAGGTCCACCGTGGGCGGATAGCGAAGTCTTCGCGCTTCCGGCTCAGAGCTCCCTGCTGGTCCCCGAGCCTCCGATCTCTTCATGAGACAGGAAGAGGTCGTCCATGAGCCTCACCATCAAACGAACCGCAGGCGCGAGGTCCGTCACCCTCCAACTGCAAGGTGACCTCGACCTGGCGACCGCCCCCGAACTGACAGAGGCGCTGAACACGATCCCCGCCAGCTACGGCAGGTTGGTCCTGGACCTCAGCAAGCTGGGGTTCATCGACTCAACGGGCGTTCGTACTCTCGTGCGAGGCAAGCAGGAGTTGACCGAGCATGGCGTGAAGGTCGACCTGTTCGACGTGCCCCGACAAGCGGAGAAGGTCCTGCAGCTCCTCGGCCTCGACGGGCTGGAGCCGAGGCGAGCATGACGGACGGATCCCCGTGGGAAGTCTTCTCCAAGCATGCGCGGTGCGTGCTCGGGTCAGGAACCGAAGAAGACCACCGAGAGGGCGGCAACGGCCGCGATCACCACCAACAGGATCGCGCTGTAGGCCAAGACGATCTTCGTTCGGGACCGAGGGACGACCGAGAGCCGCAGGTCCGCGGGCGATGCGCCGGAGGCGATCGCAGCATCCAGCGCCGCGGCGGCCGAACCATTGCTCCCGTACCTCGCGACCTTTACCCACGCCTCGCCGGTCCTCTGTTCGAGGATCGTCGGACGGCCGCGTCGTTGGCCCAGCCCCCCACGGCCTGAGTCGGACAACGTGAACGCATCAGGACCCGGACCGGTACCTACACCTGGCATCTTGCGAGGATATCTCGGTGCGCTGGTACCGCAACCCGCGCTGGGGCTATGACGACTCCCCGAGTTCGGCCCAGCGGAAGCAGTCCGCGACGTGGTCGTTGACCATGCCCGTCGCTTGCATGAACGCGTAACAGACCGTCGGTCCCACGAACCGGAACCCTCGGCGCTTCAGGTCTTTCGACATCGATCGGGACTCCTCGGTCTCGGCGGGGATGTCACCCGTCCCACGCCACCGGTTCCGCTTCGGTGTGCCGTCGACGAACGACCAGAGGTAGGTGTCGAGCGAACCATCGTCGCGCTGCACGTCCAGTACCGCCTTCGCGTTCTGCACCGCGGACGCCACCTTCAAGCGGTTGCGGACGATCGAGGGATCCTGGAGCAGCCGCTCCACCTTCGCGGGCGAGAACCGCGCCACCTTCACCGGATCGAACCCGGCGAACGCCCGCCGGTAACCATCGCGCTTGTGCAGGATCGTGGACCAGCTCAGGCCGGCCTGCGCACCTTCGAGCACGAGCATCTCGAACAGGTGCACGTCGTCGTGAACGGGCACGCCCCATTCCTCGTCGTGGTAGCGGAGGTACGCGGGATCGTCCAGCGCAACCCACGCGCAGCGCGTGGTCACGCGCCGGCGGCCATCTGCGCCAGCGTCTCGTCGACGCGTCCCAGCCCTTTCATCGTGGCGTCGATGTCGAAGCCGAACCCGAACCGGATCCCCTTCTTCAACCCGAACATCTCGCCGGGCACCAGGAGCACGCTCTGCTCCGTTCGGAACCGCTCGACCAGGTCGCGGCTCTTGACCGGCAGGTCGACGTGCGCGTACACGATCGCGCCGGCCTCCGGACGCGTCCAGGTCATCACGTCGGCGTGGCTCGAGAGCCAGGTGTCCATGTACGGGTAGTTGGTGCGGATGATCGTCCGCGTGCGGGCGAAGATCGATTCGCGCACGGCCGGCAACATCGCGAGGGCCGCGAGGCGGTCCGAGACCATCCCGGGTGAAAGCGTCGTGTAGTCGTGATGGGCCCGCACCTGCTCGATCACGTCGGTGGGTCCCACGACCCACCCCACTCGGAGCCCCGGGAGGGCGAACGCCTTCGACAGGCCGCTCGTGATGATCACCTTGTCGTAGCGACCCCAGAACGTGGGCGTCGTGACATCAGTGTCGAGCTCGGCGCCCCGGTAGATCTCGTCGGCCACGATCCACGCGCCGCGGCGTTCGGCCACGCGCACGATGGCGTCCATCTCGTCCTCGGTCAGGACCGAGCCGGTGGGGTTGTTGGGGTTGCAGACCATCACGACCTTGGTCTTCTTGCCCACGGCGTCGTCCAGCCCCTCCAGGTCCAGCGTCCACCGCCCGTCACCGGGCCTGAGCCGGAAGGTGTCCGTCGCCTTGCCGAAGGCCTTGCCCAGCCCGCGGCCCTGGAGATAGTTCGGCACCATGAAGGCGAGGCGGTCGCTGGAGCCGAGGAGCGAGAACAGCGTCAGGAAGTTGGCTTCGGAACCGCCGTTGGTGATCGACACCTGTTCGGGCGAGGCGCCCGGGTACCAGGCCGCGATGCTGGCGCGCGTCTCGAGCGAGCCTTCTGACAGCGGATATCCGAGCGCCGTGTGCAGGAAGCCCTCGGCGTCGGCCGTCGGTCCGAGGAGCTCGCGGATCGTCATCGGGAGCACGCCCGACTCCGAGAGATCGTGGTCGACCTGGTGCCAGTAGCGGGACTGGTAGCGCTCCATCTCGAACGGCGCGATCTTCACGAGGCCTCCAGGGGGACGGGGTCCCGCGAACCTAGCACCGCCCGCGCGGGACTGCTCCGGCCCATGCCGATAGGCTTCGATGACCATGGGTCGAACCGTCCGGATCCTGCGCGAAGCCGACGTCCGAGAGGCGCTCGACATGGCTTCCTGCATCGACGCGTGCGAGCGCGCGTTCGAGGCTTACTCCAGTGGTGGCGCGGAGCTGCCGTCGGTGATCCATCTCGACGTCCCGGAGTCCAAGGGCGAGATCCACGTGAAGGCCGGACATCTGCACGGCCAGCCCTACTACGCGGTGAAGGTGGCGAGCGGCTTCTACGACGTCGATCCCGCCGCGATCGACGGCCTCGTGATGGTGTTCGACGCCTCGAACGGGGCGCCGGCGGCGTTCCTGCTGGACGGCGGATTCATCACCGACCTTCGGACCGGGGCGGCGGGTGGGGTCGCGGCGCGCCACCTGGCACCCGAACGCGTCGAGGTGGTCGCGGTGATCGGGACCGGTGCGCAGGCGAGGCATCAGATCGAGGCGCTGGGGCACGTTCGCCAGGGGCTCGCACAGGTGCGCGTGTGGGGGCGCGACCCCGATCGCGCGGCCGCCTGCGCGGACGACCTCCGTTCGCACGTCGTCGAATCGTGCGCGGTCAATGCCGCCGCGAGCGTCGAGGAAGCCGTCGAGGGCGCCGACGTCGTCATCACCTGCACCGCCGCACAGGAGCCGTTGGTCCGAGCGGACATGCTGGCCCCGGGCGCGCACGTCACCGCGCTCGGCTCCGACGGCGCCGGCAAGCAGGAGCTGGACCCGGAGATCCTTCGACGCGCCGACATCCTGGTGGCCGACTCCGTCGACCAGTGCCTGGCGCTCGGTGAGCTGCAACACGCTCCCGAGCAAGCCGACCGCGCGGTCGAGCTCGGCAGGATCTGTTCCGGCGAGCACGCTGGACGCACGGGCGAAGGGCAGCTCACGGTGTGCGACCTCACCGGCCTCGGCGTGCAGGACGTCGCGGCCGCCAACGTCGTGATGGCGCGTGCCGGCGATCGCGGCGACACGCTCGCGCTCTGAGCGACCTCAGGGCGTGGGGTCGAGGATCAACGGCGGGATCGGTGCCTGCGTGAAGTCGAAGGCGTCGGCGAGATCGCCGAGGCGCGCGGCGTCCTCGCGAACGGTGGGACGGGCGTCCGGCCAGCCCATGTTCTGACCGTCGA
>DATLPI010000179.1:0-23842 GCA_035535815.1 Actinomycetota bacterium | reverse complement strand
CGGGCTTCTGCAAGGACTACCTCGAGGAAGCCGGCTGTCGCACGCCGGTATTCGTGGTGCCGCATCCGGTCGTGGAGTCGCCGCAGGCCTTCGACCGGGCCACGGCGCACGCTCGTGCCTTGCGCGCTCCATTGGAGGCGAGGGGGGTTCGTCACCTGATCGTCGCACCGGGCGACATGAACGAGGCCAAGCGACTCGACGCCGTCGCGGCGGCCGCGACCCAGCTCCCCGACGATGCACACGTCGCGATCGTGGGCCGGCGCATCGAGGGTTACGACGTACAACCCGCGATCGACGCCGCGAGGGCCGGCGATCGGGTGAGCCTGTTCGCCGACGTCGACGACGCGGATTTCCTGGGGTGGCTCACCGCCGCCGACGTCGTCGTCGACCTCCGGTTCCCGCATCGCGGAGAGGTCAGCGGGTCGCTGGCCCGGGCCATGCAGGCCGGTAAGCCCACCGTGGTGAGCGCCACGGGAACCTACCTGGACATCCCCGAGGACTGTGTGCTGCGCGTCGCCGCCGGCCCCGCCGATCCATCGGAGCTCGCGCTGCGACTGCGCACGCTGCTGGAGGACGATGAGCTGCGCGAACGCATGGGGGCCGCCGCGGCTGCACACATGCGCGAGCTCCGCGACGGCGAAGCCACCGCCCACGGGTACGAGCGCGCGATCGATCGGACGCTCCAGCTCGTCCGCGATCCGGGAAGGAAAGCGATGGCGATCTGGGGCAAGTCCCTGGTCGACGTCGGCATCTCCGAGGCGATGGTGGCCGAGGGCTACGGCATGGAGTACGCGCGGGCACTGGAGAGCTTCAAGACTTCGCCATAGGGCCGGCAGGGCCTGAGGAGGGCCCGTTGCTAGACTCGTCCAGCCCGTGTGACCAGCGGGTTCATCGCACGACCACACCGACCGCAGGAGCCCACGATCGCCGCGAGCACGTTCGTCGAACGGACCTCCGAGGCACCGAGCCTCCATGTCCGCACGCGCCTTCGCGAACTGTGGACCTATCGCGAGATCCTGCTGAACCTCGTCCGCAAGGAACTGAAGGTCAAGTACACGGCCTCGGTGCTCGGCGCACTCTGGTCGGTGCTCAACCCGATCGTGTTCCTGGCGGTGTTCTCGTTCGTCACGAAGGTGCTCAACAACCAGATCCCGGACTTCCCCGTATTCCTGTTGTCGGGCCTGCTCGCATGGAACCTGTTCAACGCGGGGCTGTTGCAGGGCTCCCGGTCGGTGCTGGACAACGCGAACCTGGTGAAGAAGGTGGCGTTCCCTCGCGAGATCCTGCCATTGTCGGCGATCGGGGTGGCCGCCTTCGACTTCGTGCTGCAGTCGGCGGTGCTGCTGGTGTTCATCGTGGTGTCGGGCCACGGCTTCTCGGCGACCGTCCTGGTGCTCTATCCCGCGTCCATCGTGACGCTGCTGGTGCTCACCACCGCGCTCGTGTTCTGGGTCGCGGCGCTCAACGTGCGTTACCGCGACGTGGGCCACCTCCTCAACCTCGGCCTGCTCGTGTGGTTCTGGATGACGCCGATCGTCTACCAGGCGGGCCTGGTGCAGTCCTACTTCGCGAACCGAGGCACGCCCGGCCTGTGGAACCTGTTCCTGCTGAACCCGCTCACGCCGGTGGTGCTGGGCTTCCAACGAGCGCTCTACGGGGCGCCGGTGCAGGACGGCGTGCAGGTGCTACCGGACGTCAGCGTCGCGTGGCAGCTCGGGGTGCTCGGCATCGTGCTCGTCGCGAGCCTGGCACTCCTCGCGCTCACCTGGCGACTGTTCTTCCGGATGTCCGGCGATTTCGCGGAGGAACTGTGACCACGGCGATCGAGGTCCAGGACGTCTCCAAGTCCTTCCGCCTGTACCGGGAGCGACCGAGCAGCGTGAAGCAGCGCCTGCTGGTGACGCGCTCGAAGGCCGAAGACTTCTGGGCCCTGCGCGAGGTCTCCTTCGACATCGAGCAAGGCTCGTCGGTGGGACTGATCGGGCACAACGGGTCTGGCAAGACCACCTTGCTGAAGTGCATCGCCGGCATCCTGCGGCCCACCACCGGCTCGATCCGGCTGCGCGGGCGGATGGCGGCGCTGCTGGAGCTAGGTGCGGGGTTCCACCCGGAGCTCACCGGCCGGGAGAACGTCTACCTCAACGCATCGTTCCTGGGCTTGTCGAGGCGAGACACCGATCGCGTCTACGACGACATCGTCGGGTTCGCAGAACTCGAGGACTTCATGGACAACCAGGTGAAGTTCTATTCCTCGGGGATGCTCGTGCGGCTCGGGTTCGCGGTGGCCGTGCACGTCGACCCGGAGGTGCTGTTGATCGACGAGGTGCTCGCCGTGGGTGACGAGTCGTTCCAGCAGCGGTGCATCGACCGGGTGCGCCGGTTCCAGGCGGACGGTCGCACGATCGTGCTCGTGACCCACGCGCTCGACACCGTCGTCGATGTCTGCGACCGCGCGGTGATGCTCGATCACGGCCTCGTACACATGGACGGTGCGCCGCCCGAGGTGGTGCGCGAGCTTCGCCACCGGCTGCTGTCCGACCACGACGCCAACTTCGTGGCCGAGCAGGGCTCGCACGAGGTGGAGATCAAGGCGGTGGGCTTCGATTCCGGCGGCGACGGCAACGGCACGGTGTGGCCGGGCGCCGAGCTCACGATCAGCGTGGACGTGGAGGCGACGTCACCGGTCGCCGATCTCGACGCGTCGTTCGCGATCGTCTCGGCGGCCACCAACCACGTGGTGATCGACGGCCGGACCTCGACGATGGGCCTCGACGTCGGGGCGGTCGACGGCAAGAAGCGCATCCGGTTCCGTGTGCCGGCCACCGACTGGGTGGGCGGCAAGTACTTCGTCACGGTCGGCCTCGAGTCGCTCGATGGCCGGCCGTACCACATCCAGACCCAGCGCTACCTCCTGCAGGTGCCGGAGGATGCCCGCATCTCGAAACCGCTCGACGTGGTGGCCGCCGCCACCGTGGAGGACCTGTGAACCCGAACCCCCCGGTGCTCGATCCCGAGGCCCATGAGGCGCATCTCGCCGAAGGCCACCACGGCCAAGGACAAGGCCAAGGACAAGGAAGGAAGAACCGCACGATGTTGATCGGTCTGATCCTGCTGTCGGTGGCGCTGGCCGCCCTGGCCCAGCTGACCCTCAAGCACGGCATGAACGAGGTGGCCGCCAACACCGGGGAGCTGCAGCTCAACGCACACTCGCTGAAGGACGTCCTGACCACGTGGGCGGTCTGGGGTGGACTGTTCCTGTTCGGCCTGTCGGCGTTCGTGTGGCTCGCGGTGCTGTCCCGCGCCTCCCTGTCGTTCGCCTACCCCTTCGCGTCGCTGTCGTACGTGTTGATCCTGCTGGCCGACAAGTTCATCCTGCAGGAGCAGATCCCACCGCTGCGGTGGGCCGGCGTGTTCTTCATCATGACGGGCATCGTGCTGGTGGCGCAGACGCCGCACTCATGACCGCCGATCCCGGGGCCGCCGAGCTGGCCGTCGTCATCGTGAACTTCAACACCGGGGACTACCTCGAGCGATGCCTCGCCTCCCTCGAAGCGCACCGTGGCGACATCGAGACCGACGTGCTTGTGATCGACAACGCCTCGCACGACGGTTCCCACACGCGGGCGGTGGCCGCCCATCCCTGGGCGCGTCTCATCGAGAACCCCACGAACGTGTTCCTCTCGCCAGCCTGGAACCAGGGCATCCGGGAAACGAAGGCGCCGTGGGTGCTGCTGCTCAACCCCGACATCGAATGGTGGGCCGGCACGCTCGCCGACTACGTCGCCGTCGCGAAGGGCCATCCCGACGCCGGCATCGTGGGCCCGCTGGTCCGTAACTCCGACGGCACGATCTACGAGAGCGGACGTCCGTTCCCCGACGTGGTCGACGCTGCCGGCCACGCCTTCCTGGGAACCGTCAAGCCCGACAACCGTTTCACGAAGCGCTACCACCTCGACGGGTGGGACCGGCGTTCGGAGCGTGAGGTGGACTGGGTCTCCGGGTGCTGCATGCTGGTGCCCCGCGCAGCCTTCGATCGCGTCGGCATGCTCGATGAGGGGTTCCCGCTCTTCGGCGAGGAACTCGACCTGGCCACCCGCATGCGCGATGCGGGACTGGTCTCGCTCTACACCCCGGCGGTCGAGATCGTGCACGAGATCGGCGTCTCCCGGAGCCGGGCACGCCCGATGTTGGTGATGCACTCGAACAGCATCTACCGCTACTACCGGCTGCATCGAGCAAGAGGCTGGCGACGCGTCACCCTCCCGCTCGCCTGGGCCACGCTCCGCGTGCGGGCCGAACTCGAGGCGCTCCGTGGGAAGGTGTCCCGATGAAGGCCGTGGTGCTGGTGGGCGGCGAGGGCACGCGCCTGCGTCCGCTCACCGAGACGATCCCCAAGCCCCTCCTGCCCTTGATGGATCGGCGTTCGCTCGACCACGTCCTCGACCACCTGGCTCGCCACGGCGTGCACGA
This sequence comes from Actinomycetota bacterium, assembly GCA_035535815.1. Classification (GTDB taxonomy): domain Bacteria; phylum Actinomycetota; class UBA4738; order UBA4738; family HRBIN12; genus JAOUEA01. The sequence goes on along the minus strand of DATLPI010000179.1, from coordinate 19,372 downwards.
GGTGGTGCTCTCCTCGCCGTACCTGGAGTCCACGTTCCACCCGTTCATCGAATCCCGGGGCTCAGCGCCCCGCATCACCTGGATCACCGAGACCGAACCGCTCGGTACCGGAGGCGCGATCGTCAATGCGCTTGACCATCTCGACGACGAGCCGTTCTTCGCGCTGAACGGCGACATCCTCACCGATCTCGACCTCACCGCGATGCGGACGTTCCACGCAGAGCATGGTGCGGCCGTCACGATCGCGCTCCACCACGTGGAGGATGCGCGGGCGTTCGGCCTGGTGGCCACCGATCCCGACGGGCGCGTCCTGGCGTTCCGGGAGAAACCCGAGGATCTGATCGGCGGCGACATCAACGCCGGCACCTACCTGCTCGACCCGAAGGTGCTTCGCGACCGCACGCCCGGTGAGGCGTCGTCGATCGAGCGGGACATCTTCCCGGCGGTGATCGAGGCGGGCCATCCCGTGTTCGGGTTCCTCGCCGGGGCCTACTGGCTCGACCTGGGGACACCGGAGAAGTACCTGCAGGCCCACTTCGACATGCTCGAGGGCAAGGTGCACGACGTGTCCTACCCCGCTCCGTGGATCGCGGCCGGCGCCGAGGTCGATCTGCGTGCCCATCTCGGCCGGTGGGTGGCGGTGGGGGAGGGCACCTCGATCGGCCCCGAGGCGCAGGTCGACGATTCGGTGCTGCACGCGGACGTCGCGATCTCGGCCGACGCGCGCGTCGCCGGTTCGATCATCGCGAAGGCCGCCACGGTGGGAGAGGGCGCCACCGTGATCGATTCGGTCATCGGCGAAGGCGCCTCGGTGCCCGCCGGCCTCACGCTGGAGGCGGCCCGCGTCTCGGCCGGGGCGATCGCCGGGCCCACCTCGTTGCCTCAATAGGTGGCCGAACGGCGCCGATGCGTCAGTGGATGTACTACGTCGATGTGCCAAGGTAGGAACGTGCTGAACCTGACCGGGGGGTCATCCAGGATGCGCCGAACGAGCCTGCTCACCGCGGTGTTCTCGATCGTGCTGGCCGTGCTCGGGCCGGCAGCATGGGCTGCAGGGGAAGGGACCGTGCCGGCCGGTATCAGCCAGGATCCGTTCACGGGGGCGCCACCCGTGGCGGACGGTGGCGCCGAACGTGGCGGCGGTTTCACCTTCTTCGGATCCGGTTTCGGCCATGGGCTGGGCATGTCGCAATGGGGGTCCTACGGCCTGGCATTGGAAGGCTGGGACCACGCTCGGATCCTCAAGAACTTCTACCGCGGCACCAAGGTGGTGAAGGACCAGCACCCCGTGGCCAAGCTCCGCGTGGGGATCACGTACGACCGAACCCTGATCCACCTGGGTGCCCGTTCGGGCCCGGTGCGCCTGTGGATCGGTGGTCCCAAAGGGAAGTTCGTGGCGAAGATCCCGGGCGGCAAGACCTGGACGGTTCGTTCCACGGGGAAGGGCTACGCGATCCGCGATCACACCGGCGACCTGGTGGGCGGCAAGGCCTGGGGCGGGAAGGCCTACGACCTGTTCGCCACCTACGCCGGCACAGGCTCGCGTGTCTTCGTGAAGGAGGCCGATGCCGTGAACGGCATCGGCTATGCCTACAACCGGGGATACCTCGAGTTCAACCTCTACCGCGGCGGCGGCTCGTGGCAGGAACGGGTGATCGTGCCGATCGCGATGGAGCAGTACCTGCTGGGGATCGGCGAGATGCCCAGTTCCTGGCCGGCGCAGGCGTTGGAGACCCAGGCCGTGGCCGCTCGCACGTTCGCCACGTACACGGCGCGGAACTACGGGCTTCGCAGTTACTGCAAGTGCGACATCACCGACGGCGCCAACGACCAGGTGTACATCGGCTACAACAAGGAAGGCGGCGCCGACGGCAAGCGATGGGTGCACGCGGTCAACGCCACCACCCGGCAGATCGTCACCACCCAGCAGGGCAAGGTGATCCAGGCGTTCTTCGCGGCCTCCGACGGTGGACATTCGGACGCCGTCGAGGACGTGTGGCACAGCGGCAATCCCGCCTACTCGGTTTCGTACCTGAAGGCCGAGTGCGATCCGGGCGAATACACGCCCGCCAACCCGTGGACGGACTGGAAGCGGCAACTCAGCGCCGGCGAACTCACGAGCCGGCTCTCGCCGTACACGGGCGGCATCGGCACCGTGACCGGCTTTCCCAAGATCAAGCGGGGACGGGGCGGACGGGTCATCACCGCGGTGGTGAAGGGCACGTCGGGCCAGGCGTCGGTGTCGGGATCGGAGCTCAAGAGCGCCGTCTCGGCCTGGGACAGCCGGCTCTGGGTCAACCAGGACAAGAACATCGTGGGCACGATCCGTGCCAAGTACGACTCGCTGATGTGCAAGCCCGGCCTGCCCACTTCGTCCGTCGTCACGATGGCGGGCGGTGCGCGCCAGAAGTTCCAGGTGGGTGGGATCTACCGCAACAGCGCCGCCGGCGTCTCCGTTTGGCTGCGCGGGGCCATCTACAAGGAGTACGTCGGCGTGGGTGGCGCCACCGGCCAGCTGGGACTGCCCTCCACGCAGGTGAAGCCGGTGCCGGGCACCCCGGGCGAGCGGATCCTGTTCAAGGGAGGACGCATCTACACCAAGGGCGGCGCCGGGACCCACGCCCTGTGGGGGAAGGTCCTGGGCGAGTACCTGGACCGCGGCGCGGCCAGCGGGTCGCTGGGCTTCCCGACCTCGAGGGTGCACAGCGCCGGGGGCGGCAGCACCGCGACGTTCGAGCACGGCACCATCACGTGCGCCGACGGCGGCGGCTGCTCGGTGTCCTAGCGGCCCACCGCGATCAGCATTCGGGGCTCTTGTTGCCCTCGGGAGCGTTGTCGGTGCATGCGAGAGCTTTTGCGAAACCGTTCGCGATCGTCGTCGCCTGTGCGGCGGTCACGGTTGCCGGGCACGTGAGTTCCTTGTTCCATGCGGTGAGCGCCAACGACGTACCATCCGGCAGGCTCGGGTAAGGCGCCATCAGCATGTTCCGTTGTTGCGTGGCGACCGTCCCCACCGCATCGATGACATCTTGGGGAAGAGCAGCGTCTCCATCGGCACGGTAGTAGGCGATCACACCGGCATGTTCGAGGAAATGTACCGACGCCGGTTCATCCAATGGCTCGGTCAACACGGCGGGGTCGTTGCTGGCCACCACACTGCCGTAATGCGGCCCTGAAGTGGGCGGGTGCTGGTGGTAGGTGATCGGCGTGCCTTCGTCCACGTGCTCGCCGCCGGGTGCATCCGCGCTGGGAGACACGATCTGGCTGCACGAAGCCGCCGTGGCCGCAGACTTCGCTTGGGCGGAGAGTTCGCCGGCGTGCGGGGCCCGCTGCAGCCAGAACAGCACGCCCACCGCCGCAAGGCCCACGACGGAGAAGACCGCCGCGCGTCGGAAGGCCGCGTGGCGGGCCGCCCGCTTGCGTTCGGCCTCGCGGGCTGCGCGCGCTTGTTCCTTGCGTTCGCGCCGCGCCATGTTGGCGCCACCGCGCGACGGAGCCTGCTTCGCCTCCGAAGCATCGTCCACGCTGGTCTTGGGGGCCGTGGTCGCCGGGCCGCTCGGCCGGCGTTGCCGCTTCTTCTTCCGGTTGGCCATGGGTTCGTCCTGCTCCGCCTAGAGGGCGGCGCCGGCTTCGGGGGCCTCGCCCACGTAGTCACGGCCCTCGGATGTCGGGTACGAGTACTGGCTCGTGAAGTCGAAGGCCACCGGCAGGCTCAGCTGAGCGCAGTTCTGCTGACGGTGCCAGGACCCGAGCGACATCATCACGCCGCTCGGCAGCTGGCCCCCGTCGCCCTCGTAGTCGTAGGGGGCCACGATCACGCGGTCCTGACCCACGGCCGGCTCGTCGCGATCGTAGAAGTCCCGCAGGGGCTGGAGCTCTTCATCGGTGGCGGTCGGGCTGTACCAGATCACCGACGCCCCGTGCTCGAGCGAGTGGATCACGCGCGCGAGATCCGGTGGGTCGTCGTAGAAGCCAGGGGGGGCGGGACCAGGCGGGATGGGCGCGTGCGGGCCCGAGACCGGCGGCGTGCTCGGGTAGCTGGTGAGGGGTGGCATCTCCGGGAAGGCGGTGCCGGGGCCGATGTGCGTCCGATCGGCGAAATCGGGACTCTCGGGATCGTTCACCCCGTTGTAGAAGCCGATCGTCTGCACGTCGTCACAGCTGGCCGCCTTGGCGGCGTTGGGCGCCTGGGCCAGCAGGTCCTTCGGGGACGCCCCGTCCGGCGGTGGGGTGGCATCGCTTCCCGGCTTGATCACCAGTACGACCACCAGTACGGCCACGACAGCGAGTGCGACCACCACGAACCCGATGTTCCGGTTGCGCTTGCGGGCGGCCATCTGGCGCTGGATCTGCTCACGCTCGATGCGCGCCTGGTCCTTGCGCTCGGCCTTGGTGGGGCGTCGGCTGCCGTCGCCACCAGCTCGATCGGTCACGGGCGTTCGATCTCCTCGTCGTCTTCGGAACGCTCAGGGTACCCAACGGAACGGTCCGCGAGGCCCAGCAGATGCGGTGATCCTGTTGTGCGATCCTGGCCGCTATCGCCCACCACCGCACGCCAGGACGCCGAGCGGCACCCGCCCGTGCTCGGCTCGGAGCAAGGGTCGCGTTTCCCTCCGGTCGAACCAGCGAACCGTGACGCCGCTACCGGCCAACGCCGTTGCCAGGGCGGTGACGTAGGCCCCGGCGTTGAACCCCCAGCCGGGTTCGCGCGTCTCGTCCTCGGACGCCTCGAGCCAGGGGATGACCAGCATGGAGGTGTCGGCTTCCATCCCCGCAGTCTCGTGCACCACGGTGGCGACCTCCTCGGGATCCTCGACCACGGTGCAGCCGCGCCGGGGACCGGCGGGAGGCCACGACGTCGCACACGCGCCGATGGCCTCGATCAGGAACTCGCGCCCGATCGTTGCCGAGCCGGATGCCGCGTCGCCCGCCGACAGCCGGCGGATCGCTTCGTGGGTCGACGTTCGGAACAGATCCTCGTCCGCTGGCCGGATCAGATCGGTGGCCGGGCCGTCGATCCCATCCAGGCGGAGCACGCCTCGGACGAGCGCCACGGGCACCCGGGCGTCCTTGCCCATCACCAGCCCGCTCGCGGCCGCGATCTCGTCGGCGAGCGCCACCACGGTCGCTTCCAGCGCGCGGCCCCGGTCGTCGGGCCGGCCGCGCAGGTCCACGGTCGCCGGCACACCTGCGCAGCCGATCGCCACGTTGACCACGCCCGTCCGCCAGGCGCGGCCGAACGTGTCGGTGATCACCACCCCGAGCCGCACCCCCAGCGTCTCCCGCAGTCCGTGCCGGATGGATCGGGCCGTGGCGTCGGGATCGAGTGGCAGCAGCGCCAGCGTGCCCGTGTCCAGGTTCGAGGCATCGACCCCGGCGTTCGCGCACACGAACCCGTGCCGGGTCTCGGCGATCACCAGGTCGCCCCGCCGGGCCACCACGCGCTCGGTCTCGGCCTCCACGGCGGCCAGTCGGTCGTGCCCGGGCACCAACCGTCCCTCGGCCTTCGAGACGATCTTCGACGTGATGACCACGACATCGTCATCGCGGGCACCCGCCTCCAGGAGCGGCGGCGTGACGATGGCGACGAGGTCGTCGCCCGGCACGACCTCGGGGATCCCTTCGAGTCCGATGATCTCCAGCGCCGGGCCGGTGCTCACGTCTCCAGCAACCTCAGCGCCGCCCGTGCCACGGCTTCGGCGGCGTGGTCGTCCACCATGATCGTGTCGGTGATCGCCACCAGGATCCCCAGTTCGCGTTCGATCCTCGGGGCGAGGTCGCGATCGCGTTCATCGATCAACCAGCCATGCAACAGCCCCTGGTAAGCGCTCGCTGCTCCCGCGGCCGTCACCTCCAGCCCGGTCGCCGGCATCAGCCGGTCGGCCATCCCCGCCAGCGGTGCGCCGCCGATGATCCCGCTGACGCCCACCGCGACGTCGCGGCGGGCTTCGATCGCCTCGCGGATCCCGGGGACCCCCAGGATCGGCCCGATCGAGACCACGGGGTTCGACGGCGCGAAGACGATCGCGTCGGCATCGGCCAGCGCCTCCAACACCCCCGGCGCGGGCCGGGCCGCGTCCAGGCCCTGGAACCGCACGCCTTTGACGTCGTCCTGCCCGCCGCGCTGCACCCAGTACTCCTGGAAGTGCAGATCCATCTCCTGGCCGGACGAGACGACGTCCACCCGCGTGGTGACGTCGTCGTCGCTCATCGGCAGGATCCGAGCGGCGATGCCGAACCGAGCGGCGACCAGCGCCGTGATCTCGCTCAGCGAACGACCGTCCGCCAGCAACCGGGTCCGGTACAGATGGGTCGCGAGATCGAGGTCGCCCAGCCCGAACCACGCCGCCTCGGGGTCGAACCGCCGCAGCTCCTCCGTGGTCCGGAAGGTCTCGCCACGGCGTCCCCAGCCGCGTTCGCGATCGAACGCGTCGCCGAGCCAGTAGGTCACCGAATCGAGATCCGGACAGATCCGGAGGCCGTGCATCCACAGGTCGTCACCGGTGTTGACGACGGCGGCGACGTCGTGCGGCGGCACGGCGCGGACCAGCCCGCGCAGGAACTTCCCGCCTCCGATGCCACCCGCCAGCGCCACGACCTTCATACCGAACACAGCGTAGTAGGCTCGCGAACATGCCCGAGGCGACCGGCTCCGACGCTCCTCGGCAGGTCCGCCGGGCGCTCGCCCGAGCCGATACCGGCAAGACGCTCACCCTCGATGAAGCCACGTCGTTGATGGCCGCCCGGGGCGAGGAACTCGATCGCCTCATGGCGCTCGCGGCCCGGCTGCGCGACCTCGAGCACGGCGAGATCGTCACCTATTCGCGCAAGGTGTTCATCCCGCTCACCATGCTGTGCCGCGACCACTGCCACTACTGCACGTTCGCCAAGCCGCCCGCCAAGCTCGACACCCCGTTCCTGACACCGGAGGAAGCGGTCTCGATCGCCGACGCCGGCCGTCGGATGGGCTGCAAGGAAGCGCTGTTCACCTTGGGCGACCGCCCCGAGGAACGCTACGACGTCGCTCGCGAGTGGCTCGAGTCGCGCGGCTACTCGTCCACGTTGGATTACGTGCGCGCGGTCGCGATCCGCGTGATCGAGGAGACCGGACTGCTGCCCCACCTCAACCCCGGCGTGATGTCCTACGAGGAGATCGCCCGTCTGAAGCAGGTGAGCGCCTCGATGGGCATGATGCTCGAAACGAGCTCGATGCGCCTGGCCGAACGCGGCGGTCCCCATTTCGGGTCGCCGGACAAGGTGCCGGCGGTGCGGCTGCGCACGATCGAGGATGCGGGCAGGCTCGCGGTGCCCTTCACCACCGGCATCCTGGTGGGCATCGGCGAGACCGATCGCGAACGAGCCGAGTCACTCTTCGCCATCCGCGACGCGCACCGGCGCTACCGCCACATCCAAGAGGTCATCGTCCAGAACTTCCGAGCCAAGCCCGGGACCGCGATGCAGGCGGCGCCCGAACCGGATGACGAGTCCTTCCTGGCGGCCGTCGCCACCGCGCGCGTGGTGCTCGGGCCGCGCATGCACCTGCAGGCGCCGCCCAACCTCAGCGACCCTGACCAGCAGGTCCGTCTGCTCGACGCCGGGATCGATGACTGGGGCGGCGTCTCACCGCTCACCCCCGATCATGTCAATCCGGAGAAGCCCTGGCCCTCGATCGAGGCCCTCGCCGCCACCACGGCCTCCCGGGGCAAGCAGCTTCGTGAGCGCCTCACGATCTATCCGGGATTCGCGGCCAAGCCCGATCCCTATCTCGCCGGCAAGATGCGAGGTCCCGTCATGGCGCTCCTCGGGTCCGACGGCCGGGCCGTCGAAGGGCGGCATCCGGAACCGATCGCGTGGCAGGATCCGGACGTCCAGTGGAAGCCCCGGACGATCGCGCTCACCTTCGCCAAGGCCGACGGAGCGGGCCTCCGTGGGGACGCGGATGAGGTCTACGGCGACGCCGACACCCCCGAAACCACCCGAGCGTGGTCGAAACGCGAGATCCATCCCGAGCGGATCGATCGCGACATCCTGGCCGCGCTGACCGCTGCAGAGGCTCATCGACCGATCTCCGACGAACAAGCGTTGGCGCTCTTCCAAGCAGAAGGAGCGTCGCTCGACACGCTGTGTCGCGTCGCCGATCAGCTCCGTGCCGAGGCCGTCGGCGATGACGTGACCTACGTCGTCAACCGCAACATCAACTTCACGAACGTCTGCTACGTGGGGTGCCGGTTCTGCGCGTTCGCCCAGCGCGAGATGGATGCAGAGTCCTACACGCTGACCCTCGTCGAGGTGGCCGATCGCGCCCAGGAAGCATGGGAGCTCGGCGCCACCGAGGTGTGCATGCAGGGCGGCATCCATCCCGACCTTCCGGGCTCGTTCTACTTCGATCTGCTCGACGCGGTGAAGGCCCGCACGCCCGGCATGCACATCCATGCCTTCAGCCCCATGGAGGTCATGAACGGGTCCACGAAGCTCGGTGTCTCCTACGCCGAGTTCCTCGCCGAAGCGAAGGAACGTGGCCTGGGAACGATCCCCGGGACGGCCGCCGAGATCTTGGACGACGAGGTCCGCTGGGCGCTCACGAAGGGCAAGCTCCCCGCCGACACGTGGGAGGAGATCGTCCGCACCGCACACGGTCTGGGCATCCGGAGCTCCAGCACGATCATGTTCGGCCACGTCGATGCGCCGCCCCATTGGGTGGGCCACCTCCGCCGGCTGGCGCGGATCCAGGCCGACACCGGAGGGTTCACGGAGTTCGTGCCCCTGCCGTTCGTCCATCAGCACGCGCCGATCTATCTGGCGGGCAAGGCCCGGCCCGGAGCGACCTCGGCCGAGCAGCTTCGCATGCACGCGGTGGCGCGCATCCTGCTCGACGGGCTCATCGAGAACATCCAGGTCTCGTGGGTGAAGATGGGCGTCGAAGCGTGCCAGACGGTCCTGCGTTCCGGAGCCAACGACTTCGGCGGCACGTTGATGGAGGAGACGATCTCCCGGATGGCCGGCGCCGAGTGGGGGATCGAGATGACCCCCGACCAGTTCGACGATGCGATCCGTGCGATCGGCCGCACCCCGGTGGTGCGCACCACCACCTACGAACGCGCCGAACGCGTCCGCGCACGCTCGTAGTCGTCAAGGTGGTCGACCATTATCGTCAAGCACCTTGACCATCCGAATTCGTCCAGATCGACTTGCTACATCCGCGTGCGTCCGACACCATGGTCGCAAGACGAGGGATGAGGCAGGGAACTTCCTTGGAAAACAAAGCTCTTCAGGGCTTGTCACCGAGGCGGTTCTTCCTTCAGAATCACACCGATGTGATTTCGGGGGGAGACGAGCGTGCATCATTACATCCCTTGGCAAGAACGAGCGCGGTGTCGCGAATACGACCCAGAGGTTTTCTTCCCCGAGAAGGGAGGCTCATCGAGGGAGGCCAAGCGGATCTGCAGCGAGTGTCCCGTCCGCATCGAGTGCCTCAACTACGCGCTTCGCCGCGATGAGCGATACGGGGTGTGGGGAGGTATGAGCGAACGGGAACGCCGACGCCTGAAGCGCATGGCGTCCTAGACGTTGAGCAGGGAAAGGGGAGGAGGCAGCATGGCAGCAGCCAAGAAGACCGCCGCCAGAAGGAAGAAGACGACGGCGCGGAAGAAGACCGCGGCGCGCAAGCCTGCGGCTCGGAAGAAGACCACGGCTCGCAGGCCGGCGGCCCGCAAGAAGACGACGGCCCGCAAGAAGACCGCCGCCCGCAAGCCTGCGGCCAGGAAGAAGACCACCGCGCGCAAGAAGACCGCGGCTCGTAAGCCGGCCGCCCGCAAGAAGACCGCCGCACGCAAGCCTGCGGCGCGCAAGAAGACGACGGCGCGACGCAAGTCAGCCGCCAAGCGACGCTGATCCACCGACGTCGCAGCATGCGAGGGGGGCGGGCTTCCGCCCCCCTTCCGCTGCCCGGCCCTGGCCCCGTGCTAGGCTCGCCGCCGCGCAGGAAGCGCGTCGCATGACCGGATCCCCAACCGCCACCGCCGCCCCCGAGCGCCTTCCCTCGGTCCTGGCCGTCCTCGTCGTTCGTGACGCGGAAGCCTGGCTCCGCGAGACCTTGGCGTCGCTCGCCGCTCAGACCTACCCACGTCTGGCCGTGCTCGCGGTCGACAACGCCTCTGGCGATGGATCGCGTGAGCTGCTCGAACAGGCGCTGGGGGATCGTCGGGTCATCTCGCTCCCCGAACCGCGTGGCCTCGCCGGGTCGTTGAAGGCCGCGCTCGAACTTCCGGTTGCCTCGGAGGCCGACTTCGTGTTGCTGCTCCATGACGATGCCGCCATGGACCCCGATGTGGTCCTGCACTTGGTGGAAGCCGCCGTCGGGATCGGCGTCGATCGTGTCGGTGTCGTGGGCGCCAAGGTGGTCGACTGGGAGCAGCCGCGTCGCCTGCGCGACGTGGGTATGTCCGCCGACCTGTTCGGTCACGCCTACGCTCCGCTGCAACCCGATGAGATCGACCAGGGCCAGTTCGACCGCGTGCTCGAAGTCCTGAGCGTGTCCTCGTCCTCCATGCTGGTCGCTCGCGACGCGTGGAAGCGCGCGGGCCTCTTCGACGAACGACTCGACGCCGAGTTCGAAGGGCTCGACTTCTGCTGGCGCGTCCGCACGTCGGGGTTCCGGGTCCTGATGACCCCGCTGGCGCGCACACGGCATCGCTCCGCCACCTCCGAAGGCGAACGCGCCACGGCCGAACGCGACCGGACCCCCCGGTACCGGGAGGACCGCGCGGCGATCGCCTCGATGCTGAAGAACTACAGCCTCCTGTCCCTGTTGTGGATCGTGCCGCTCGCGGTGACCCTCGGGGTGTTCCGGCTGCTGTTCCTGGTGCTCGCCCGACGGTTCGAAGAAGCGTGGGACCTGCTGGCGGCGTGGGGATGGAACGTCACCCACCTGCCGGGCACGCTGAAGCGCCGACGCCGCGTCCAGAAGATGCGCCGCACCAAGGATCGTCAGTTGCGGCGGTTCATGGAATCGGCCGGCCTGCGACTTCCCCGGTGGTTCCAGACGGCGGAGCGCATCCTGGAAGAGCAACGAGCCATCGAGGACGACGAGCAGGGCGAACCCGTCTCCCGTCGCCTCCGGGATCGAACCGCCTCGCTCGTGGGCACGCACCCGGTGATCGTGGCGTCCTTCTTCGGGCTGGTGATCGGGGCCGTGGTGATCAGGTTCCTGGTCGGCCCCGAGGCGATCGCCGGCGGGGTCCTGCCCTCGTTCCCGTCCTCTCCCAGCGGGTTCCTCAGCGAGCTGGTGTCGGGCTACCGGACGACGCCGCTCGGCGGTCCGCTGACGGCGAGTCCCGCTCTGGGGGCGCTGGGCGGGCTGTCCTGGCTCGCCTTCGCCAGCACCTCGATCGCCCAGAAGGTGGTGCTGGCCGGTGCCCCGGCGCTGGCCTCCATCCTGATGTACCGCGCCGCCGCCCGCCTGACCTCCCGCCCGAGCGCTTCGGTGCTCGCGGCGGCCGCCTACGTGCTGTCAGGGCTGATGATGTGGTCCTTCTCGCAAGGCCGGCTCGACCTGTTGGTGGCGCTCGCGGTCCTGCCCGCCGCCGCCGAGCGGCTCGAGGCCGCCTTCGGCGCGGACGATCCCACCGATGGACGATGGCGCTTCGCCGCCGGCCTCGGGGTCACGATCGCGGTGTTGATGGCGTTCGCTCCTGGGGCCGGGCTGGCGCTGATCGTCCTGGTCGTGATCGAACTGCTCGCAGGAGCATCGCGCGGTCGTGGCCTCACGCTGGTGGCCATCGCCGTCGTTGCCGCCGCCGTCCTGCTGTTCCCGTTCGTCCCCACCCTGATCGCCGGCGGAGGTGCGGCGTTCACCTCGACGATCGGCACCACCGACCTGTCGATGCTCGCCCGGCTCACCCCCGGTGGGGGACCGGGGACGTGGGTGGTGGCCCTGTTCCTGCCGATCGGCGCCGTGGTGTCCTTCGCGTTGGTGGGCGCCGAGTTCCGTGCTCGAGCGATCCGAGCCGCCGTCATGGCGATCGCCGGCCTGGGCCTCTCGTGGTTGTCGGCCGCCGGCTGGCTGCCGGGGGCGTCGTCGAACCCGCTGGCCTACCTGGCGCTCGCGTCGGTCGGGATGGCCCTGTTGGTCGCCTACGGCCTCGCATCGTTGTTCACGGGGCTGGGGCGGGAGTCGTTCGGTCTGCGACAGCTGGGCTCGGCCATGTTGGCGCTCGTGCTCGGCGTGGGGCTGCTGTTCCAGAGCGTCGCGGCCATGATCGGCGGGTGGGCCGTGGGCGGCGTCGAGCAGATCCCTGCGGCATGGGCCGTCGTGGAAGGGTCGGCCAAGGGAGACTTCCGCGTGTTGTGGGTCGGGGGCGACGACGGCACGCCGTTCCCGGCCCCCGGCGGTGATGCCCAGGGGACCGTTGAGGCCGGCGAGGCGACGCTGCGGTTCGGGATCACGGATCGAACCGGCGTCTCGGCACTCGACACGGGCCGGCCGATGGTGGGCCCCGGCGCCGACCACCTCGCGGAAGCCCTGAACGAGGTGCTGTCGGGCACCACCCAGCACGGCGGCGCCCTCTTCGCGCCGTTCGCGGTGCGCTACGTGGTGGCCGAGGCCGATTCGCTGCCACCGGCGGCCGCCCAGCGACTCACCAACCAGCTGGACCTCAACCTGGTGCCGGCCGCCGGTCTCGTGATCTTCCGCAACGCCTCGACGATGCCGCCCGCCGCCATCCTCGACGTCGACAGGGAGACCACCGCGCTCATCCACTCGGGCACACCGTCGGATGTCGCGCGGCTGCGCGCCGTCGACGCCTCGTCGCTCGATCCGATCGAAGGAGGGTGGTCCGGAGGCGAGGGACGCGGCCCGGTCTACATCTCCACGGAGTTCCAGGGCTCGTGGCAACTCGACGGCTCGGACCTCGAGCCCCGCCGCGCCTTCGGGTGGGCCACGTCCTTCGAACCGCAGGATGCCCCGGTCACGGTGATCTACGGGGCGCAGCTCCTCGCCACGGTCCAGGCGTTGCTCTTGGGCCTGGTCTGGATCGTGGCGCTGTGGATCACCAGGAAGCCGGTGGCGCGATGAGGGCGAAGGGCCAAGGCCTGCTCACGCTGATGCTGCTGGGCGTGATCGTGCTCGGTGCGGTGGGCCTCGATCGGCTCGGCACGAAGTCGCCCGCCCAAGCGCAGCCGGGCGAAGCCTCGAGCGGTGCCTGGTTCTGTCCCCACGGGGGTGGACCTGATTGGCAGGCCACCCTCACCCTGGCCAACCCGGGCGATGCCGACGTCGTCGCGCGCCTCACCAGTCTCGGCGAGGAAGGTTCGAAGCCCGGCGACACCGTGACCGTGCCCGCGGGCGGGGAGGTGCGGGTCGAAGCCCCTGCCTCCGAGCGTGGATCCTCGAGTTACGTGGAGTACTTCGGCGGCTGGATCGCTGCCGGCTGGGTCACCCGGGGTGGTGGCGAAGGCGAGATCGGGATCGGCACCGAGCCCTGTGCGCCCGCCGCCGGGCGATCGTGGTTCTCCGCGGGGGTCAGCACGGCCCAGGGCGAACAGGGATTCCTGGTGGTGATGAACCCGTTCAGTGCCGACGCGGTGTTCGACGTCGCCATCTTCGCGGCGGGCCGCGAGCCGGTTCGCGACTCCGACCTCACGGACTTCTCCTTGCGACCGGGCCGCAGCGTCGCCATCAAGTTGAACGCCTACGCAGAAGGCGAATCGGCGATGGGCGTCGAGGTCCAGACCTCGACCGGCCGGGTGGCGGCGGCCACCACCGTCGTGTCGAGCGCTTCGGGCATCACCAGCGTGTTGGCCTCGCCCGCCACCTCGGATGCGGCCTACATGCCGGTGCGCAAGGGCACCGGTCAGTCGATCCTGTCGCTCACGGTCCCCACCGAACGCGGGAGCGTCGCGGGCGGCCTGCTGCTCACCCACAAACTCCCTCGTCCCATCGGGGAACTCACCGGCACCTCGCTCGAGCCCGCTTCGGCGGCGATCTTCCCGGTGGTGAGTGACGTGGACGCTTCGATCGACGTCTCGGTGCAGGAGGGCGACCAGGTGATCGCGGCGATCCGCACCAGCGGGCTGGGCAACGACGATGCCGCGACCGCCGGTGCCGCCGAACCCGCCACCGCCTGGGTCGTCACGCCCACCCTGGCCGGCGAGCCGGCCGAGCCGTCCCTGCTGATCGCGAACCCCGGCGACGTCGACGCCGTGGTGACCCTGCGCCTCCTTCCGCTCGAAGGTGGCGACCCGACCGAGGTCACGGTCCGCGTCCCGGCCGCGTCGTTGGCCGAAACGCCGGAGGACTTCCTGGCGAAGGCCCCCGACGCCTCGGTGCTCGTCACCTCCGACGGGGCGCCCATCGTCGCGCTCGGCTCAACGACCTCGCTCGGTACCAAAGGACTCTCGGTCTTCGGTTCGGCCATGGGCGTGCCGATACCGCCACCGAACGGCTGATCCACACCGGTTTGACGCGGCTGCGGCCTCAGGGGGCCTCGTCGCGTATCATGGTCCGGTTCGTATCCCAGGCGAACGAAGGCATCTTCATGGCCAAAGGTCGACACATCTCCAAAGGGCGCACGCGTGCCGTCATCATCGTTGCGGTGGTGGCGGGCATCCTCGTGCTCGCCGTCGGCGGGGCCGCGTACGCCGCCTACCGGTACGAGCAGGCTCGGGCCGACACGATCCTTCCCGGCGTGACCGTCGCCGGGATCGACGTCGGCGACATGACCCGGTCCGAGGCCGTTTCCGCGGTGCGAGCAGGCGCCCAGGAGTTGCTCAGTGCTCCGATCACCGTGAAGGCAGCAGGAGAGACCTGGACCGTCACGCCGCAGGAGCTCGGTCGTCGAGCCAACGTGGTGGCGGCCGTCAACCGCGCGCTGGCCCTGAACGAATCCATGGGGACCTTCTCCCGGTTCTGGCACCGGTTCCGCGAGGAGTCCGTCGAGCGCCAGATCAAGCTTTCCTACGCCGGGGACGCGAAGATCGAGTCGTTCCTGGGGACGGTCGCCAAGGACGTGGCCGTCAAGCCGGTCGACGCCGCGCTCGCCTACGAGAACGGCGACGTCGCCTTCGTGAAGTCCCGGCCGGGGCAGGCCCTCGACTTCCCGGCGGCCACCAAGAGCTTGCGGGCCGCCTTGAAGACCGATGGCGTCACGAAGGTCGCCTTGAGCACGCTGAAGGTGGCGCCCAAGGTCACCGAAGACACCCTCGGCCACAACGTGGTCGTCCGGGTCGACGAGAACAAGCTCTACCTCTACGACGGGTTCCGCGTGATCCGCACGTTCAGCGTGGCCACCGCCAAGCCCGGCTACACCACGCCGGACGGTGACTGGAAGGTCACCCGCAAGGCCGTCAACCCCACCTGGTACAACCCGGCGCTCGACAGCTGGGGCGCCGATCTGCCCGCGGTGATCCCGGGAGGGCCCACGGCCCCCATGGGCACGCGGGCGATCTACATCGATGAAGCTCCCGGTCTGATCCGCATCCACGGCACCCCGTCGGACGATTCGATCGGCCGCTACGCCTCGCACGGCTGCATCCGTATGCACAACTCAGAGGTCGAGCAGCTTTACCCGTTGGTCCCGGTGGGAGCCCGCATCATCATCGTGGGTACCCGCCCCGCCGGCGCCGTGGAATGGGACACCCCGGCCACGGCCGACATCTAGTCCGTCGGGTTCTTGTCACACTTTCGAGCTTGAAAGGGTTGCGCGTACTCGCTCGTCCGAGATACGTTCTCCTCGTACCCCGTAGCGACGCGAAGGGCAACCGGAGCGCCACTGCGGGGTACATCTGTCTGCAGGCTCGGCGCTCGTTTCGGCAACGATTCTCGCCTTGGGTGCTTGGAAATGACACGCGTGTGACTTACCCTCGCCGCGATGCGAACCTGCGCCAAGATGCGTTGTGAAGCCGAACCTGTCGCCACCGTCTCCCTGCGGTACACCGAGCGCGAGGTGGTGGTCGGCGACCTGCTCGCCGATCGCGACCGGAACCTGCTCGATCTGTGCCGAGACCACGTGGACCGTATGACGCCTCCCGTGGGCTGGACCGTCACCGACTCGCGAACCAAGGTTCCCGCGCTCACGACCTGACCTGCCGCCGAAGGTCGCTCCATCCTTCGGCCGGAGCCGGCCCCATCGGGCCGACGTCGCTGTCCCCCGGATGGGGCATGGACGTCATCGGCGGGGGCCATGGAAATAGCCACTGGTAGGGCTCAAGGAAATGGGCGCACCGTGCTATGTTCGCGAACCCCTCCCCGAACCGATGGGAAAGCATGAGTAACGGAACCTGTCCCAGCTGCCACGCGGGCGACCTCATCAAGATCTCGATGACGGTCGGTGGGCGGGACCTCGCCTTCAGCACGTGTCACCACTGCGAAGCCAAGTGGTGGTACCGCGAAGGCGAAGAGGTCCCTCTGGCCTCCGTGATCGGCCTCGTCGTCGAGAAGTAGCCGCCGCCTCCGTCAGGCGGAGCGTGCCGGCGTCATCCTCTCGTAGGATGCCTGCGTGCCCAGCGCTCTCGACCGCATCTTCAAGGCCTACGACGTCCGCGGCGTGGTGCCTGACGATCTCGACGCCGCACTCGTCCGCAGGATCGGGGCCGCTTTCGCCGACTGGTCGCGCGCTCCCGCGATCGCGCTGGGACGAGACTGCCGGCTGAGTTCGCCCGAACTGGCGGCCGCGCTCGCCGAAGGCATCACCGCCCGGGGCGCCGACGTGATCGACCTCGGGCTCGCCTCCACCGACCTGCTGTACTTCGCGTCCGGTTCCCTCGACCTCCCCGCCATCATGCTCACGGCGAGCCACAACCCCAAGCAGTACAACGGCCTGAAGTTCTGTCTGGCCGGCGCCAAGCCGGTCGGCGAGGACACTGGGCTGCGCGAGATCCGCTCGTTGACCGAGGGACCCGATCGAGGTCCGGTCGCTTCCCCGGGAACCGTGCAGGAGCGCGATCTGCTTGCGGCATACGTCGAGCATGTCCTGTCGTTCGTGGACGTCGAGGCGATGCGTCCCATGACGGTGGTGGCCGACACGGCCAACGGCATGGGTGGTCTGGTGGTACCGGCCGTGATGGCGCGGTTGCCCATCACCCTGCACCACCTCTACGCCGAGCTCGACGGGACCTTCCCGAACCATCCCGCCGACCCCATCGACCCCGAGAACCAGAAGGACCTGAAGGCGGCCGTGCTGGAGCACGGCGCCGACGTCGGCCTGGCCTTCGACGGTGACGCCGACCGGGTGTTCCTGATCGACGAGCAGGCCCAGGACGTGAGTGGTTCGCTCCTGACCGCCCTGGTGGCGATCGCGATGCTTGATCAGGAGCCTGGAGCGAAGATCGTGCACAACCTGATCTGCTCCTGGACGGTGCCCGAAGTCGTCCGCGAGCACGGCGGGGAGCCCATCCGCACCCGGGTGGGGCACTCGTTCATCAAGCAGGTGATGGCCGACACCGGCGCGATCTTCGGCGGGGAACACTCGGGTCACTACTACTTCCGGGACAACTACCGGGCCGACTCGGGTCTGATCGCCGCCGTGGTCGCCCTGGGGGAGCTGTCGAAGGCCGACGCGCCGCTGTCGTCGCTGCTGGCGCCGTTGCGACGGTACGCGGACTCCGGTGAGATCAACTCGAAGGTCGACGACCCGACCGAACGGATCGAGGCCATCGCGGCGGCGTTCGATGCGGGGCGGCAGGACCGCCTGGACGGTCTGACGGTAGAGTTCGACGACTGGTGGTGCAACGTGCGCGCTTCGAACACGGAGCCGCTCCTGCGCCTGAACGTGGAAGCCCGGACGCCCGAGCTCCTGGAGGCCAAGACCGCCGAGGTGCTCGCGCTGATCAGAGGAGAACGCTGACACATGAGCCTCGACCCTCAACTGTTGGAGATCCTGGTCTGCCCGAACGATCGAGGCGACCTCGACTACCGGGAAGACGAGTCCGTGTTGGTCTGTACCACCTGTGGCTACCGCTACCCGATCCGCGACGACATCCCCGTGATGCTGATCGACGAGGCCGAGAAGCCGGACAAGAAGCCCACCAAGAAACCTGACGGCGGCGGCCGGTGACGATCGACCTCGACGACGTCGAGGCCATCCACCCGATCGACCCCGGCGGCATGCTGGACGCCATCGCCGCGATGCCCCAGCACGTGCGCACCGGATTCGCGGCCGGGAACGAGGCGCCAGGCATGCCGCAGGCCGACGGCGTCACCTCCATCGTGTTCGCCGGGATGGGAGGATCCGCGATCGCGGGCGACGTCTTGCGCACGCTGGCTCGCGGCCGTCTCACCGTTCCCGTCGACGTCAACCGCGGGCCGGTGCTGCCGCTCTTCTGCGGCCCCCACACGCTCGTGATCTGCTCGTCGTACTCGGGGAACACGGCCGAGACGCTGGCCGCCTACGCCGATGCGCGAGAGCGCGGATGCCGGATCGTGGCGATCACCTCCGGCGGCGAACTCGCGACCCGGGCCTCCGCCGACGGGCAGGGCATCGTCCTCGTCCCTGGCGGCTACGTGCCCCGCGCGGCGTTCGGCCTGATCGTGTTCGCCACGCTGGGAGCGGTCGGCGCGGTGGGGCTGCTGCCGCCGTCCGAGCCCGAGGTGGCGCAAGCGGCCGACGAACTTGAGCGTCTGACGATCGCCCTCGGCCCGGGGGTGCCGCGCGCACAGAACCCCGCGAAGGAGCTGGCCTGGAACCTGGGCGAGCGCCAACCGGTCATCTGGGGCGCCGAAGGGTGGGCGGCCACGGCCGCGGCGCGGTGGAAGGGCCAGTTCAACGAGAACGCGAAGATCCTGGCGTGGTCATCGGCGATGCCCGAACTCGATCACAACGAGGTCGAAGGGTGGGCCCCCCGACAAGGGGAGGGCGCCTTCGTGGTCGCGCTGCGGTACGAAGGCGAGCACCCCGACATCGCGATGCGGTTCGAGCCCTCACTGGCGATCGCCCGCGATGCCGGGGCCGTCACCGACGAGGTGTGGGCCGCGGGGTCGAGTGAGCTCTCACGGTTCCTGTCGTTGGTGGCCATGGGCGACCTCACCAGCACCTACCACGCGATCGGCCGCGGTGTGGATCCCACGCCGATGAACGCGATCATGCGCCTGAAGGCCTACCTCGCCGGCAGGACGGGTTCGTGACCGTCTTCGCACCGGCCGACGATCTCGCCGCTCGGGGCGCGGCCATGGTGCGTTCCGTGACCGACCTGGTGCCGAGCGCCGGCATCGTGCTGGGTTCGGGGCTCGGCCCCGCCCTCGGCGAGGACCTCGAGGAGACCGCGAGCTTCGCCTACACCGACCTGCCCGGGTTCCCACCGCCCGGGGTCCCCGGCCATGCGGGCAAGCTCGTGCTGGGCCGGATCGCAGGGGTGCCGGTGGCGGGCTTCTTCGGACGCG
>DATLPI010000178.1:0-28551 GCA_035535815.1 Actinomycetota bacterium | reverse complement strand
ACCGTTCGACTTGCATGTGTTAAGCACGCCGCCAGCGTTCGTCCTGAGCCAGGATCAAACTCTCCGTAGAGAAATGAAATCCTCTCGCCCGAAGGCTCGAGGGTTCGTTTCCGTGTTTGGAGTCGGCCGACCGCTGAGCAGGCACTGCTCTTGGCCGGCCTTCTTGAGCTGATCCCGCCCGTAATGTGTCCGGACGGTTTCAGTACTACCGTCTCGAGGCGGGCACGGCGAACCGCACCCTCCCCTTGACGGGGTATAAAGCACTGGCTGTTACACACTGTTCAGTTCTCAAGGTGCGAGGTCGACACGAAGCTTCATGCGGGCGTGGTCAACAGACCTCACTGCATGGGCTTGGCGCCGACCGCTTATGGTAGCAGTATCGGCTGAGCCGTCAACTCAGGGTCAAGTCAGGCGGACGAACCGCCTGCGGCCCACCTGGAGCACCTTCCCCAGCAACGATTCCGGTGGGAATTCGGCGTCCGGGTCGGTCAGTACCTCGCCGTCGAGTCGCACCCCGCCCTGCGACACCGCTCGCCGAGCCTCGCCGTTCGAGGCCGCCAACCCCACCCCGACGAGCAGCCGTGGCAACCACACCGCCCCGTCACGCACGGCGTCCTGGGGGATCGGCGCCTCCTCCAGCTCGTCGGGCACCTGGTGGTCACGATGGACCGCGTTGAAGGCCGCCTCGGCCCGCGCCCCCGCTCCCTCGCCGTGATACAGGTCGACCAGGATCCTGGCCATCCGCCGCTTCTCCTCGTTCGGACGGAGAGACCCATCGGCGAGGCCGCGCTCCACCGCGTCGACCTCCCCGGGGTCCAAGGGCGTGCACAGCCGCAGGTACTTCGCGATGAGCTCATCGGGGATCGACATCAGCTTGCCGAACTGCTCCTCCGCCGGCTCGGCGATGCCCACCCAGTTGTCGAGCGACTTCGACATCTTGCGTACGCCGTCCAACCCCTCGAGCAGCGGCATCGTCAGCACCACCTGCGGATCCCTGCCGTAGGCGCGCTGGACCTCCCGGCCCATCAGCAGGTTGAAGGTCTGGTCGGTGCCACCCAGCTCCACGTCGGCCTCGATGGCGACCGAGTCATGGCCCTGGAACAGGGGGTAGAGGAACTCGACGACGCTGATCGGCTGGCCACCCTGATAGCGGCCGCGGAAGTCCTCCCGCTCCAGCATCTGCGCCACGGTGGCGACCGAGGCGAGCCGCAGCAGCTCGCCCATCGACATGCCGGCGCTCCATGCGGCGTTGCCGCGCACCTCTGCGTGCTCGACGTCGATCACCTTGCCGGCCTGCGCGAGGTAGGTCTCGGCGTTGGCCGCGACCTCCTCCTCGGTCAGCATGGGGCGGGTGTCCGACCGCCCGGAGGGGTCGCCGATCCGCGCCGTGAAATCCCCGATGATGAGGATCGCCGTGTGGCCGGCATCCTGGAACTGGCGGAGCTTGCGCAGCACCACCGTGTGGCCGAGCGTGAGGTCGGGACGGCTGGGGTCGACCCCCAGCTTCACCCGCAGTGGGCGCCCGAGCTTCAGCTTCTCCTCGAGGCCGCCGTCGGGGACGAGGTCGACCGCCCCACTGCGCAACACGACCAGGTCGTCGGGGCCCATGGGGCCGGATGCTACCAGCGCGTTCTCCCGCGCTTTCCTCGTGAGCCGGCCCTCCCGATCCGGGCCGAACCCGGGGGTAGACTCGCTGGCGATGAAGACCCGCCGCCTCTTCCCCGCGGGCGTCGCGTTCATCGTGCTCGCCTCGATCGCATCGGCCTGCAACCTGCCGGAGCTCGACGACTACCACGCCCTGCCGCTGGCCCAGACGTCCTTCCTGTATGCCTCGGACGGGTCGTTGATCACCGAACTCCACGCCACGGAGGACCGGGTCGTGCTGCGCAAGGGCGAGATGCCCGCCTACCTGCGCGATGCCGTGGTGGCGATCGAGGACCGCCGCTTCTACTACCACCACGGGGTGGACGGCAGGGCGATCGCCCGCGCCGCCTACATGAACGCCGCCGAGGGCACGGTGGTCGAGGGCGGCTCCACGATCACCCAGCAGCTCGTCAAGATCCTCTACGTGGGCTCGGCCGACACCCTCCGGCGCAAGATCGACGAGGCGGCGCTCGCCTGGCAGCTCGAGGACCGCATGACCAAGGACCGCATCCTCACGAAGTACCTCAACACCGTCTACTTCGGCGAGGGCGCGTACGGCGTGCAGGCGGCGGCGCAGACCTACTTCTCGGTCGACGCCGCCGACCTGACCGTGAGCCAGGCGGCCATCCTGGCGGGGCTCATCACCGCGCCCAACCACTTCGATCCGTTCCTGGAGCCCGAGGCCGCCTACGGGCGGCGGAACGTGGTCCTGCGCCTGATGCGGGAGCTGGAGATGCTGGACGAGGTCGACTACCGGCAGGCGTTGCGGGAGCCGATCGTGCTGGAGCGGAGCGAGCCGACCCAGCGACACCCCTACCCCTACTTCGTCGATTACTTCAAGGAATGGTTCCTGTCCAACCCGGCGTTCGGCGAGACGCGCCAGGACCGCTTCAAGCTCCTGTTCACGGGCGGCCTCCAGATCACCACCACGCTCGACCCCAAGCTCCAGGGCTACGCGCAGACGGCGGTGCGTTCCGTCCTGGCCTATCCGGGTGATCCCGACGGTGCGATGACCGTGATCGACCCTCGCACCGGCTACGTGCGCGCCATGGTGGGCGGCGACGACGCCGACTACTGGAAGGACACGAACGGCGGACGCGTGAACCTGGCGACGGGCAAAGGCGGGAAGTACGGTCGCCAGACCGGCAGCGCGTTCAAGCCGTTCGCACTCGTGACCGCCCTGGAGAACGGGCTGTCACCCAGCACCGTGTTCTCGGCGCCCGCCACGATCGACATCCCCCTCGACAACGGCACGGTGTGGCACGTCACGAACGCCGAGGGCAGTGGCTACGGTTCGATGTCGCTGGAGAGCGCCACCGTCAACTCGGTCAACACGGTCTACGCGCAGCTGATGGAACAGCTCGGCCCCGAGAACGTGATCGAGACCGCCGAGCGCATGGGGCTCCGGTGCTGCCCCAGGGTCTCAGAGCCCAGCACGCCGCTGGAACCGAACCTGTCCGCCGTGCTCGGCACCAACGGCACGAACACCCTGTCGATGGCGGCCGCCTACGACACGCTGGCGACCGGCGGCCAGCGCGTGAATCCCGTGCCCGTCGTCAGCGTCGCCGACGCCCAGGGTCGTGTGATGTGGCAGGCCTCGCCGAAGCCCAAGCAGGTCGTCGATCCCGACGTGGCGTCGGTGGCGAACGACATCCTGCAAGAGGCCGTTTCCTACGGGACGGGGCGCTCGGCGATCATCGGTCGCCCCCAGATCGGCAAGACCGGCACCGGCGACACCCACACCAACGCCTGGTTCGTGGGGGCGATCCCACAGCTCACCGCCGCGGTCTGGGTCGGCTTCGGTGAGGGCTTGATCCCCATGGAACCTCCACGCACCCGGATCACCGTCTTCGGCGGCACCTGGCCGGCACAGATCTGGCGGCTGTTCATGATCAAGGCGGCCGCGGGGCTGCCCGTTCGAGACTTCCCGACGCCCCAGGTCGGCTACGTGTCGGTCGCCGTCGACGTCACCCAGGACCCGTCGTGCCTGCCGAACGCCTACACCTTGCCCCAGAACATCGACACCCTGGAGTTCATCTCCGGCACCGAGCCCACGAAGACCTGTTCCACGCCGAACAAGGTCCAGTCCGTCCCGGTGCCCTCCGTGATCGGCATGGATCAGGCCTCGGCAGAGGCCGCGCTCGAGGAAGCCGGGTTCTACGTGGAGGTCGAGGTCGCATCATCGACCCAACCTGGTGGCACGGTGATCTCCCAGACCCCATCCGCCGGCACCTCCGCACAACAGACCAGCACCGTCACCATCACGGTCGCCTTGCGTGCGAGTCCGAGCGGCTAGCACTAGGCCGTCGTTCGGCGTCGCGAGCCGCTGGGCGGACCGGGCTTCCCCTTGGACAGGAACACGCTCCCCCGCTCGACGAAGCGCCAATCCTTGTCCAGCCCGACGCTGACCCCGACCCGGATGCCGACCGCGACGTGCTCGGCGGCCACCGGGTCCCCGGCTTCGATCCATACATCGTGGCCTCGTACCAGGTCGGTGCCGTTGAGGGACTTGTCCACGCCCAGCGCTTTCGTGAGCTTGCCGGGTCCGGAGCAGAGGTCGGTCACCAGCGAACGACCGCGGTTCGCCTCCATGATCGGGATGCCGTCGATCGGCTCGATCGCGCGCAACAGCACCGCGCTCGCGTCGCCACGAGGCCGGGTCACCGCGTTCATCATCCAGTGGTTGCCGTAGGTGAAGTACACGTATAGCCGCCCGGGCGGTCCGAACATCGTGGCGTTGAAATCGGTCATGCGGCGGTTGCCGTGGCTCGCCGCATCACCGGGTTCGTAGGCCTCGACCTCGACGATGCGCCCGGCGAGGCGGGTGCCGTCCGGCAGGGCCCGCACGAGCGTCCGGCCCAGCAGGTCTGGCGCCACCTCCACCGACGAACGGGCGAAGAAGGAGCGTGGCAGCCGTCGCCGGCTCAGCGGGCCGCCGCCTTCGGTCGCCCTTTGCGAAGGAACCGCTCGAGCTTGCCGATCGGCCACGCGTTGATCACGTCGTCCTTGGAGAGCCATCCCCGTTGGGCGGTCGCCACGCCGAACCGCATCACGTCGAGATGACCCACGGCGTGCGAGTCGGTGTCGATCGAGAACTTCACGCCGTGCCGGCGGGCCCACAACACGTGTTCGTCGCGCAGATCGAGACGGTCGGGGAAGGCGTTGATCTCCAGCGCCGTGCCGGTGCGGCCGGCGGCTTCGAACACCGCCTCCAGATCGAGGTCGACCGGGTCGCGTCGGCCGATCTTACGGGTGGTGAGATGGCCGATGATGTTGACGGAAGGGTTCTCGATCGCGCGGATCACGCGAGCGGTCATCTCATCACGCGACTGGTTGAAGTGCGAGTGCACCGAGGCCACGGTGAGGTCGAAGCCCGACAGGAACTCCTCGTCCCAGTCCACCGAACCGTCGGGACCGATGTTGAGCTCGGTGCCGTGAAGCAGGCGCATCTTGGGATAGCCGGCCTGGAGCTTGGCGACCTGCACGCGCTGGGCCAGGATCTTCGCGTCGGTCATCCGCTGCATCGCGAGGTCGGGCGCGTGGTCGGTGACGGCGTAGTAGGCGTACCGGTGTTCGGCTGCGGCCTCGAGCATGCGTTCCAAGGTCGCGAGCCCATCCGTGAGGTTCGTGTGCGTGTGCAGGTCTCCGCGGATCTGCTGCAGGGTGATCAGGTCCGGCAGCTCGCCGGCGAGCGCGGCTTCGATCTCGCCACGGTCCTCGCGCAACGTTGGTTCGATGCAGGGCAGACCCAGCGCCTCGTAGACCTCTGCCTCGGTCTCGGCCGCGAGGAGGTCGCCGGAGGCGGCCTCGAACAGGCCGTACTCGTTGAGCTTCAGCCCCTTGCGCACCGCCATCTCGCGGATCCGGATGTTGTGGGCCTTGGAGCCGGTGAAGTAGATCATCGCGGCACCCCAGGCCTCGAGGGGCACCACGCGGAGGTCGACCTGGAGCCCGTTCCGCGTCAGGATCGAGGTCTTCGTGTCGCCCCGAGCGATCACCCGGTCGACCACGTCGTAGCCCGCGAACGCCTCCATGACCGGTGCATGGTCCGTCGAGGCGACCAGCAGGTCGACGTCACCGATCGTCTCGGCCATCCGTCGCAGCGAGCCCGCGTAGGCTGCCCGGCGCACGCCGTCGATCGCCTGCAAACGCTCGAGGAGATCCTCGGCGATCTCGAGGGCCGCGCTGACCAACACCCTGTCGCCGGACGAGCTCATGCGCTTTGCGCCCTGCAGCACGTTCTGTTCGGTCTTGGCCGAGAACCCCTTCAACGAGCGCAGCTCCCCCGCCTCTGCCGCGGCGACCAGCGCCGGCACCGAATCGATATCGAGCTCCTGGTAGACCACCATCGCCTTCTTGGGACCGAAGCCAGGGATGGCGGTCATCTCGCGCACTCCCGCCGGCACCTGGGCTCGGAGTTCCTCGAGTTCGGCGAACGTCCCGGTGTCGAGGTACTCCGTGATCTTGGCGGCGATGGACTTGCCGACGCTGGGGATCGCGAGAACGCCGGCAGCGTCGAGGCCGCCAAGATCGTCGGGATAGCCGCCCACCGCCCTCGCGGCCTTCTCATACGAACGCGGCTTGAACGGATCGTCCGAGACGATCGACAACAGGTCGGCGTATTCGAGGAGCATGCGCTCGACGTCGTCGTTCGTGCGCGGCACGGCGATGCCTCAGACGAGACCGAAGAGGTACAGGAGCAGGGCCTTCTGGGTGTGCAGGCGGTTCTCCGCCTCGTCCCAGACCGCGGCGTGGGGACCGTCGATCACATCGGCGGCGATCTCCTGTCCCCGGTGGGCCGGCAGGCAGTGGAGCACCACGACGTCGTCGGAGGCGAGGTCGACCAGCTTGCCGTCAAGTTGGTAGGCCGAGAACACCAGCGTGCGCTCGTCGGTCTCGGCCTCTCGGCCCATGCTGGCCCATACGTCCGTGTACAGCACGTCGGCATCGGTGGCGGCCTTCCCGGCATCGTCGGTGATCAGGACGCTCCCGCCGGTCTCGGCGGCGATCGCTTCGGCCCGGTGGACCACCTGCGGGATCGGCTCGAACCCGATCGGCGAGGCGATCCGCACGTGCATCCCCGCCTTCGCGCCGGCCAGCAGGAGCGAGTGCGCCACGTTGTTGCCGTCCCCCAGGTAGGCGAGGACCCGACCGTCGAGCGAACCGAGCCGCTCACGCACCGTGAGGAGGTCGGCGAGCGCCTGGCACGGATGCTCGAAGTCGCTGAGGGAGTTCACCACCGGGATCGTGGCCGCCTTGGCCAGCAGTTCGAGACGCTCCTGCTCGAAGGTCCGCAGCACGATCGCGTCGACGTAGCGCGACAGCACCTTGCCGGTGTCCTCGATCGTCTCGCCCCGGCCCAGCTGCAGGTCCGAAGACGACAGCACGACGGGGTGGGCGCCCATCTGCGCCACCCCCACCTCGAACGAAACGCGCGTTCGGGTGGAAGGCTTCTCGAAGATCAGCGCGATCGAACGGCCCGCCAGATGCCGAGCGTAGGTCTCGGGATGCGCCTTGACATCGGCCGCCAGGTCCAGCACCTGGATGAACTCGGCCGGGGACAGGTCGTCGACGGAGAGGTAGTCACGTTCCACGGCGCGGAGTCTATCGGCAAGGCCGCCGAGCATGCCAGCGTCAGACGAAGCCGGACGCCGATGAGGGCCCTCAACCGGCTCGCAGTTGGGCCCCGAAGTCGCGGGCGAGTACGGCCACCACGCGTTCGACGAGCGGATCGGTCTCCTCCCCCGTCAGCGTGCGGTCGGGCGCCCGGAACTCCAGGGTGAACGCGAAGCTCTTGGTTCCCTCCGGCAGTGAGCCTCCTCGGAACACGTCGAACAGTTCGCAGCTCGCCAGCAGCTCGCCGGCGGCGTCCTCCAACGCACGCTGGACGGGACCGGCCGCGACGTCCTCGGCCACGACGAACGCAAGGTCACGCCGAACGGGCGGGAACCGTGGGACGTCCCGGAACACGAACTCCTTCGTCGTGGCGGCGAGCAGCGCACGCACCTCCAGCTCGGCGACCGCCACGCGGCCCTCGAGCTCCAGATCGGCGGCGACCCGCGGATGGATCTCGCCCAGGACACCGGCGCGCTCCCCTCCTACGAGGACCGCGGCGGACCGACCCGGGTGGAACGGGCCGCTCACGGCATCGCCCAGGGACCAGTCCGCGATCGCGAGTTCGTCCATGAGGGCGTCGAGGATGCCCGAGGCGTCGAGCACGTCGAAGTCCCGGCGCTCGCCGGACCATCCCTGGCTCGCGGGGCCGCATAGGACCCACGCCACCTTCGGTCGCTCCTCCACGGGGTCCCCGAGCCGGAACACGATGCCCGTCTCGAAGAGCGCCACGGATCCCGCCCCGCGAGCCTGATCGCGCGCCACCGTGCGGAGCAGTCCCGGCAGCAGGCGGGTGCGGAGGTACGCGTCGTCGGCCTGGAGCGGATTGGCCACCGCGATCGGATCCGTGTCCCCGGTGAGCGCGAGATCGTCCGCCGAAGCGAACGGCAACGGGCGGACGTCCCGCAGTCCCGCCCGGACCAGGGCGTCGCGGATCCGCTCACGGAACCGGTACTCATCCGGGACCCCGCCGGCCTGACCCGCGGAGATCACCTTCGAACCGATCCGGTCGTAGCCCTCGATCCGCGCCACCTCTTCGATCAGGTCGACCTCGCGGTCGATGTCCACGCGGTAGCCGGGCACCTCGACCTCGATGAGATCGTCCTGCTCCCGGTGCGCGAGTCGGAGCCGGTCGAACACGTCGGCGGCCTCGGCGGTGGGGACCTCGTAGTCAAGCAGCATCGAGGCGCGCGAAGGCCGCATCGAGACCCAGCGACGCTCAGGCACCGATCCCGCCTCGGCGAGGCCCCGGACGACGCTGCCGCCGGCCCATGCGGCGATCAACCCGGCGCCCCGGGCGGCGGCGCGCTCGAGTCCTTCTGGGTCGGTTCCGCGTTCGAACCGGTGTGCGGCCTCACTGTGCAGGTCGAGCCTGCGGGCGCTGCGCAGGACCCCGGTGCGGGTGAAGTAGGCGCTCTCCAGCAGCACCTGGGTGGTGGTCTCGCTCACTTCTGAGGTGGCCCCACCCATGACGCCGCCGATCGCGACAGGCTTCTCGAGATCGCAGATCAGCAGGTCCTCGGGCGTCAACGTGCGCTCGACGTCGTCGAGCGTGGTGATCCGCTCCCCGTCCGTGGCATGGCGGACCACGATGCCGGGCCCCGCGAGACGGTCCATGTCGAAACCGTGCAGCGGCTGGCCCAGTTCGAGCATCGTGTAGTTCGTGGCGTCGACCACGACCGAGACCGGTCGCATCCCGCTCGCGCTGAGCCGCGCCTGGACCCGCAGCGGGGAATCACCGGACGCGTCGACCCCACGGATGATGCGGGCGACGTAGCGCGGACAGGCCTCGACGGCCTCGACCTGCACGCTGGCGATCGATGACGCCTCCTCCGCGGATTCCTCGAGCTCGATCTTGGGTTCGATCAGCGGGACGCCCGTGGCGGCCGCCACCTCACGCGCCACGCCGAACACGCTGAGGAAGTCGGGCCGGTTCGGTTCCACCTCGATGTCGAGGACGGCGTCGTCCAACCCGAACGCGGCCTTGAAGTCCTGACCCACCTCGACGGCTTCGTCGTTGAGCACCAGGATGCCCTCGTGGACGTCGGCGATGTTGAGCTCGCGAGGTGAGCACAGCATCCCGTTGCTCATGACCCCACGTAGCTTGCGCGGTGCCAGCGGCTCGGGCAGCACCGGAACCCTGGACCCCGGCTTGGCCCACGGGACGAGGTCGCCGGCCACGAAGTTCCGCACGCCGGCACACACGATCTGCTCGCCCCGGCCATCGTCGACCCTGGCGACGCACAGCTTGTCCGAGTTCGGGTGATCGTTGACCTCGAGCACCCGTGCCACGACCACCCCTTGCACGCCGTCCCAGGGCCGTTCGATCCCTTCGACCTTCACGCCCTGGCGCGTGATCAGCTCGGCGAGTTCGTCCGCCTCCAGATCGGTGGGCGCGAACTCCCGCAGCCATGACAGGACGACCTTCACGCGACCCCCTCGAACTGCGAGAGGAAGCGCGCGTCGTTCTCGACGAGCATCCGCATGTCGGGGATCGCGTACTTCAGGAGCGCCACGCGCTCCACGCCCATGCCGAACGCGAAGCCGGTGTACCGCTCGCTGTCGTAACCGCAGTTCTCGAGCACCTGGGGGTGGACCATGCCCGATCCGAGCAGCTCGATCCACCCGTTCCCGCATACGCGGCAACCTGCGCCGTCACACTTGAAGCACGAGACCCCGACCTCGGCGCCTGGTTCCACGAACGGGAAGTATGCCGGTCCCAGCCGGATGCGACGGCTCTGTCCGAATAGGGCCTTGGCCACGATCTCGAGCGTTCCCTTCAGGTGCGCGAACGTGATGCCTTCGTCCACGACCAAACACTCCACCTGGTGGAACACGGGCAGGTGCGTGGCGTCGGAGGTCTCGCGTCGGTACACGCGGCCCGGCGAGACGATGTGCACGGGCGGCGGCTGGGACTGCATCGTGCGGATCTGCGCCGCGGAGGTCTCCGTGCGCAGCACCAGGTCAGTCCGGCCCGGGATCGCGGGGTAGATCGTGTCCTTCATCGTCCGTGCCGGGTGGTCGGGCGGGATATTGAGCGCCTGGAAGTTGTGCCAGTCGTCCTCGATCTCCGGGCCCTCGACGACGCGGAAGCCGAGTCGGAGGAACACCTCGACGATCTCGCGCTCCGCGATCGTGAGGGGGTGCAATGAACCCGTGCGCGGACGCCGGCCCGGCAACGTGAGGTCGATGCGGTCGGCTTCCAGCAACGCGGCCTCGGCCACGCTCTGCAGAGCTTCCCGACGCTCGTCGATCGCTCCTTGAAGTGCCTGGCGTGCCTCGTTGGCGGCCTTGCCGGCGACGCGGCGGTCCTCGTCGGACAACCCCCCGAGCGACTTCTGCGCCGCTGAGAACGCCGACTTGCGGCCCATGACCTCGACCTGCGCGGCCTCGAGATCCTCAAGCGTTGCGGCGCCCGCCACCAGGGCCAGTCCGCGATCGCGTTCGGCCTCGAAGATCCCCAGCAGCTCGGCGGCGTCCATCAGGCGGCGAGTCTAGCAACGCGCTACTCCCCCACCTGGTTCGCCGCTGCTCAGGACATCTGTCCTCCGCCCTGCCCGAAGCCAGCGGCCGGCCCGTTCTGTCCACACATCCACGCGCCGGACCCGGGCGATGACTGGAAGGGTGCCGATCCGGGTTTTCCGGTGTTGGGCATAACGCCCGTGGAGGGTGGGGCGATGGCGGGGTGGGTGCTGAAGGACCGTCCCCAGCCCCCAGGGAGGGAACCATGAGGAGAACGAAGAAGGCGGTGTGTGTCGTGGCGCTGATGGTGACCGCGACGGTCGGCTTGGGTGCGAGCGCCGCTCTCGCCGGCGAAGTGACGGGGCCTCCTGGCAGCGTTGGGAACCCCGGCGCGAAGAAGGACATGACGCACGCCAACTCGATCTGCGCCTTCTCTGGCCTGAACGACTTCGTCAACGGGCCGACGGACTTCATCGTCCAGTCCTATGGGCAGGACGTCCGCCTGCACGGCGCTGATCCGACCGCGTTCAACCCTGGCGACGCCTGTCAGGGTGGGAGCAACCCCTACAACCCGTAGCCTGAGGAAGGTGGTTGGCCCCGACATCAGTGTCGGGGCCACCCTTTCCCCATGAACGAGACCGCCTCCGGGCGGTCTCTTCGCGTTCCTCGAGGTTCGCCTGCGACCTGCGGGTCTGGCAACCGGCTTCCGGAGCCCAGCGCACGCGCCGGTCAGAACCCGACGGGGATCTCGGCGTGGAAGGCCAGGCGACCGTCGATGACCTCACCCCAGGCACGGCCTCCCTGCGACTCGGCGACGCCGCGCGCCACGAACAGCCCGATCTTGCTCCCCCCGCCCTGGCCGGGCCGGCGCGGGATGAACAACGACTCGGCGTCCTCGGTCGTGAGGTCGTTCGTTTCGCGCGAGACCCGGACATGCAGGAACGAACCCTCGAGCGAAGCCTCTACCAGCAGGGAGCCCTCGCGGCCCCACCAGACCAGCGCTTCCATGAACGCCAGGATCGTGGTCTTGAGCCGGGCCGGGTCGACGAAGACGGTGACGGCCTCACTGCCCCACTCCACGGGTGGGTGATCGGGGTCGCGACGCTGGTTCTCCGCGATCGCCAGCACGAGCTCGGCGACGTCGACCTGTTCGGGGAAGATCTCCAGGTTCCCTCCCACGACACGGGCCGCATCGACCAACTGACGAAGGATCGTGTCCATGCGGTCGGCGTCGTGGACGATGCCCTGCAGCATCACCGCGCGTTGCTCCTCGGTCATGATGTCCCACCGCTTCTCGAGGGCGTAGCCGAACCCTTTCATGGCGGTGAGCGGGGAGCGGATGTCGTGGGCGGCGGCGCCGATGATGTTCTCGAGCGCCTCACCTTCGCGCAACCGGCGACGCTGCCACTCGAACAGGCACACGGTGGCCGCGGCGGCGAGGTTGAGCGACTCCGCTCGCCCCGCTTGCGGCACCCGCACCGTGTCGTCGGCGAGCGCCACGATGTCGGCGGGCAACCCGTGAGCCTCGTTGCCGAACACGAACGCCACCGGTCCCGACAGATCGGACCGATACAGGTCGTCGGCTCCGCCGGCCGCCATGGCCAGCACGCGGAATCCCTTGTCCTTCACGGCTGCGATCGCCTCGGTCGTCTCGGCGCCCCGGACGACCGGCAGATGGAACAGCGACCCTGCCGACGAGCGCACGGTCTTGGGGTTGTAGACGTCGACCGAGCTGGCGGTGAACACCACGCCGCCGGCACCGGCCGCGTCGGCCGAACGGAGCACGGTGCCGGCGTTCCCGGGATCGCGCACCTCGTGCAGGATGGGCACGCATCCGTCGTCCGGTAGCGCGTCCAGGCCTCGATCGAGGTACGGGGAGACCCCCACCAGCGACTGCGGCGTCACGGTGGAGGTCAGGGCGCGGATCACTTCGTCGCCCACTTGGTGGACCTCGACGCCTGCCTGCCGGGCCCGCACCGCGAGCGGCGCGAGTTCGTCGTCGATGAACAGCGTCTCGAGCGCGCCCGGCACGCCGAGCGCCTCGCTCACCGCCTGGGCACCCTCGACCAGGAACCGGCGATCCTCGTCCCGGAACGCACGCTTCTTCAGCCGGGATGCGGCGGTGACCTTCGGGTTCTTGGGGGACGTCAGCACGGAGCCTCCCCCGGACGCGCGTCAGGCGGCGGCTTGTGCGGCCTTGGCCTCGTCGACCAGCTGCGCGAACGCTTTCGGGTCGTTGACGGCCATGTCGGCGAGGATCTTGCGATCGACCTCGATGCCGGCGGCCTTCAGCCCGTTGATGAACACCGAGTAGCTGATGCCGTAGGGGCGCACCGCGGCGTTGATGCGGGTGATCCACAGCCGGCGGAACTGCGCCTTGCGATCGCGGCGATCGCGGTAGGCGTAGTTGCCCGAGTGCATGACCTGCTCTTTGGCGGCGCGGTAACGCTTGCGCCGGGTGCCGGTGTAACCCTTGGCTTTCTCGAGCACCTCACGGCGCTTCTTCTTCGCGTGGACGGAACGTTTGACTCGCGCCATGGTTCTAGGCCTTCCCCAACAGTCGCTTGATCTTCTTCTTCTCCGCCGTGACCTCCGACATGCCCTCGACGCGCCGACGCTGGCCGCCGCTCTTCTTCGTGAGCATGTGGTTGCCGGTGGCCTTGCGGTGCAGCACCTTGCCCTTGCGCGTCATGCGGAAGCGCTTGGTGGTGGCGCTGTGGCTCTTCATCTTCGGCATCGATCTATCCCTCGTTGTCGGATGCGGGGCTCTCCACGGACACCGGCTGCGGCTCCGGATCGGGCTCGGCCGGCGGTTCCGGCTGGGCCTCGGCCCGAGCATCGGGCTCGGTGTCCGGTGCTTCGGGTTCGGCGGTGTCGGTCGCGCCGTCGGCCACTTCCTGTTCCTTGGCCAGCTTCGCGGCCGCCTTGGCCTGTGCCTCGACGTAGCGCTTATTGGGCCCGATCACCATGATCATGTTCCGGCCTTCCTGCTTGGGGAAGGACTCCACCACGATGGCTTCCCCGAGATCGGCGACCAAGCGGTCCAGGATCTTGCGACCGAGGTCCGTGTGCGCCATCTCGCGCCCACGGAACATGATCGTGATCTTGACCTTGTGCCCCCCGTTGAGGAACCGGACGACGTGGCCCTTCTTGGTGGCGTAGTCGTGCGGGTCGATCTTGGGGCGGAACTTGATCTCCTTCAGGCCGGTCCGCGACTGCTTCTTGCGGGCCTCCTTCTGCCGAACGTCGCGTTCGTACTTGAACTTGCCGTAGTCCATGATCCGGCACACGGGCGGATCGGCTTGCGGCGCGACTTCGACCAGGTCCAGATCCAGATCACGGGCTTGGCGGAGCGCCTCGCGGGTGTCGACCACCCCGATCTGCTCGCCGTCTGCCCCCACCAGGCGAACCTGGGGAGAACGGATCCGGTCATTTATGCGCGGATCGGTCGAGACCCCGCATCACCTCCACAGATGAACGAGCACCGGGTGTTGTCGGCCCGGTGCATGGTGAACACACGTGCTTGCTCTTCTGGGCAAGGAGTATAGGGGTCGCGGGCGACGGCTGTCTCGCGTGGCCAACACGGCCGGTGGGCTCACCAGTCCGCCTCGAGCGATCGGCCGTAGGCGTCTTCGAGACGCTGGGTGTCGTCCTCGGTGGTGTAGCCGTACGCGATCTCCAGGATCCGGCCGCGCGTCGCTGCCGTGCAACGGATCCGGTGGGTCTCCTCTGCCGGGATCATGAACTCTTCCCCCGGCTGAGCCTCCACCACCTTGTTGCCGATCTCGATCGTGAGCCCGGCGTCCAGCACCACCCACATCTCGTCGCGCATGCGGTGGTAGTGCACGCTGGTCTCCTGCTCGGGTTCGACGGTGATGACCCGCACCGACGACGGCTGGTTCAGGGCGTAGGTCGCGACCTTGCCCCACGGCTTGTCCACCAACACTTCATCTCACCTCCGGGAGCGCATCCATGAGCCAGGCCATCTCGAGCGCGGCCTCGGCCGCCTCCCACCCCTTGTTGCCGTGCACGCCACCGGCACGTGCCTCGGCCTGGGCGAGATCTTCGGTGGCGAGCACTTCGAAGATGACCGGGATGCCGGAATCCAACGCGACCTGGGCGATGCCGCGCGCGGCTTCGTTGGCGACGAGCTCGAAGTGGGCGGTCTCTCCCCGGATCACCGCGCCCAGGCAGATCAGCGCGTCGTAGCGCTCCGTCCTCGCCAGGCGCTTGGCCACCAGCGGCAGCTCGAACGCACCGGGCACCCACGCCAGGTCGATCCGGTCCTCGTCCACGCCGTGCTTCTTGAGGCCTTCGACGGCGCCCTCGACCAGCTTGCCCGTGACCAACTCGTTGAAGCGCGCCGCGATCACCCCGACGCGCATCTCCGAACCGTCGTGGATACCGACGAACGTCCTCACCGCTGGACCTCGGGCGCCACCGTCTCGGGTTCGGCCTTGGTCATGTCGAGCAGGTGGCCCATCTTCTCCTGCTTGGTGCGCAGATAGCCGATGTTCTGGGCGGTGGGTTCGATCTGCAGCGGGATGCGCTCCTCGATCGACAGGCCGTAACCCTCGAGGCCGGCGCGCTTGTCCGGGTTGTTCGTGAGCAGACGCATCGTCTTGACGCCGAGGTCCACCAGGATCTGTGCGCCGATGCCGTACTCGCGCTGATCGGCGGGGAAGCCGAGTTCCAGGTTGGCCTCGACGGTGTCACGACCCTGGTCCTGGAGCTCGTAGGCGCGGAGCTTGTGGGTCAGCCCGATCGCTCGACCCTCGTGGCCTCGCACGTACAGGATCACCCCGCGACCTTGCTCCCCCACCTGGGCCAACGCGCTCTCGAGCTGCTCTCCGCAGTCGCAGCGCAGCGAGCCGAACACGTCGCCGGTGAGGCATTCGGAATGCACACGGGTGAGCACTCCGATGCCGTCGCCCATCTCGCCCAGCACCAGCGCGATGTGCGTACGTCCGTCGACCAGGCTCTCGTAGGCGTAGGAACGGAACTCGCCGTATGGCGTGGGGATCGTCGCCTCGGCCACCTTCGACACCAGCACCTCGCGGCGTCGCCGGTGGTCGATCAGGTCGGCGATCGAGATCAGCTTCAGGCCGTGTTCGCGCGCCACACGGATCAGCTCGGGCATGCGCGCCATCGTGCCGTCCTCGTTCATGACCTCGCAGATCACGCCCGCGGGGAAGAGGCCGGCCATCGTGGCGAGGTCGACCGCGGCTTCGGTGTGTCCCGCGCGGCGGAGCACGCCGCCGTCCTTCGCGCGCAAGGGGAAGACATGGCCCGGCTTCTGGAAGTCGCGCGGCGTGACCTCCGTGTTGGTGATGGCCTTCGCGGTGATCGCCCGGTCGTTCGCGCTGGTGCCGGTGGTGGTGCCCTGGCGATAGTCGATCGAGACCGTGAAGGCCGCCTCGTGCCCGCCCGTGGTGTCGGTGACCATCTGCGGGATGCCCAGCTCGTCGAGACGCCACGCGGCGCACGGCAGACACACGATGCCCCGGCCGTGGGTCACCATGAAGTTCACCGCCTCGGGCGTGGCGAAGTCCGCCGCCATGATGAAGTCGCCCTCGTTCTCCCGGTCGGCGTCGTCGACCACCAGGACGATCTTGCCGTCTCGGATGTCTTCGATCGCCTGGGGGATCGTCGCGAAGATCTCGCTGTCCAGGTCCTGCTCGTGGATCTCCAACTCGGTCATGCCGTCCGTCCTTCCATCAGGCGTTCGAGGTACTTCGCGATCATGTCGACCTCCAGGTTCACCGGGTCGCCGGGCGTGGCCCCACCCAAGGTGGTGGCGGCCAGGGTGTGCGGGATCACCGCGACGCTGACACCGTCGGGATGCAGCGTCGCCACGGTCAAGCTGATGCCGTCGATCGTGATCGAGCCCTTCTCGATCACGTACCGCATCAGGTCGTCGGGGACGTCGAACCGGATCACGGCCCCACCGTCCCCACCGGCCTCCACGCTCCGGACCTCGCCGACACCATCGACGTGGCCTTGCACGATGTGACCGCCCAGCCGTGCCGCCAGGGTGACGGGGCGCTCCAGGTTCACCGCATGTCCCTCTGCGAGGCGCCGCAGGCTGGTGCGATCGATCGTCTCGTCCGACAGGTCGAACGCGAGTGAGGCGCCGTCGTTGCCCACCACCGTGAGGCAGACGCCGTTCACGGCGATCGATGCGCCGATGTCGCTGTCGGTGGGCACGACCCGGCATGCCACCGTGAGTCGGTGGCCGGCCATCGCACGCACCTCGCCGCGCTCCTCAACGATCCCGGTGAACATGGGCCTCCAGTCGGATGTCGGGGCCGATCCGCTCGGCCGCATCGAAGGTGAGCTCGAGGGCTTCGGCGATCGGCGTGAACCCGCTCCCGCTGATCAGGCCGTGAGCGGCGGCACCACCCACGAGGATGGGCGCGACGTACAACACGGCGTCGTCGATCAGGCGATCCCGAACCAGGCTCCATGCGAGGGTGGCGCCCCCTTCGACGAGCACCCCTTGGACGTCTCGCTTCCCGAGGTGATGCAGGAGTGCGGCCAGCGACACCGCACCGGCCTCATCGCGATCGAGGATCGCCACGTCGGCCCCCGCGGCGGACCACTCGCCGATCCGAGCCTCGGGGGTGAGGTCGGACGTGGCGATCATCGTCGGTGCCGATCCATCGAACAGATGGCCGGTGGCCGGCACACGACCCGCGGTGTCGACCACGACCCGCATCGGCGCCCGTGCCTCGGCGAAGCGCGCATCCCGCACGGTGAGCGACGGATCGTCGGCGATCGCCGTGCCCGCGCCCACGACGACCGCGTCGGCCCACGCGCGCAGCCGTTGCACGTCGGCGCGCGAGTCCTCGCCGGTGATCCATCGAGAGGAACCGTCGGCGGCCGCGGTCTTGCCGTCGAGGCTCGACGCCATCTTCAAGGTGACGTACGGGAGACCGCTCGTGACGTGACGCTCGAACGCCCGGTTGAGGCGGCGTGACTCGGCGGCCATCACGCCGACCTCGACATCGACGCCGGCGTCGCGGAGCTCCACGAGGCCGGGCGTGTCATCGCCCAGGTTCGGGTCGGCCGCGGCCACGATCACGCGCCTCACGCCGGCATCGATCAACGCGCGGGTGCACGGTGGCGTGCGGCCGAAGTGGTTGCATGGCTCGAGCGTGCAGACCACGGTGGCCCCACGCGCGAGGTCGCCGGCGGCGGCGAGCGCCATCACCTCGGCATGCGGGGTGCCCGGGCCTTCGTGCCAGCCCTCGCCGAGCGCGGATCCGTCGCGATCGTCGAGGACGAGGGCGCCCACCATGGGATTGGGAGACACACGGCCCCAGCCGCGGCGGGCGAGCTCGAGCGCCCGCCGCATCTGGGTCTGTCGTGCTGTCTCCACGCGTCGCCTCGTTCGGTCCGGCCGAGGCGTGGAGGATGGAGAGCGTCAGGCGAGGCGACTCGCGGCATGCGCACAGCGCAGCCCGGTCGTCGCGTTCACCCGTTCCCTTCCATCCCGACTCTCACGGTCGGCCCCGGAGTTCCACCGGGTCCACCCACCGCTGGGTGCGGCAGGGTCGCGGACTGTCACCGCCGGTGGGGAGTTGCACCCCGCCCCG
Organism: Actinomycetota bacterium; assembly: GCA_035535815.1. Lineage (GTDB taxonomy): Bacteria > Actinomycetota > UBA4738 > UBA4738 > HRBIN12 > JAOUEA01. The sequence goes on along the minus strand of DATLPI010000178.1, from coordinate 10,234 downwards.
GAAACGGTTGGTTGTCTGCCGCCCAGTATACGGAGCGAGGGAACGATCCCGCTAGCGGGCGTGCCCGCAGAACCTACGCGGTGCGCTGGTCGATGGCGAAGCTGCTGCCGCCATCACGCTTGGCGAACTGCTTCATCTCGGTGGCCACGGCCACCGCTTCGCCGTAGTGCGCGAACGCCCGGTTGGAGCTGCTGGCGATACCGACACTGATCGCGACCAGCGGGATGTCCTGCAGCACGCCCTTGCGGTCCTCCATGCGCACGAACCCGCGCTCGCGGTCCTCGGGCTCGTAGAACTCGACCAAGGCCTCGTCGAACCGCTCGCAGATGCGCTGGGCGACACCCTCGGCGGTGTCCGGGCTCACGACCGCCACGAAGTCGTCGCCGCCGACGTGGCCGACGAAGCCCTCGGGGCCGTCCTTGTCGACGACCGCGTCCTGGATGATGCGGGCCGTGGTCTGGATCAGGCGGTCGCCGCGCACGAAGCCCTTCTGGTCGTTGTAGGTCTTGAAGTTGTCGAGGTCGCAGTAGAGGACGGCGAACGGCCGCGCCTCACGCACCTGACGCTCGATCTCCTCCTGGATGCGGATGTTGCCGGGCAGGCCGGTGAGCGGCGAGAGGTTCCGCATCTCCTTGGCTCTGCGCAGCGTGCCCTTCACGCGGGCCAGCAGCTCGATCGGATCGAACGGCTTGATGATGTAGTCGTCGGCGCCTGACTGCAGGCCGGTGACCTTGTCGGCGCTCAGCGCCTTCGCGGTGAGCATGATGATCGACGTGTTGGCGGTCTGAGGGTTCTTGCGGAGACGCTGGGCGACCTCGAAGCCGTCGATGCGCGGCATCATCACGTCGAGCAGCACCAGGTCGGGGCGGAGCTCGCCGGCACGTTCCAGCGCTTCCTCGCCGTCACCGGCGACCGCGACGTCGTAGCCGGCGGATCGCAGGTTCACCTCGACGAAGCGTGCGATGTCCGGATCGTCGTCGACGACCAAGATCGTCTCGGGCATGGGTTAGGCCGCCTCCCCTCGCGCGATCGAGGCGAGTTCGGCCGCCGCGGCGGCGGGGTCGGTGGCCTGGAAGATGCCGCTGGCGGCGATCAAGACCGTGGCTCCCGCGTCGACGGCGGCCCGGGCGTTGTCGACCTTGACGCCGCCGTCGATCTCGAGGTCGACGGACAATCCCTGCCGGTCGATCTGACTCCGGATCGCCTCCAGCCGAGGGTAGACCTCCGGATTCAGCGTTTGCCCGCTCCACCCCGGCCGGATGCTCATCAGCATCACGTCGTCCACCTGATCGAGCACCGGGAAGACCGCCTCGACGGGCGTCTCCATGTTGAGGGTGAGGCCCACCTTCAGGCCGGCGGCGCGGGCTTTCGCGATCGCGGGCTCGGGGTCGCCCACCGCCTCGTGGTGGAAGGACACGACGTCGAGCCCGGCATCGGCTAGCTCCTCGAAGAACTGCTCGGGAGCGTCCACCATGAGGTGGCCGTGCAGGGTGCGTTGTGTGTAGGGCCGCAATGAATCCACCACGACCGTCCCCAGCGCTATCGGCGGTACGAAATGTCCATCCATGATGTCGATGTGGATGACTTCGGCATGCTGCTCGACCAGCTTGACCTGCTCGGCCAAACGGGCGAGATCGGCCGAAAGGATGGATGCGGCGAGCCTTCCCACGGGCCAATGGTACTCGGCGGGTTAGGCCTTCCTGGTGAAAGCGGCGACGAACATCCCATCGCTCCCGTGCCGATGGGGCCACAGTCGGACCCGGGCCGTTCGGCCGTCAGGGCCGGCGATCTCCACGGGTTCCAGGTCGGCCCGATGGCGGATGATGGCATCGGCCGCTGCGTCGGTTTCGGCTCTCGGGAAGGTGCACACCGAGTAGACGAGCCGGCCCCCCGGCTTCAGCAGGTCGGTGAGTGCCGCGGTGATCGCCACCTGGGTACGCGCGAGCTTGCTGAGCTCGTCCTTGCGATTACGCCACAGCAGTTCCGGTCGCCGGCGCGCCGACCCCAGGCCCGAGCAGGGTGCGTCGATCATGATCCGGTCGAAGGAGCCCTTCAGGGCCGGATGCTCGGCATCCTGGGCCATGACGAGGGCCCGCGCCCCGAGCCTCGTGGCCGCCTTGCGGATCAAGGGGACCCGTCCGGGGTGGATGTCGGCGCCCACGACCAGACCGTCGTCGCCCACGAGCTGGGCCGCGTAGATGGTCTTGCCGCCGGGCGCGGCGCACGCATCGAGGACGCGGTCGCCCGGCTGCGGATCGAGCGCCTTCACCACGTAGGCCGAGGCCTGGTCCTGGATCGCGAACCAGCCGTCGGAGAATCCTGGGAACGACGACGGGTCGCCGCCGTCCACCAGGACACACGAGGCGTCGATCAGTGACGGTTGCGGGTCGCGCCCGGCTTCCTTCAAGGCGTCGGTGAACCCCTCGACCGAGACCATGTCGGTGTTGGTGCGCAGCGACAGCGGCGCCTGCGTGGCGAACGCTCGAGCGGCGGGTTCGACCTCGTCGGCGGGCAGCAGGCGACCCAGCTCCTCGATCGTCCACGGGGTCAGCCCGGTGCGCACCGCGATGTCGCTCGCGTCCGCGCCCTCGGGCCACGGGGTGGGCGCCGACGCGAGCTTGCGCAGCACGGCGTTGACGAACCCGCGTTCCCTGTCGCGCGCGAGGCCCACCGTCTCCCCCACGGCTGCATGCTGCGGCGTGTCGGTGAACAGCACCTGGTAGCCGCCGAGGCGCAACACGTTGCGCGCCCCGGGGCTCATGCGGGACACCGGCCGGGTGGCGACGCGGTCGAGCGCCCAATCGATCGACCGCAGGTGCCGGATCGTGCCGAACGCGAGATCGGTGGCGTAGGCGCGGTCGCGCCCGTCCAGGCGCGACCGGCGAAGCGCGGCGGGCACGACGATCGTGGAGTAGGCGTCCTCATCGAGGACGCGACGGATCGCCTCGAGCGCCACGGTGCGCGAGGTCTGCCTCACCCGAGCCGCTCCCCCGGTTCGAACCTGGCGCCGCGAGCCCAGTCGGAGCCGGCCATCCGGGCCTTGCCCATGGGCACGACCTCGAGGAGCCGCACGGCGGTGCCTCCTCGCGTGTCGACCACGGGCGTCCCGTCTTGGGCCATGTGCAGTTGACCGGGGCCTCGGATCGACGTGAACACGGCACCCCACGGTCCGGTCGCCTCGGCCTTCAAGACCTTCAGGGGGGCCTCCCGGAAGGTGGTGATCGCACCGGGGGCGGGAGCCAGCGCCCGGATGCGCCGCACCGCCGCCTCGGCATCGACGGTCCATTCGAGGTCGCGTTCCTCAGGAAGCACCTTCGGTGCCACCACGGCGGCAGCCGCATCCTGCGACACCACCTCGGCGGTTCGGTCGCGCAGCGACCGCAGCGCCTGGACCACGAGCGGCGCCCCGAGACCGGCGAGACGTTCGCCCAGGGAGCCCGTGTCGTCTGTCGCCGCGATGGGCACCTCTCGTTGCAGCACGGTGGGGCCGGTGTCCAAGCCTTCGTCGAGGAGCATCACGCTCACCCCGGTGGTCGCGTCGCCTTCGAGGATCGCCCGCTGCACCGGCGCCGCACCCCGCCATCGCGGCAACAGCGAGAAGTGGAGGTTGAGGCTGCCGAGTTCGGGAACGTCCAGGATCGCGGGGGGCAGGAGCTCTCCGTAGGCGACGACCACGAGGGCATCGGGCGCAAGGTCCTCGAGGGCCTCCGCGCCTTCGCCGGATCGAACACCATCGACCTCGAGGAGCGGAAGACCCAGACGCCCGCCTGCATCGGCCACCGGTGTCGGCCGCAGGCTCGAACCTCGCCCGGCCGGGCGGGGCGGGTTCGTGATGACGCGAACGATCTCGACGTCGTCGGCGTCGTCGAGCGCTTCGAGCGTCGGCACCGACCACGCGTGATTGCCAAGGAACGCCACTCGGAGGTCCGTCATGGCGGGAGGATAGTCGTCACGCTCTGCCGCCAACCCGCCAGGGCTCGCCGGCCGGGCTAGGTCAGGCTTCGCCGCGGCGCAGGAGCCGGCGCTTCTTCGGCTCGGGGATCTCCAGCTCGAGCCGGCGGAGATCGGCCATCACGGTGCGACGGCCCTCGTCGTCCAGATGATCGATGTAGAGCCTGCCGTCCAGGTGATCGGTCTCGTGTTGGAAGATGCGAGCGAGCAGGCCCTCGCCGGTCATCTCGTACGTCTCGCCGCGCATGTCCTGACCGCGGCAGGTGATCGTCGAGAAGCGCGGCGTCGGGTGGAACGGACCGGGGATCGACAGACAGCCTTCTTCCTCCATCGTCTGGCCGCTGCCGTCGAACAGCTCGGGGTTGGCCATGAGCATCGGCCCGGTCTCTCCGTCGTCGAAGACGAACAGCCGGATCGACAGTCCCACCTGCGGCCCCGCCAGGCCGACACCGGGGGCGTCGTACATCGTCTCGAGCATGTCGTCGCACAGCTTCGCGAGCTTGGCGTCGAACTCGACGACGGGGTTGGAGGGGGTGCGCAGCACCGGATCACCGAGCGTTCTGATGGGCAGGATCACGTGAGCTCCGTGGTCATGTCGGTCACAGGTGCGGCTCGGCCTCGACGCGGGTGACGACCTCGCGAGCGGCGAGTTCGCGGACCGCTCGCCCGAACGCCGGCACCCTCGCGGGGTCGAGCGCGAGCAAGCATACCGTCTGGTCCCCGACGGTTGAGGTCAGCAGCGTCGTGGGTGCGAACGCGGCGAGCGCGCCTTCCAGCTCGGGGCTGCCGGCGATGCGGAAGACCGCCGATCCCACCGGGAATCCGGCCTCGGCGCGCCGTCGTGTCTCGTCGGCATGGAAGCGATCGGGGTTGCCGCGCACCAGCGCCTGCACGGCCGGATCGGAGGCGTGCGAGGACTGCACGATGGCACGGCCGTCGGGGCGAGCCCAGGCGATCGCCTCCATCCACGTCGTCACGGCGCGCTCACGAGCGGTGAGGCCGGGGCGACGCTCGGCGAGATCGGCGTCCAGGATCGCCACGAGATCGAGGCCGCCTCGGCCGAAGTCGCGCACGTCGTCGGGTCCGCCCACGAGGATCTCGCCACGCTTCGGCAGGCGCGGAACGTCGTCCGGGCCCAGCCGCTTCACGGGCACCGATGCGGCGCGGATCGCCCACTCCTCCACCCGCTCGCGGCCGCCGCGGCGAAGACCGAAGTCCTGTGCACCACAATGCTTGCAGCGCCCCTCCGCCTCGCACACGACGCATCGAACCTGGCCCTCCTCCGCCCGGAGCAGGCCGCCACAGGCAGCGCACGCCGCCGGTTGCCCGCACGAGCGGCAGACCGCGGCGATGCCGTAGCCGGGGAGCGGGGAGAACAGGAACGCGCGTTTCGCCTCGCCGAGCGCCCGAACCAGCCGAGGGGCCCGTCCTTCGAACCCCGGCTTCACGATCTCGACCGGGGGCCACCGGCGGCCGGTCGGCGTCACGGAAGTCAGCCGGAGCGCCGCCGTCTCCGTCGACGGGCTCATCGACGAGAGCACGACGGTGGCGCCCGCGATGCGACCACGCGCCATCGCCACGTCGCGCGCGTGGTAGTACGGCGCCCGATCCTCGCGCAGCGCCGGATGGGACTCGCGGGAGATCACGATCAGGCCCAGGTTCGGCACCGGCGCGAACACCGACGGACGTGAGCCCACCACCACGTCGAAAGCGCCCGCTTGCACATCGAGCCACGTTCGGTAGCGACCTCGCTTCGAACCGCCGAGCAGCGTCGCGCACCGCGCACCGAACGCTGCCGCGAGCGCACGCGCCACGCCCGGGATCGGTTTCGCCTCGGGCACGATCACGAGTGCGCGCCGGCCGGCGCGCAGGCCCGCATGCACCGCTTCCACCACCACGAGATCCTCGTCTTCGGGGGCGGGACGCAGCGTGAACGCATCGAACCCGGGACCCGCGATCGACCGGAACAGGGCGTCGACCCCCCGGTAGGTCGACAGCGCCGACGTGATCGCTCCCGGTCCTGGCGCGCCGGCGAGCGCCGGGGCCTTCGGTTCCTCCGACGCGACGCGCGGAGGCGTCGCCCGTCCGAGCACGGCCGCCAGCGGCGCCACGTACCGCTCGCTCACCCAGCTCGCGAGCGCGAGGCCGTCGCGGTCGAAGCATCGGATCGGCCCGACCGTCTTCTTGACCGGGAGCATCCGCTTCGGCAGGTCGTCGGTGGGTCCCAACACCCAGCCTCGGATCGCGCGTCCGTGGAACGAGACCTGCACCAGGGAGCCGACGCCGGCCCCGATCGAGGCGTCGAGCCCGTAGGTGAAGGGCCGGTCGAGCGACAGGATCGGGCGGTCGATGCAGACCGACACCGGGCCGTCGAGGATCTCGGGCTGGTCGATCGCGGCGCTACCCGACGGCGGCGCGGAGGTCGTCGGCGCGGTCGGTCGCCTCCCAGGGGAACTCCTTGCGACCGAAGTGCCCGTAGGCGGCCGTCTCCCGGTAGATCGGGCGGGCCAGGTCGAGGTCGCGGATGATGGCCGCCGGCCGGAAGTCGAACACCTCACGAAGCGTGGATGCCAGCTTGGCCGGATCGACCTGCTCGGTCCCGAACGTCTCAACCATGAGGCTCACCGGGTGTGCGGTGCCGATCGCGTACGCCACCTGGAGCTGAGCCTTGTCCGCCAGGCCCGCCGCCACGATCGTCTTGGCGACGTGGCGCGCCATGTAGGCGGCGGAGCGGTCGACCTTCGTGGGGTCCTTGCCGCTGAAGGCGCCGCCGCCGTGGGGCGCATAGCCGCCGTAGGTGTCGACGATGATCTTGCGGCCGGTCAGGCCCGTGTCGGCCTTCGGTCCGCCGATCTCGAATCGGCCCGTGGGGTTGACGAGCACGCGGACCTTCGAGGCATCGAGTTCGGGGAATTCCCGCAACACGGGGTCGATGACCTCCGCGGTGATATCCGGAGCGAGCAGCGTTTCGACGTCGACCTCTTCGCGGTGCTGGGCGCTGATCAACACGGTGTCGACGGCGACCGGGCGGCCGTCCTCGTACCGGATGGACACCTGGGACTTGCCGTCGGGACGCAGATACGGAACGACGCCCGCTTTGCGGACGTCGGCGAGTCGCTTCGCGAGCCGGTGGGCCATGGCGATGGGCAGCGGCATCAGTTCCTCGGTCTCACGGCACGCGAAGCCGAACATCATGCCCTGGTCGCCGGCGCCTAGCTGGTCGAGGTCGTCGGCGGAGTGCTCCTCTCGGTGCTCCAGGGCGTCGTCGACACCGCGCGCGATATCGGGCGACTGCTCCTGGATCGCCGTCATCACCCCGCAGGTCTCGCCGTCCAGTCCGAACTTGGCGTCCGTGTAGCCGACGTCGGTGATCGTGTCGCGCACGATCTGCGGAACGTCGACCCAGCCCTTGTTCAAACTGATCTCGCCGCTCACGAAGGCCAAGCCCGTGGTGACGAGCGTCTCGCAGGCGACACGGCAGTTACGGTCCTGCTCGAGCAGCGCGTCCAGGATCGAGTCGGAGATCTGGTCGGCCAGCTTGTCGGGATGGCCCTCGGTGACGGATTCGGACGAGAAGAGGTAGCTCGTGCTCATGATGGGCGGAGTCTAGCCGCCGAGGTAGACCTCGTCAGCGACCGGACGGGGCGGCCCGCAACGCGGCCTCGATCCGGTCGACGATGACGGCGGCGAGCTCGCGCTTGGTCCAGTCACGCAGAGCGATGTCGTCACCGTTCACGGACACGATCGCGGCGTGATTGGTCTCCGAGCCGAACCCGGTGCCCTCGCGCCCGACCTCGTTGGCGACCAGCAGATCCGCATGCTTGCGGGCGAGCTTCGCGCGGCCGTGCGCCTCGACGTCGGACGTCTCGGCCGCGAAGCCCACCAGGTAGGGACGCTGTGGGCGCTCCCCCAGCTCGGCCAGGATGTCGGGCGTGGGTTCGAGCCTGACCTCGGGGGTGCCGTCGTCCTTCTTCAGCTTGCCGGTGGCGGCATCCTTGGGGCGGAAATCGGCGACCGCGGCGGCCATCACGATCGCGTCGGTGTCGTCGGCCTGCCGCATCACGGCCTCACGCATCTGCTCGGCGGTGGCGATCCGCACCACCTGTGCGCCGGCGGGCGGAGCCACCGTGCCCGGTCCCAGGATCAGGTGCACCGTTGCGCCACGTCGAATGGCCTCGGCCGCCACCGCCACACCCATCTTCCCGCTGGAATGGTTGCCGATGAACCGAACGGGGTCGATCGGCTCGTAGGTGGGCCCGGCGGTCACGACGACGGTGCGGCCGTTCAGCGATCCGGCCCCGGCGCCGTCGAGCACGGCGAGCACCTCGGCGGCGATGACCTCCGGCTCGGCGAGCCGGCCGACGCCGCTGTCACCGTGGGCCAGCGCGCCCTCGACCGGGCCGACGAACGTGACCCCGCGCCCTTCGAGGGTCTCGACGTTGCCGCGCGTCGCCGGGTGCTCCCACATCCCCGTGTGCATCGCGGGGGCGATCACCAGCGGACCCGCGTACTCCAGGAGCGTCGAGGTGAGCAGGTCATCGGCCAGCCCATGCGCGAGCTTGGCGAGCAGGTTGGCGGTGGCCGGCGCAACGATCGCAAGGTCGGCCTCGTGCGCCAGCCGAACGTGCAGCACCTCGCCGGGTCGTTCCCACAACGACGTGTGCACCGGACGCCCGGTGAGGGCCGCGAAGGTGTCGGGGCCGACGAACCGGGTCGCCGACTCGGTCATCACGACCGTGACCTCGACACCGGCGGCGGTCAACAGGCGCGCGAGGTGCGCCGACTTGTACGCGGCGACACCGCCGGTGATCCCCAGCAGCACGCGCCGCGACACGGGCTACTCGACCTCGGCCGGGTCCTCGGTGCGCTCGTACTCGATCTTGCCCTGGGCGATCTCCTCGAGCGCGATCGAGAGCGGCTTGTTGCTGAAGCCGGACTCCACGAGCGGCGGCACTAACTCGCCACGACCTTCGCCGAGCTGGTTGTAGTAGCTGTTGATCTCGCGGGCGCGCTTGGCGGCCAGGATCACCAACGAGTACTTGGAATCAACCGCGGCGAGCAGGTCATCGATCTTGGGTTCGATCATCTAGGAAGGGTCCTCCATGGGCTGGTCCGAAGCGTCCTGAGAGCGGACTCTGGATGCCTCGATGATAGCAGCGACCTGCGACGATGCATGCTCCAGCTCGTCGTTCACGACCACATGGTCGAACCATCCGCGCTGGTCCATCTCCCGGCCGGCGGTCTCGAGCCGAAGCGCGATCCGCTCCTCCGATTCGGTGCCGCGACCTCGGAGACGCCGCTCCAGCTCTTCCATCGAGGGAGGCTCGAGGAAGATCAAGACGGCGCCGGGGACCAGGGTGCGGACCTGCTCGGCTCCCTTGACGTCGATCTCGAGGAGGACGTCGTTGCCCGCGCGTTGTTGCCGCTCGACGTAACTCCTCGGGGTTCCCGACCGGTGCCCCACGATGGGGGCCCACTCGAGGAGTTCTCCGTCGGCGATCATGCGATCGAACTCGTCCTCATCCACGAAGAAGTAGTCGAGCCCCTCGACTTCCGATGGGCGCGGGCTGCGCGTGGTGGCGCTGACGGACAGGACCAGCCCCTCAGCGAGGCGCGACAACACGTCGCGAACGACCGTTCCCTTGCCGACCCCGGAGGGGCCGGCGACGACGAAGAGCGTTCCGGCGCGCAGCGCTACTTCGCGAACTTGGCGTTCAGCTGCTCGCGCTGCTTGGCCCCCAGACCTCGCACGCGACGGCTCGCGCTGATGTCGAGCTCCTCCATGATCTTGGCGGCGCGAACCTTGCCGACACCGGGGAGGGACTCGAGCACGACCGACACCTTCATCTTGCCCACGGTGTCGTCCTCACGCTTCAGCACCTGCTCGAGCGTGAGTTTCCCGGACTTCAGCTCACCCTTGAGTTCGGCGCGAGCCTTGCGCGCGGCGGCGGCCTTCTTCAGAGCGTCCGCGCGCTGTTCCGGGGTCAACTGCGGTAGAGCCATGTCGCGCTCCTTTGCGTCTTCGATCGTCAGGGGTGGGGAAGAACCCGGGGAGTATACGCACGGCCCAAGAAGGGCCACAAACCTCAGGAACCGCCCGCGACCTGCGGTTTTCGCAGCCCGAGCACGAACCCCGGCGCGCTCAGCGCGCGCCGAGCAGGATGCCGCGCGCTACCCCGACCGGATCGTCGGAGCCGGTGATCGGGCGACCGACGACGAGGTAGTCGGCGCCGGCGTCGAGCGCGGCCGACGGCGTGAGCACGCGTACCTGATCGTCGCCGTT
>DATLPI010000177.1:0-6151 GCA_035535815.1 Actinomycetota bacterium | reverse complement strand
GCGGCAAACGATGTTCTGTACGTCTTCTCTGGGAAATGCTGTATGGGAACGGTCCGACCGACGGTCTTCCGCCTGACGCGCCGTCGCGGCGTGCTTCGGCTCGACTCGTGGCAGCCGTTGAAGCGGACCAGCGACTTCACCGCCGCGGGATGGAACTCCGCCGATCATCGTCTGTACGTCGCTGTGGACTCCGATCTTCGGACTTACAACTACCCACAAAACGCGCTCGGCCAACCCTTCCAGATCTCCGATCTGACCGAAATCCTCGGCCTTGGCTTCTCGCGGGATGGATCGGAGATGTACGCCGTCACGAACGGCGAGGTGCTGTATGCCGTCGATTGGCCGAGCCAGACGATCATCCCGGGGTGGTCGTTCGATCTGACGCCGTTCGGTGTCCTGGACAGTCGAGCCGTGGAGCGCATCGGAGGCCGGTTCTTCGTGTTGGACGGTGCCAGTCGGGGTGGCGATGACCGCCTGGAGTTCGCCGTGTTCAAATTCGACGTCGAGCGATGAATAGACACATCACATCCAGTGCCAGCAGTTCAGCGACGTCGCACCGGGAGCCAGAGCCGCACGGCGAGCCTGCGGTCTGGAGGGACCTCGCACCCACGCGCGAGGCTGCTACTGTCCCGCCGCGATGAGCGAATCGGCGATGGTCCGCTTGAGGATCGCCGTTGTGGTCGCTGCGCTCCTGTTCGCCGCGCTCCTCTTCGCCTCCCCGGCAGTCGCCGGGGCTCCAGTGATCACGGCGGCCGGAGACATCGGGCATCAGGGAGAGCCAGACGCACCACAGCGACGGACTGCTCGACTCGTTCTTTCGATCGAACCGACAGCAGCGCTGACACTCGGGGACAACCAGTACCCGGACGGTGAGCTGGCCGACTTCATGGCCTCGTACGACCCGACGTGGGGCCGCTTCAAGAACATCACGCGACCGGTCCCGGGCAACCACGACTATCACACGGCGGGCGCCGACGGGTACTTCGACTACTTTGGCCAGCGCGCGCATCGCAGTAATGGCGGGTACTACAGCTTCGACCTCGGCGCCTGGCACCTCGTTGCGGTGAATTCCGGACCGGGGAGCATCTCTAACGCACAACTCGACTGGATCCGGGATGATCTTCGTCGGAGCGACGCGATGTGTGAGCTCGCCTACTGGCACCACCCCCGCTGGTCCTCCGGCACCAATCACGGATCCGACCAGGACATGGCCGCTCTGTGGCAGGTGCTGTACGGACAGGGAGTTGACGTCGTTCTCAACGGGCACGAACACAACTACGAGCGATTCGCACCCCTGTCGCCGAGTGGCGACCGCGAACCGCGTACGGGTATTCGGGAGTTCGTCGTCGGAACTGGCGGAGCGGGCAGCTATCCGTTCGGCGATCCGATCCCCGGGTCGCAGAGACGGATTACCGACGTGTTCGGAGTGCTTCGGATGAGCTTGCAGAACGACGGCTACACCTGGGCGTTCGTGCGTGCGAACGGCAGGGTCAGTGACAACGGCCACCACGGATGTCACGGATGATGGCGGCTCGAACTCAGACGGTCGTCTCAACTGCTCCAAGTGCGGTCAGACGGTGCCCTGGGTCAGCGGTCTCAGGATCACGACGGGTCACGGGGGCGGACCGGGAGCCCGCGCCGCACGGCGAACCGGCGGTGCAGTACGCCACCTAGTCGATACGGGGGCCATCGTCAGTACGTACGTCGAGTGAATGATGCTCCGTCCAGAAGACATCCTTACGCTTCGGGTGCGGTCGAGGGACACCGGGGTCGTCATGGCATAGGCCGCGTGAAGAAAGAGAACTCGGCTTCCCCATGGACCCGACGTCGCAGGTCCCCCCTCGGTGTCCCTGATCGCACGAGCAGGCCTCTCAGATCAGCGCCGCGCGACGCGCCAGACGGTGGTCCCTTTGGCAGAGATTGGCGCGATGGGCGCAGAGAACAGAGAAGGAGGATTCGCGCCAGGCCGTTGACCAGGGCATTTACCCCTTGGACCGTGCGCACCCGTGCGCACCTGCCCAAGTAACGGATTGAGGCACGCGCAGTGGGTCGCGCCTCGGTCCTTGCCCGCTCCCATCTTCGCCGCCAACCGGCCGCCAAACCGGAGGAGGACCAGATGGTCCGTACAAGGCGCCAAAGCGGAAGAATGATGCAATGGTAGATGTGCGGGCATGGTCCGATGACATCACCCGTCGGGAGTTCCTGCGGCGGATGGGCCGCGCCGCCCTGGTCGGCGGAGTGCCGGCCTTTGTGACCGCGTGTACGCGCCAGCAGAGCGGCGGCAGGAGCCCGGCGCCCGCCGGCTCCGGTGGGGATGGAACATCGACCGGCACGCTCGCACCAGTAGCACCGGGCGCGAGGACCACTGTACTTACCGGTACGACCGACGAGGGCCATGTCGATCCCAAGCCCGCTCTGGGCCACCGATACGACGCGACTAGGTGGACATCGACGGCGTCCGGTGGCACGAGCCCGATCTGCGCGGAGGTGGGCTCGGATGCGTCCCCGGGCGTCGAGATCGAGTGGCTGGGAGGGCTCTTTCTCGGCCGCGTCCCGACGACGTGGACGTGGGATCAGGCGCACAGCTACGGAGGAGCAGCGATCAAGTCCTACTCGAGCGGGCTGACGACGTATTCCTATCTCCGCGTGCACAACATCGAGGACGGGATCAAGCCTCAACAGGTCGCAGCGAACATTGGTTCGTGGATCCTTCACGACTCCTACTTCTCGGCGATCCGCGACGACTGCATCGAAGATGACGACTTCATGCCGGGCGCGGTCCAGGACTGCTTGATGGATGGGGTGCGAGCCTTCATCTCCGAGCAGAACGAGTCAGGGTCTTTGTTCGCTTCCATCGGGCCGGGTGAATCCCGCTTCATCGGTGTCGCGCGTTGCTACGTGCGGATCCACACTGCGAACGCCGGGAGCGATGGCCCGGGGTACTTTTTCAAGTGGCAGGGCCGCGGAGTACAGAACCACACGCCCGTCATCGCTGACTCCGTCTTCGCGCTTGCACAGGAGCCGTCGGAAGGCTGGGACGCCGCAGGCTTCCCGCCGGACGCGGTGTTCATCGGCACGAACTATGTGTGCTGGCTGGGGCCCGGGACCTACCCCGGCCCGGCTCCGGCGGCCGTGACTGTGCTCACCGGCGATCAGGCGTATTCCAAGTGGACCGGGGTTCGGAACGCCTGGCTCACCGCCCACGGGATGTCGAGCTCGAGCCTGCCTGCGACCGTTGACCCCTTCTTGATCACCCACGACGCTCGTGTCCCGGTCCCCTCGCCCTCCTCGGACTGAACGGCCGTTCAGCCGGGCGCTATGCTCCGGGCGGAGGTGGCGAGATGAACTATCCGATGTCCGATCGGGACCGCGAGATCCGGGAGGAACCGCTTGCCGCTCACCGTCCAGCCTGATCAGGCGGTCGTCACCACGAGCTGGGGAGCGGTTCCAGCCGCCCCCTCCTTCGTGGCGTAGTCGGCGCCGTTGGTCGACGTGTTCTTGATCCTGAGGGTGTAGGTCCCGTTCGCCGTCACGAGGGCCGTGAGGTCGATCTCGTACCAGGACCCGACCTGGACCGCGCCCAGGGATCCGTAGCTCGCGCCGGCGACCGGGGAGGTCGCCCACGTCACCGTTCCCTCGTTCCAGGGGGGGTTGGTCTCGGCGGCCGCGTAGAAGGTGCCGCCTGCGGAGGAGGGGTCCACGCAGTACAGGCGGAGCTTGGCGCCCGTGATCTGGCCGACGACGTTGACGTTGAACTTGAGCAGGCCGTCGCTCACCGGTGAGCCGTCCGCGCTGAAGCTCGGCGCAGACCCCGGCACGGGCGTGCCCGACAGGTTGATCTGCGTGTCGTCGGAGGGGGAGATGACGGCGGTGTGCGTGACGGTGATCGTGTGCGAGGCCGAGCTGGACCCGAGGGCGTTGGTGGCGGTCAACGTCGCGGTGAAGGTCCCGGTGGTCCCGTACGTGTGCGAGGGCGAGGCCGAGGAAGAAATGCCGCCGTCCCCGAAGTCCCAGGCCCAGCTCGTCGGCGAGCCGCTGCTTGTGTCCGTGAAGTTCACCGTGAGCGGTGCCGCGCCGCTGGTCGGCGTCGCCGTGAAGCTCGCGATCGGGGCCGACGGCTGGCTGACGGTGATGGTGCGGGAGGCCGAACTGGATCCCAGCGTGTTGCTTACGGTCAAAGTCGCGGTGAAGGTCCCGGTGCTGTTGTACGTGTACGAGGGCGAGGGCGAGGTCGAGATACCGCCGTCCCCGAAGGCCCAGGCCCAGCTCGTCGGCGAGCCGGTGCTCGTGTCCGTGAAGTTCACGGTGAGTGGCGCCGCTCCGCTGGTCGGCGTCGCGGTGAAGCCCGCGGTCGGGCCCGGCCCGCCGGGCCCGCTGACGTCGAGCACGAAGACCGCGTGGAACATGGGGCTCGATGATGAGCGCTTGTTACTGTCGGCTCCGTCGGTGACGAACACCTGTTCACCGATGACCTCGACCGCTCGTGTGTCGAGGAGACCGAACCCGGTCAGGCTGATGCCGGTCCATCCGGGCAGGAGCGTCCTGGTGCTCATCGACGCCCGGTAGAGGCGCTGACTGCTGTTGACGGCCAGCAGATCGCCGGTCGCGTCGTCGAAGTCGATGCCGTAGACCTTCGAGAGCCCCGGGATCGAGAACGAGGGCCCGAACGTGTTCGTGGCGAAGTCGTAGGTGCGGATGGTCGAGCCGTTCACGACGTAGGTGAGGCCGTCGGCCGAGCGCCACCCCGCGCCGGTCCACTCCGATGGCAACGGCTGCCAAGACTCGACCTGGAACTGGTGGCTGGCGTCACGTGTCAGTCGGAAGACGGTCGGGGTCGCGCTCGTGCTCCCGGAGAAGGCGTAGATGAAGTCGGCGTTCGCGTCGTAGGCGAGCGCCTCGAGGTCTTCGGTGCGCGACTGACCGGCGGTGCCGCCGACGCCGAAGCGTGGCGCGTTGATGAAGGCCGATTGCGCGAGCTTCCGCCGCAGCGCCCCGGTCGTGCGGTCGACCTCCCACAGCGCGTCGCCGTTGTCGTCCGCCATCCACAGGGCGTCGTCACTCGCGACATACGCGCTGCCCTCGTTGTCCGAGACCTTCGTCGACGTCCCCACGAACGGGGAGGTTCGGATGAAATGGTTGAGGGTGAGCTGAGGCTGCGTCGTGCTGATCAGGGCCTGCGCGGTCCCCATCCCGACCATCGCTACGGTGAGAACCACGCTCAGTGAGACCAGTTGTCGAGTTACACGCCGCATGTCTGACCCTCCAATGATGCCTCCTCGAGCAACGCTGCCGGATGTGATCTGTCTCGGCGCAGACCGGGCCGAGCCGCTGACCTATGCATAGGTTCCCCTCCTCAGGGCGAACTCGCTCCGGGGGTTGGGGAACCCCGTCCATCATTGTCGATCGACGATCGCTTCCCGTACTCGCGCAGACGCAGGAGTTTCCGTACGGTGCTCGGATCGTTCGGCCGTAGGACCGGTCATCGCCGGTGGGAGCCGCGTGGTGGGCCGCCCGTCGGTTCGCTTCGTCCGCCACGCTCACGGACGAGCCCCACAGCTCGAGCTGCCGGCGCAGGGTCCACAGGAGGTGGTAGGTAGCGCTCCGCTCTCGCGCAGGCGAATGGCCGCCGTAGAGGCGAAGTTCGATTCGTCCGTTGGTGTAGCCATAGCGGTGACTGGGACCGGTGCAGCCTTCGGGTTGAGACCCAGGGGCCTGTAGGACGCCGGTCTACGTCGCTCCTGGCGCGACGGGTGCGAGCAGGATCGGGCATCTGGACGCGGGTCACACGGAGGCGCGCGCCCGTTCGGCGGCCTGCGCTGATCTGGGAGACCCTGCTTGTGCGGGACCCTGCTCGTGCGATCAGGGACACCGAGGGGGGACCTGGGCGGTGGGTCCCTTGGGAAGCCGAGATCTCTTCTTCACGCGGCCTATGCCACGACGACCCCGGTGTCCCTCGACCGCACCCGAAGCGTAAGGATGCTCTCTGGACGGGAGCATCATCCACTCGACGTACGTACTGACAATGGCCCCGTATCGACGAGGTGGAGTACCATACCGCCGGTTCGCCGTGCGGCGCGGGCTCCCGGTGCGCCAATGACCGGCATGACTCCGAGGCTTGAAATGCGGCGCACGGTTGAGGCGTTGCCTGGGG
>DATLPI010000176.1:0-5427 GCA_035535815.1 Actinomycetota bacterium | reverse complement strand
TGGCAGAAGGACGGCATCGTGGGCCAGGAGGGCCGGCGGAAGGTCGGACCAAGCCGGTCAACCGATGGTGCGCCAGTGGCCGCGGCGCTCGGCTGGTCATACTCGTCGAGCACGCACGGCAGCTCCTGGGGATCGCTGGCTTGGCCGACATCGATCAACCGGATTTTCACTTCTTGCTTTCTTGCTCGTCACGGTGAACGGCTCCTACGTGACGGTGGCACCCACCGATGAGCTGGGCCGCACGCTCAACGTACGGACCTATTCCTTCAACTGAGTCTTACCGTCCCTCGGTCCGGGCTAGCCCGGCCGCGCGCCCGCCACACCGATCCGTCGTAGTGGACGAGAATCTCTGCATCTCCGCTCCCAGAACGTAGTCAGTGCAGTGGCCCTCGCGTTGGCATCGTTACCGATCGCGGAGCAGTTCGTGCCGCCACCCGGGCAGACCAGGCTACCCACGAGCACCACCATAATTCCGACAAGCACAACCAGCGTGCTGCCGATGGTCAGGACCTGGGACATTGCCCTCCATCCGTGCCTTCCAAATGGACAAGGCCAAGCCTCCCGTATGCAGGTTTCAAACGCGAGGCGGATTCGCACAGCTCCGGCTTGTCCCCGGAGGGATCTTCGTCCAGTCTCCGCCAGACAGATATTCGATTCGACGACGACCGGTTCAGATCGGGACGCGGGCCAGGTCCGGATTCTGAGTTGGGCGACCGACCGCCGCGTATTGGAATCCGGCCGCCTGCGCCTCCCCGGGATCCAGCACGTTGCGCCCGTCGACGATGGAAGGTTCCGCCATCAAGCTGTGGATCCGAACGAGGTCGAGGTCCCGGAACTGCGGCCATTCCGTGCAGCTCACCAGGCAGTGCGCACCCAACGCGGCGTCGTAGGAATCCTCGATCACTTCGAGCCATGGCGCGAGAGCGGACGCCGCGTGCCCGGCCATCGGATCGACGCCGCGGACGTGGGCGCCCTCCTTGTGGAGAAGCTCCGCGAGCGCCATGGCCGGAGCGCCGCGTACGTCATCGGTCCCCGGCTTGAATGCCAGCCCCAGGAGCGTGACGATCTTTCCCTCGAGGTTCCACACCGCCTCCTCGATTTTGCGAAAGACCGCGATCAGAGATGCGTCGTTCACGCTCGAGGCCTCGCGCAGCAACCCGAAGTCATAGCCGAGGCGGTCGGCCACCCTCTCGAGGGTGACGATGTCCTTGGGCAGGCAGTATCCGCCGAAGCCGAGTCCGGCCCCGAGGAACGAAGCGCCGATGCGCGGGTCGGCGCCCATGATCTCGGTCACGCCGCCCACGTCGGCGTCGGCCAACTCACAGACACGCGCGAGGGCGTTGGCGAAGGAGATCTTCGTCGCGAGGAAGGCATTGGAGGCCAGCTTGGCCAACTCCGCCGTTCGGGGGTCGGTCTCGATCAAACGGCTGTGCGCGAGCACCGGGGCGTACAAGTCCCGCAATACCTCGAACCCGCGCGGGTCGTCGCTGCCCACGACGAGACGGTCGGGCCGCAGCGTGTCCTCCACTGCGTGACCCTCGCGAAGGAACTCAGGATTGGAAACGGCGACCAAGTCCAGGTCCGGACGCTCCAGCAAAACCACCTTGCCGATCCGTCCCGTCGTGCCGGGCGGCACCGTTGATTTCACGACGAGCACCACCTCCGGCCCCGCGGCCCGGGCGACCGCGCGCGCCGCCTCCTCGACCGCCGACAGGCTCTTGTCGCCGTTCCCCTCGGGCGGGCGTCCGACGCAGATGAACACGACGCGCGCCCCCGTCACGGCGTCCGCGACGCTGGTGGTGAATCGGAGCCGACGCGCCTGCAACCCGTCGCGGAGCAAGCGGTCGAGGTCCGGTTCGTGGAATGGCGCCTGCCCCCGGCCAAGCGTCGCGACCGTCTCAGGGGACAGGTCCATCCCGACGACATCGTTGCCCACGCTTGCGAGGCCGACGGCGGTGATCAGACCAACGTGCCCGGTGCCGATGATCGCGATCCTCACGCGGCCACCCCCTTGAACGACGCTACGGTGCGCCTGATCCCCTCGTCGATGCCGATCGTCGGCTCGTAGCCGAATCGGGCTCGCGCCAACGACACATCTGCATGGGTCATCCGGACGTCGCCGGGCCGGGTCGGCTCGTATATGGGATCAGCCTTGACCCCCGACTCGCGCGCGATCAGGTCGAGAAGCCGGTTCACCGAGGTCGGTGACCCGCCCCCGCCGATGTTGTACGCCAAGCCGAAGGCCGTGTCCGGCGCGCGCGCTGCCCGGATGTTGGCCTCCACGACGTCGTCGATGTACGTGAAATCGCGCGATTGCTCGCCGTCGCCATGGATCACCGGTTGTGTACCGCTCAGGCACGCGACCGTGAACAAGGGGACGACCAAGGCATACTCGCTCGTCGGATCCTGCCCCGGCCCATAGACGTTGAAGTACCGCAACGAAAGCGCCCGAACGTCGAGCGACCGGTGCAGGCCGGCGCAGCAGACCTCCGCGGCGAGCTTGCTCACCGCATAGGGAGACCGGGGACGTGGCTCCTGGGACTCGCGAAGGGGGAAGGTGTCTTGGTCGCCGTAGACCGAAGACGACGACGCCGAAACCACGACGGCCCCGGTGTCGCGCGCCGCCAGCAGCACGTTCGTCGTCCCTCGTATGTTCACGTCCATCGTGAGCGCCGGGTAGTCGACCGAACGCAGCACGGAGCGCTTGGCTCCCTGGTGCAGGATCGCGCGGCAGTCGCGCGCGGCGGATGCGACTGCGACCTCGTCGAGCAGGTCCGCCTCGACGAGGCGCACCTCCGGCAGATCGCGGAGGTTCTCCACCGTCCCGTCGGACAGGTCGTCCAACCCGACGACCTCGACGCCGTCTGCGACGAGCCTTCGACAGAGCTGCGACCCGATGAAGCCGGCCGCGCCGGTGACGAGCACGCGGTCGCTCATGCGACGAGACCTCCGCATCCGGGGCTGTGTGGCCATTTCATCGGTCGGACGCGACGAACTGTTTGAGGATGGGATGTTTCCGCGCGAATGCGGCCGCTTCGAGCCGGGAATGCAGCCCGAGTTTCGCCAGGATGTTTTGCACGTGCGTCCGCGCGGTCTGTGGGCTGATCGCGAGCGCCACAGCGATTGCGTCCTTGTCAGATCCATCGGCGAGCAGGGCAAGCACCTGGCGCTCGCGCCGCGTGAGCTTGGAGAGCGTCATGATTGAGTCGTCTGTCTTCTTGCCTCCCTGTTGCACCAGGGTCGTCAAGAGCTCCCCGAGCATCTGCGGCGGAACCACCACCTCTCCCTTGGCGACCGCCTTAGCCGCGTCGACCAACTCGTCGAGCGACGTCTCCTTGGTGAGATAGCCGCTTGCGCCGGCGCGGAGCGCGTCGATCAGGGGTGCGAGCTCCTCCTCCGAGGTCAATACCAACACCTTGCAGGTGGGCGACGCGGCGCGGAGGTCCGCGATGAAGGCGGGAAGCCAGGACACGAAGAAGTCCCCGTCTACGACCGCCAGGTCCGGTTGGGTGCGCTCGGCGTCGCTGACCGCGAGGCTCGCGGTCTGCGATTCCGCGATCACCTCGAGACCGTCGACACGGTTGAGCGCGCCGCTGACCGCCTGACGGAACAAGGAGCTGCCGTCCACGAGCAGGATCCGGATGGTCGTCGTCACTTGATCCATGGGTCCCCGACTACCCCTTTCGTCGCGGAATCACAACGATAGGTCGCGCCACAAGACTGCGGACCGACCGGGTGCCGTAGGTGAGCTACGGTCCACGCATGGGGCGCCGTCGCGTTTACTCAAGCCACCCCCGAGGTGGGCAAGGTTGGATCCGGCACAAGGCCCTGGTGTACCGCCACTGCGGCGGCTTCTAGACGTGAATGGACCTGCAGCTTCGTCAGGATCGACTGCGCGTGGGTTCGAACGGTGTTCCAGCTGATGTCCAGGTCGTTGGCGATCTGGCTGCTTCCGGCGCCCTCAGCGAGCAAGGCCAGAACCTGCAACTCGCGCGACGTAAGCTGGGCGGCCAAAACGTCCAACGGGCGCGAACGGCGCGAAAGCCCGGCGGGCTCGAGGCACTGGCGGCTCGACAACGCGGGAGCTCCCCGCATTGCCGCGCGAATATGGGACGTGAACCGCGAGACGGGAACATCCTTGGACAGACATCCCCAGAAGCCGGCTCGCTTGCTCTCCCGAACGGTGCGCGGGTCCGCCATGGAGGTGATCCCGATCACGATAGTGTCCGATTGCGTCGCGAGAGCATGCTGACCTACCGCGAAACCATTATCGGCGGGTAGCGTCAGACTCACTAAGGCAAGCCTAGGTCGTCTGCGCGAGATCAGCTCCTGGGCCGCCTCGGCGATCGTTGCCACCGAGACCTGGAATTCGAGATCCTCCAGCAAGGGGCTCACCACCTCGCCAAAGAGCCGATCTCGATCGAGGACGACGGCATTAGCCGTCTCTCGGATGGGGGGTGCGGTCAGCATAGGGCCCTCCCGGCTCGATGATGTAGCCCATTTCCGGTAGGGCAACTACGACCGCCTACCCCGTTTGCCCCCCGGCCATACCCCGTTTGTACTATGTTTTTCGATTTCTGGCACACGGCGACGCGAACGGGAGTTTTCCGGTGGGCCGCGAGCGCGGGCCGGACTAGCCCGCGGGGTGGAGAGTCGGGTCAGGGCGCATGACGGAACTGAAGAGATCCTGGTAGTCCCTCCTGATCGCGGCGGGGGTCCAGTCCGTGAGGTCGATCGAGGCGACACTAGCCCCACGCGGCCAGCCCAGAACCTCGACAATGGCGTCGGCCGCTGCTGAGACGTCCCCGATCGAGATCGTCCGGCCACGCGCCCCGAGTTCGATGAGCTCGCCTACGCCGTCGACCTGATAGGCGACGAAGGGGGTGTCGAGGGCCGCCGCCTGCACGAGCACCTGCGAAAGCCCTTCGGCCTGGCTCAGCAAGACGACGGCATCGGCCTCGGCGATGAGTGACAGCGGGGCCTCGACGAAGCCGATCAGCGCGGCGTCCGATGTGAGCCCGCGGTGGCGGATCGAGCGATCCAGCGCCTCGGCGAGCGGACCCTCGCCCGCGATCGCGAGGAACGGACGGTCTTCCGCCCGCTCGTGGACCCCCTCCAGCACATCCAGGAGCTCTAACACGTTCTTGCGGGGCTCGAGGCTGCCGAGGTATGCGATCAGCGTGCGCGTTGGCGGGATCCTCAGGTCACGGCGGAGCCCCTCGGGCCGCAGCGGTCCGTCCTCGTCGGTCGGCAGCCGAACCCCCGATCGAACGACCCGCAGCTTGTTCCGCGGGACCCCGATCTCTTCGTAGCGACGGGCGAGATCCTGCCCCACCACCGCATAGGCCGTGGTCGATCGGCGCAGACCTCGTTCGAGCGTGCGGTACAGGCCGCTGAGCGGCGCTGGATACCCTGGCCCGAAGTTCG
>DATLPI010000175.1:0-2113 GCA_035535815.1 Actinomycetota bacterium | reverse complement strand
CGACGCGGAGCCCGAGGCGAAGATCCTCATCCTCACCACGTTCGATCTGGACGAGTACGTGTTCCAGGCATTGCGCGCGGGTGCGAGCGGGTTCCTGCTGAAGGACCGCCCCCCCGAGGAGCTCGTGGAGGCGATCCGGATCGTGGCGAGCGGCGACGCCCTCTTGGCTCCCTCGATCACCAGGAGGCTCATCGAGGAGTTCTCCCGGCGACCGGTGGCGCCCGCACCGCCGGCCGAGCTGGCCGAGCTCACCGACCGCGAAGGGGAGGTGCTGGTGCTGATGGCGCGTGGGTTGTCGAACACCGAGATCGCCGCCCAGCTCTTCGTCGCCGAGACCACGGTGAAGACCCACGTGGGCCGCGTGCTGCACAAGCTCCGGTTACGTGACCGCGCGCAAGCCGTGGTCCTGGCGTACGAATCCGGCCTGGTCCAACCGGGCGCGTAGTCGGTCCGTCGCCGCGCGGTCCTCCTGGGGGATGACCTCCGAACGGTACCGGGGGCCGACGCGGCCAACGACCACCCGCTCCTAGCGTGGAACTCGACGGGAAGTCCACGTGAAGGAGAGGACGATGATGAGCACCATCGAGGCGGGTCCCGGACCGGCGGACCTACGGCACGATGCTCCGGGGTCCCCGGCCATCGTCGCCAGGGGACTGACGAAGCGCTTCCGCGCGGTCACGGCCGTCGACGACCTCAGCTTCGAGGTTCGACCGGGTCGGGTGACCGGGTTCCTGGGACCGAACGGCGCCGGGAAGAGCACGACGCTGCGGATGCTCCTGGCCCTGGTCAAGCCCACCTCCGGCACCGCCAGCGTGCTGGGCCTGCCGTACGCGAGCCTGGCCCAACCCACCCTCGCCGTGGGCGCCGTGCTGGAGGTCCAGAGCTTCCATCCGCTGCGCACCGGGCGGAACCACCTCAGGGTGCTCGCCGCCGCCGCGGGGCTGTCCGATGCGAGGGTCGCCGAGGTGTTGGAGCAGGTGGGCCTGACCGAGGCGGCCGACCGTAAGGCGGGGGGGTATTCGCTCGGCATGCGACAACGCCTCGGGTTGGCCGGCGCACTGCTCGGCGATCCACAGGTGTTGATCCTGGACGAACCGGCCAACGGCCTGGACCCTCAGGGCATCCGGTGGCTGCGCGAGTTCCTCCAGCGGTTCGCGGGTCGCGGGAACGCGGTGCTGGTCTCGAGTCACCTGTTGTCGGAGATGGCGCTCATGGCCGACGACGTGATCGTGATCGATCACGGGCGCTTGATCCGCCAGGGCACGGTGGCCGAGCTCACGGCCGGCGGTTCGCACCTGCGGGTCGCCTCGCCCGACCACGAAGCGCTCGGTCGCGCCTTGATCGCGGCCGGCCTGGAACCACGGGCCGACGACGAAGGGGGCTACCTGCTCGAGACCGATGACCCGGAGCGGATCGGGCAGATCGCGCTCCGAGCGGGAGTAGCGCTGTCACAGCTGAGCACCGAGGAGACGAGCCTCGAGGACGCGTTCCTCGAGATGACGGAAGGGATCGGACGATGAGACTCGCGATGAGGTCGGAGTTCCGCAAGCTGATGACCACCCGGACCGTGTGGGGCCTGCTCGCCGGGGTCGTGGTCTTGACCGGGCTGGGCGCCTGGGGAACGCTCCTCGGCCCGAACACGGTGCCCGGCGCGGCCTTGGAGACGCTGCCCTTGTTCATCGCCGCGGTCGTGGCCGTCACCGTGATGGCCTTGGTCCTCGGGGTGCGCACCTACACCGACGAGGCGCGGCACGGTTCGATCGTGCCCACGCTGCTCGCGACCCCCGAGCGCCGTCGCGTGATCGCCGCCAAGCTCGTGGTCGTGGCGGGAGCCGCCGCGGTCTTCGCGATCGCTGCCGCGGTCGTGGGGGCGGGGTTCGGCGCGATCTGGTTCGCGGCGCACGGGACCGCGCTCACGGTCGGTGCGGGAGCCTTGGCAGTGCTGGTCGGCAAGATCGTGCTGATCGCGATGGCATGGTCGATGATCGGTCTGGGAGTGGGATCGGCGGTGGGCCATCAGGTGGCCGCGATCGTCGGCTCGCTGATCTACCTGTTGGTGGTCGAGGACCTGATCGGGACGCTCGTGCCGGGCGTGGCGAAGTTCCTTCCCAGC
>DATLPI010000174.1:0-4073 GCA_035535815.1 Actinomycetota bacterium | reverse complement strand
CGTATGCCAGCCCGGTCATGGTCGACAGGTGGGTTCCCAGGCCGGGGATCGGAAGCGCCGTTCCCGGGATCTTGTAGACGACGGGATCGGGCGCGGTTTCGAGCGCGTGCAGATCGATCGCGGAGGCGTTCCCAGCGGTCGATCCGTCGAACGAACGCACGGTGAGGGTGCCGTTGCTCCTGGCCTGGTACAAACGGCCGTTCAAGACGAACGCGCCTCGCGTATCGCTCCAGTTCACGCCCGACGCCACCGTGCCCGGCGCGCCGAAGGTCGTGCCGTTGTAGGAGCGGTGGACCATGGTGGTGGGGGCGCCGCTGGGCGCGACGGTGAAGAACCCCCCGGGCAGGGTCGGCATCGCGGTCGAAGGAACGGTGGTGCCGCCGGCCAGCGGCATGAAGGCCAGCTTCCTGCGGAGCTCCCCGGCGATCCGGTCGGTGTTGCTGCCGAAGAAGAAGCCCGTCGGTGTGGCGACCATCGCCAGGACGCCCTTGCCGCGTGGGTCACGACCGGGGTTCCAACGGAAGGGTAGCCCGTTCAGTGGATCGTGTGCCGAGAATCCTCGGCGGACGATCCCTCCGGGGAACGGACCCGTGCACACGCCGCACCGGGTGGGGTTGTAGGGGTTGTTAACCCACTGCTGGTGGCCGCCTCCGTAGATCGCCGTGCCGGTGGCCAGCACGCTGTGGAAGCTGTCGCCGCCGGTCGAGATGGTCCACGTGGGCGTTTGACCCGGCCCCGTGCGGCCGAGTTCCCACCGCGTCATCGAGTCGCACAAACGGTTCGGGTTGTTGCCGCCCGTGGTCACCACGGCGACGTAGGCGCCGTCGGGCGAGATGTCGATGTCGCGGATCCAATGCGGGAACACCCCCGCACACCAGGTCCTCGGCGGCACGACGCTCGTGTCGTAGAACGGGAACAGGTCGGTGCTCCACGACGAGAGGGTGGCCGGGTTCGTCGACAGATCCACGATCGCGATCTGGGAGCGGGGCTGACCGCCGGCGGTGTCGAAGTTCCCGGTCGCCACCAGCGTGCTGCCGTTGGGCGTGATGTCGAACTTCCACACCTGCGACGTGCCGCCGATCGGGTTCCCGGTGAACGGGATGTTCAGTGAGGCATCGGCGGCCCCGGTCGTGAGGTCGAGCGCGGCCAGCCGCGTTCGGGCTTGCCCGCCGATCGTCGTGAATTCACCGCCGGCGTAGAGGCGGCTGTTCCGGCTCACGAGGTCGTAGACGTTGCCGTTCGGGTTCGGCGCGAAGCTCGTCACCAATCCGCCGTCGGACAGTCGCAGGCGCGAAAGTCGATCGAAGTTCGTGCTGCCGTTGATCGTGGTGTGTCGGCCACCGACGTAAACCGATGTGCCATCGGGTCCGGGCGCGAGAGCTTCGACGGCCTTGTTGAGCGAGGGCCGGAAGTTGGGATCGACCACCCCGGTGGTCGCGTCGAACGAGAACAGGTAGTTGCGGCTCAGGTTCGTCGAACTGCCGGCGTTCTGCACCGTGGTGAACGTGCCGCCGACGATCACGCGGTTGCCGACGACGGTCAGCGCGTTGACCCGGCCATTGGTGATGTTCGGGGTGAAGTTCGCGGGGTCCGCACTGACGATGGCGCCGTGCGGCGGGTTGACGGCGCTCGCCTCAGGGACGACGGCGAGCAGGGAGACGGCGAGGAGCGCAGGCAGCACCAGGGCGAGGGAACGACGGGCCAGCATGGTCAAGGGTCCTTTTCACGGAGGGTGTCGCTGCATCGTAGGGGACCTCGCACCACCCGCACATCGGCCCTTCGGACCCTCCTAGGACCTTCGGCGCCACCCCGGATGCCGACACCCGGTAGGCTCCGCTCGAACCCCGACCCGAGGAGGACGCCATGACATCGAAGGCCGACTACACCGAGGACGAGTGGGCTCGCCTGCGTCGCGCGCCGATGATCGCCGGCATGGCGATCTCGATCGCCGACCCGGGCGGTCCCATCGAGATCACGCACGAAACGATGGCCACGCTCAAAGCCGCCTCCTCGCCGCCGTCGGATGAGGAGCTCCTGACCGCTCTCTCGCAGGACATCATGGCGATGGCGCAGAAGAAGGAGAACCCCGTCGGGGACTTCAAGCTCGAACACTCCTCGCTGGCGGCCAACCAGATCCTGGACGAGCTGAAGGGCGCCAACGAGATCGTCACCGCCAAGGCCACGCCGGACGAGGCCCAGGCGTTCCGCGTCTGGATGACCACGGTCGCCCAGGCAGCCGCCGACGCCGCCAAGGAAGGCGGATTCATGGGCTTCCATGCCGAGCGCGTGAGCGACGGCGAGCGGGCGATGATGGCGAAGGTCGCCGAAGCCCTGGGCTCCACCTCGTAGGCACCGCGGCCGAGCATGGGATCACGGGCGTCGAACCAGGCTGCCGCTGCGGCCACCACGGCTGCCAGGGGTGTCCTGCTCACCCTGGCCGCCGGCCAGTTCCTGATGAC
Source organism: Actinomycetota bacterium (assembly GCA_035535815.1). Lineage (GTDB taxonomy): Bacteria > Actinomycetota > UBA4738 > UBA4738 > HRBIN12 > JAOUEA01. The sequence goes on along the minus strand of DATLPI010000174.1, from coordinate 1,614 downwards.
GCTGGACAGTTCGGTGATGAACGTGTCCATCGCCACGGTCGCCGACGACCTCGGCACGACGGTGACCGGCATCCAGACCGCCATCACCCTGTACACGCTGGTGATGGCCTCATTGATGATCACCGGTGGCAAGATCGGCACGATCATCGGCCGGCGCAAGGCCTTCGCGATCGGGTGCGTGATCTACGCCTGCGGGTCCTTCACGACCTCGATCGCCCCGAACCTCGGCGTGCTGCTCTTCGGCTGGTCGCTCCTGGAAGGCATCGGCGCCGCATTGATCATGCCCGCGATCGTGGGGCTGGTCGCCGCCAACTTCCCGAAAGGGGATCGACCGCGCGCGTACGGTCTGATCGCTGCCGCCGGGGCCATGGCCGTGGCCGCGGGACCGTTGATCGGTGGCCTGGTGACCACCTGCTGCTCGTGGCGCTGGGTGTTCGCGGGCGAGGTGCTCGTCGTGGCCGTGATCCTGATCATGGTTCGCCGGATCGCCGATGAGCCCACCGGCGCCCATCCGAAGCTCGATCTCGTGGGCTCTGCCCTGTCGGTGGTGGGCCTATCGATGGCGGTGTTCGGGGTGCTGCGGTCCGGAACCTGGGGCTGGGTGCAGCCGAAGGAGGGTGCGCCCTCCTGGTTCGGCCTCTCGCCCACCACCTGGCTGATCGTGGGCGGTGCCGTCGTGTTGTGGCTGCTCTTGGAGTGGGAGAAGCACTTGAAGGCAGCGGGCCGGGAGCCGCTGGTCGATCCGTCGATGCTTGAGAACAAGCTCCTGCGCGGTGGGCTCACGATGTTCTTCTTCCAGTTCTTCGTGCAAGCGGGCCTGTTCTTCATCGTGCCGCTGTTCCTGTCGGTGGTGCTGGGGCTCTCGGCATTGTCGACCGGACTCCGGCTGCTGCCGCTCTCGATCATGCTGCTGGTGGCGGCCGTCGGCGTGCCGAGGTTCTTCCCACAGGCCTCGCCCCGCCGCGTGGTGCGCATCGGCGTGTTCCTGCTCATCGCAGGCGTGGTGTCGTTGATCGGTGGCCTGGAGCTCGGTGCCGGTGCCGACATCACCACCGTGCCGATGATCCTGGTCGGTCTCGGGGTCGGTGCGCTCGCTTCCCAGCTCGGCGCCGTGACCGTCTCGGCGGTTCCGGACGAACAGAGCGGCGAGGTGGGCGGGCTGCAGAACACGCTCACCAACCTGGGTGCCTCACTGGGCACGGCGCTCGCGGGTTCGGTGCTCATCGCGAGCCTCACCGCCACGCTGCTCGCGGGGTTGTCGGAGAACCCCGAGGTCTCCCAGCAGGTCAGCTCGCAGGCCACCACACAACTCGCGGCAGGCGTGCCGTTCGTCTCCGATGCCCAGCTCGAGACCGCCCTGGCCGAAGCCGGCGTGCCCGCTGAAGAGACCGACGCCATCGTCGATGAGAACGCCACCGCCAGGATCCAAGGGCTTCGAGCGGCGCTGTTCGTGATCGCCCTGATGTCCGTGCTGGCCCTGTTCTTCACCGGCCGGATCCCCGATCGTCCCGCATCGGGCGAACCGACCCCCGCCTAAGACCGCGTCATTTCCTCATCCTCCCTTCATCTGCCGGTGCCTACCGTGCGCTCGAGAGCCCGCGAGGGCCCACGAGG
>DATLPI010000173.1:0-4119 GCA_035535815.1 Actinomycetota bacterium | reverse complement strand
GCACGCCGAGCGCCTCGAGGGTGTCCGCGGCGTGCTGCATGGTCTCCCAGTCGGATCGAGACCCCATGATCACGCCCACCACCGGTTCGGCCATGGCGGGAGTCTACCGGCGGCACCCTCGCGAGGCCGACCGCGGACAGGACGAAGGCCGGGAGCGAGGGGGTGCTCCCGGCCTTCGTGGCCCTGACCGGAACGGTGGATCAGCCCATCGGCGGGGAAAGGACTCCGTCGATCAGGTAGACGGTGGCGTTGGCCGTCTGCACATTGCCGCACACGACCTTGGCGCTACCGTTCACGGTGAAGTTCTCGCCGCTGCCGGTCACCTCGAGGGTGTCGCCTTCCAACGTCTCGTGCGTCCCTGCGAGATCCTCAGGACTCAGCGCACCGGGGACCACGTGGTAGGTGAGCACCGTGGTCAGCAGACCCTTCGGGTCGTCGAGCGCCGCCGCGAGCGTGTCCGCATCCATCGCGGCGAACGCGTCGTCGGTCGGGGCGAAGACGGTGATGTCCTCCGCGCCGTTCAGCGTGTCGACCAGCTTGGCCTTGGTCACGGCCGTCACCAGCGTCGACAACGCGGGGTTGTTCGAGGCCGCCGTGGCGACCGGATCCATCGCCATACCGTCGAAGCTACCGGCGCCGTCATCGGGCACCGCGGCGCATCCGGCGCCGAACTCGGTCGACATGGCTTGCGGGCTGGGCATCGTGGAGGCCATGCCTCCGTCGGATGCTGCGGGCTCGCTCGTGTCGTCGCTGCTGCATGCAGCCGTGACGATCGCGAGCGCGGCGAACGCTGCGACCGTGGCCGCGCGTCCCTTGGTGAAGAGCGTCATCGCTCGTTCCTTCCTGTTCGCGGGATGGCCGACATGACCCTCCCTTGGGCGCGCCGCTCCCGCGTGGGCATGTGCAAGCCGGGAGCGACGTCGGTGGGTCGCGGTCAGGTGACCGTGACCACGATCTGGTGTTGGCCGGTGGCGCCGTCCGGGAACGGCGTGACCCGCTCGGCGGTCTGCGTGCCCCCGCCCGCATCGGTGGCACGCACCTGCAACGAGTGGTTGCCAGACGTGGCGTCGTCCCATGCGAACCGCCACTGGCGCCAGGTGTCGATCGTGTCCTGGGCGGCGAGCTCGGCCTCGCGCCACGGGCCCTCGTCGACGCGGACCTCGACGCGTTCGATCCCGACGTGCTGGGCCCAAGCGACGCCGGCCACCACCGCGCCGTTCGCCGCCACCTTCGCGAACGGCTTCGGGGTGTCGATGCGCGACTCGGTCTTGATCGGGGCTTCCTCCGCCCAGCCCCGCTTGATCCAGTAGGGGTCGAAGGCGTCGAACGTCGTGAGCTCCATCTCGGTGACCCACTTCGTGGCTGACACGTAGCCGTACAACCCGGGGACGACCATCCGGACCGGGAACCCGTGTTCCAGCGGGAGCGGTTCGCCGTTCATCTCGACCGCGAGCATGGCGTCGCGCCCGTCCATCACCACTGCGGTGGGGCTCCCGACGGTGAATCCGTCGACCGAGCGGGAGACCAGCTGGTCGGCGGCCGGATCGACCCCGGCCTCCTCCAGCAACGGCTTGATCGGCACACCGACCCATCGCGCGTTGCCGATGTACGGGCCGCCGACTTCGTTCGAGACGCATGTCAGCGTGATGTCGCGTTCGATCAGTTCGCGAGCGATGAGCTGCTCGAAGTTCAGGGTGATCTCGCGATCGACCATGCCGTGGATCCGCAGTGTCCAGTCCTCGGCGCGGACCGCGGGGACGATCAGGGCGGTGTCGACCCGGTAGAACTCATCGTTCGGCGTCATGAACGGGCTGAGCCCGGGGACCCCCAGCTCGGCGCCTGCCGGCGCCGGCGCGGCGACGTCCATCGCCTTCGGGATCTCGAGCGCCGCGCGTGACTCGTCAGCGGCGAACCTCCGCGCGAAGAATTGGCCCGCCGCCCCCGCGGCGAACGCAGTGCCCACGGCCGCGAGCCCACCCAGCAGGAACCGGCGTCGTTCCACCCCGATCGCGGGAGACGGTCGGGCATCGTCGGCATGCTCCTGCGGCAGGCGGGCGTGCAGGAAGATCAGGGTGCCGGCCCCGGCGACGGCGCCCACGAGTGACGGCAGCGCGTCGACCGCCGAACCTGTAGGGCGCGTCACCGCGGCGACCATCCCCAGCAGTCCGAACACCGTGAGACCGATCAGCCCGACGCTCCGGTTGCGAACCGACGCGATCCCCAGGACGGCGGCCACGATCGCGAGCACCACGCCGATACCGATCAGCAGCACCGTCTTGTCGTTGGACCCGAAGGTGCGGATCGCGAAGCTTTTCAGCCATTCCGGGGTGAGATCGATCGCCGTGGAGCCCACGGCGATCACCGGCGAGGCCTCTCGGCTCACGAAGCCGGCCACGAGGTGGGCGACGGCGATCGCCACAGCGGCCGAGAGCAGTCCCATGACGGCACCGAGGAACCGGTGGCGCTCGGCGGGACGTTCGGACGGCGGCGGCGTGGGTGCCGGCGCGTCGGTGGACAGGCTCACAGCCCCTATTCGGCCACGGGACGGGGTCGGATGACCAGACCCAAGTTTTTACCGGTGGGTGCCGGCGCTCGCGGCGTCGGGCACCATGCGATCGTTGCGGAACCGATCCGGGGCGAACGGCGCGATCAGGGGATCGACGCGGCCGGTCGCGAGCATCTCGGCCATGGTCCTGCCGAAGATCGGTGCGCCTTTGAAGCCCCATGTGCCCATGCCCGACATCAGGAAGAAGTTGCGCACCTCGCTCTCCCCCAGGAGCGGACTGGAGTCGGGCGTCATATCGCAGAGCCCGGTCCATTGGCGCATCAGCCGTGCCTTCGCCATGAACGGCAGCAGCTGGATCGTCCGCTTCGCCGCTTCGGCCGCGAACTCGTACGTCGATCGTGTGGAGTAGGTGTTGTACGGAAGCGTCTCGGCGCCGACCACGAGTTCCCCACGGGCGGTCTGCTGCGTGTAGATGTAGAGGTCCATCGACGAGACCAGCCCCCAGAGCACGGGCGTGTACGCCTCGGTGACGAACGCCTGCAGCGCCATCGTCTCGATGGGCAGGCGCACGCCCGCCATGCGCGCCAGCACGCTGGACCATCCGGCGACCGCGCTCACCACGCGCCCCGCCGCCACCGCCCCCCGGTTCGTGACCACGCCGCGGCACTCGCCGTCGACGACGTCCACATCGACCACCTCAACCCCCTGATGGATCTCGACGCCCAGCCGGTTCGCGGCGCTCGCGTAGCCCCAGACCACCGAGTCGTGCCGCGCGAACGCCCCCGGGGGGTGATAGCTCGCGCCGATCACCGGCAGTTCGCCGCCGGCGGTGAGGTCGACCAGCGGGCAGACCTTCAGCACCTCCTCGGGCGTCAGGATCTCGGTCTGCACGCCGTAGCGCTTGTGCAGCAACACCTTCTCGCGCTCCACCTGCAGGGTGTCGGTCGAGTGGCACAGGTCGAGGTTGCCCTGGGTGCTGAACAGCACGTTGTAGTCCAGCTCCTGGGAGAGCGTGCGGTACATGCCCAGGCTCGTCGCGTAGAGCGGCACGGTCTCGGTGGTGTTGTAGGTGGCGCGCAGCACCTGGGTGTTGCGTCCGCTGCCGCCGCTGCCGATGTAGTTGCGCTCGAGCACGGCGACGTCGCGGATGCCGTGGTACTCAGCGAGGTGGAACGCCAGGGACAGACCGTTCACGCCTCCACCCACGATCACCACGTCGTAGCGCGCCTTCAGGTCGCGGTCAGTGAGGAACTCGCGATGCTTCAGCAATCCCGTCACGAGGTGAGCACCTCCGCCGCGTCAGCGCGGATGCGTTCCTCGATGTGGGTCGCCAGCATCGCGGGCAAATAGATCGTGATGCGGCCCGGTTCGACGAACACCTTGCACGCGGCGTGCGCGACCTCGCCCTGGACCCAGCCTTCCGACGGCAACACCAGCTCGGAGAGCCGGGCGAAGACGTCCGGCGCGTCGTCTCCGTCGATCACGAACGCCACCCAGGCGTCGGAGACGTCGGCGATCAGCGCGGCGGGTTCGCCGGTCGTCACGGCCGAGGCGTCGGCACCGATCACCATCACCTCGCCGGGTGCGACCCGCAGCAGGGACGCGCCCGACGG
>DATLPI010000172.1:0-22166 GCA_035535815.1 Actinomycetota bacterium | reverse complement strand
CTATGACGAGGTAGGCCCCTGGTCGCTTCCTGCCTATTTGGCGCCATTGCTGCTGGCAAGGGCGATGTTCTTCAGATCGCAGGCTCTCGAGGAGGCGCACAAAGAGCTGCAGGACCGCGAGCAGGTGCTCAAGACGCTGTCGAACCGCATGGCGGAGGAGCGCGCCGACGAGCGGCTGCAGATCGCCGGGTACCTGCACGACGACCTCGCGCAAGTCCTCTTCCGACTCTCCATCCAGGTCGACGTGGCACGCAAGCTCATGGACAAGGGCGACCTCGCTCAGGTCACGGAGCAGCTCGACAAGATCCGCGAGTCCAAACAGGAGACCTCGGACCGTATCCGGGCCTTGATCCGCGACCTGCACCGTTCACCCCTCGGCGCCAAGGGACTCGCCGAGGCGCTCGAGTCGTTCACCGACGAGGTCGGGCGCGATTCCGGCATCCGTTTCCATCGCGACGTGGAGGACATCGAGCTGCCGGCACCGATCGCGCTGCTCGTCTACCACATCGCTCGCGAGGGAGTGATGAACTCGCTGAAGCACGCGCAAGCCACCGACATGTGGATCGCCGTGCGCGGAGAGGACGAGTCGATCGTGCTGGAGCTTCGCGACAACGGCGTGGGCTTCGACACAACTGCACCCGGCCCCGAGGGTCACTTCGGCATGGCGATGATGAGCGAACGCGCCAAGGTGGGTGGTGGAACCTTCGAGGTGGAGAGCGCCCCCGATGAGGGCGCCACGATCACCGTGCGTTTCCCGATCTCACTGCTGCAGTCGGAGACGCCGCAAGCCGCGCCTGGGTCCGACGGGGCAGGCGGCGCTCAGGCGATAGGTGCTTCCCCCGATATCCCTGGAGGTAGCGAGCAGGAGGACGACGGTTCTCGTCGAAGCGTCCCAGCATGACCATCACCACGAAGCTCGCCACGCCCACGTAGAGGAACACGTCGCCCACCGAGATGATCACCCCGAAGGGCGGGGGGATCGGGATGACGTCGGCGAGGGGCGTCAGCACGTCGTCCGATGTCATCAGGTGGTGCTTCGTCCCTTCGATGCCGGTCAGGCTCGACTCGCCCGTGGAGCCCGCCACCCGGATCGCTTGCTCGCTGACCGGCATGCCCCGGTTCGCGGTGATCACCAGCAGGTTCAGCGCCAGCCCGATCAGGATCAGCGGCGCGGCCGGCAAGCGCCGGTTCACCCACACGAATCCGATCAGCAGCACGTAGGAAGCCAACAACAGCCCGACCGCCCACTCCGCACCGAACCTGACCGGCACGGGGATCGCCTGCAGACCCAGGCCGACGATCGCCACCCCCCACCAGTGGATCTGGAGTCGTTCGAAGTTGCGCAGGCTCCCGCGCGCTGCGAATCCGGCTCCGAGGCCGGCGAGGAGGATGATGAGGACCAATGCCATAGGTGACGTGGGAACTCGGTTGCCGGGCCAGGATTGTCCTTCCGCCGCAGCGCGAAGTCCAGTCGGAGGCGCCGTGACCGTGCACTACCATCGCGGCATGGCGCGCATGGTTCCGTTTCCGATGCTCCCGACCACGAGTACGGCCGAGCGCCGCCTCTACGAGGGATTCCTCGAGCAGCTGGGTGACGAGTACGTGGTCTACCACTCCGTCGACTGGGTGCTGTCCGAACGCGGTCAGCCCGAACAGGGCGAAGCGGACTTCGTGATCGCCCACCCTCGTGACGGGGTGCTGGTCCTCGAAGCCAAGGGCGGCAGGATGCGGTACGAGCCGTCGACCCGACGCTGGTTCCAGAGCGGACGCTCCGGAGAACACGCCCTGAAGGAGGATCCCTTCCATCAGGCACGTGACGAGATGCACTCTCTGGTGAAGATCCTGCGGGCACAGCAGGGATGGGATCAGTGGCGACCGCCCTATGGGTACGGCGTCGCCTTCCCCGACGGCGTCTACGACACGGACGCCCATCCCGGCGCTCCATCGGCCGTGGCGATCGACCGCGGAGACCTGGACAACTTGGCGGTCCGCGTGCAGGCCATCATGGCGACATGGGACGCGGCCGGCCGGCACTTCGGCGAACGAGGCATGGCCGCGCTCGCCCTCGCCCTGGGTGAGCGGGTCGAGGTGCGTGCGCCGTTGAACCTCCTGTTCCACGAAGACGACAAGAAGATCGTCGAGCTCACGCAGGAGCAGTCGTTCATCCGCGCGTACGTGTTGCATCGCCGGCGGGCCGCGGTGACGGGACCGCCGGGTGGTGGCAAGACGATCCTGGCCACCGAGATCGCGAAGCACCTGGCCGAGGCTGGACGACGGGTGCTGCTGACCTGCTTCAACAAGCGACTCGCCGAACAGCTCGCCGCGGGCGTGGGTGATGTGCCGAACCTCCATGTCGCGCATTTCCATGGCCTGTGCATGCAGGTCGCGCACGAAGCGGGGCTCACGGTTCCGGATCCGCCCGCGGGTGGCGCCGATCGCGACTACTTCGAGCAGACGTTGCCGGGTCTGCTCGAGGAAGGGTCGCGCGTGCTCGGACCACGCTACGACGCGATCGTGGTCGACGAGTCGCAGGACTTCCGCCCGTGGTGGTGGCCGGCATTGCTCTCGCTTCACGTCGACCCGGACGAGGGCACGCTCTACCTGTTCGGCGACGACAGCCAGAACCTCTACGGCGGCGGAGAGCTGCCGGTCTCACCCGACGACATGCTGCCGCCCCTGCCGCACAACATCCGGAACACGGAAGCGATCAACTCGTTAGTCTCGGTGTTCTTCGACGCCGACGGGACGGGCGCGGGCGAGCCGAGGGGACCGAAGGGGCGGGACGTCGAGGTGTTGGATTACACCGACGACGATGACCTGATCCACGTGGTCGACGTCGTGCTGACGAACCTGATCGAGCAGGAGCAGGTGCCGGTGGACGACATCGTGGTGCTGACCCCGGCCGGGCGGGACAAGAGCGTCCTGTGGCGACGACGCGATCTTGGCAACCACACGCTCACCGACGTGCCCGCCGAAGACGGCTCGGTGCTGTGGTCGACGGTGCACTCGTTCAAAGGCTTGGAGCGGCCGGTGGTGATCCTGGCCGAACTGGGCGAGCGGCACGACGTCGACATCGAGCCGTACCTGCGCGTCGGGGGGACGCGCGCGCGGAGCCACCTGATCGTGATCGCGACCAAGTCCGTGGCCAAACGGATACGGAAGGCGACCACGAGCAGAGGTTCGGGGCCCATCGAAAGCGCGGAGCCCTCGTAGATTCATGGGTATGGCGACGGTCGACGACCCCGGGTACTTCGGCCCGGACAGCGTGTCCTGGCAGGTGCACCGCGAGGTCACGGTCCTGTTCGGTGGCGCGCGCGCCCTGCTGATGCAGGCGGCGCACCCGTTGGTGGTCGCTGGCGCGAACCAGACGGGCATGTACGAGCGGAACCCGTGGAAACGGCTGCAGCGGACGCTGATCCTGACCTACACGATGACCTTCGGCACGAAGGCCGAGGCGCACGCGGCGGCGGACAAGATCAACGACGTTCATACGCGGATCAACGGCGTCGATCCCGTCACGGGCAAGTCCTACGACGCCCTCGACCCCGACCTGCTGCTCTACGTCCATGCGTGCCTGGTCGACTCTGCCCTGCTGTTCGAGGAGCTGACCGTCGGTGCGCTCGACGACGCGGGTCGTCAGCGGTTCCACGAAGAGCAGATGCTCGCCGCGGAACTCTGCCTGGTTCCGCGCGCATCGATCCCGCCCACGGTGCCAGCGATGCGTGCATGGCTCGCCGACTTCGAAGATCGCGGTGACCTCCAGGTGACAGACGGCGCTCGCAGGGTGCTCGACCTGTTCTTCGAACCGCCGCCCGAGGCCGAGTGGCGCCCGGTGCTCCGCGGCGTCTCCCGCATGGCCTACGGCACGTTGCCCGACGGCATCCGGGAGATGTACGGCCTGCCGTTCGGTCCAGTGAAGCGCGCCGCGATGCGTGCGACCTTCCCGGTGATCCGCGCGGCGCGGCCCCTGCTGCCGCCGAAGTACCGGTTCATCCAGCCCTACCAGGACTTCATGCTGCGTCAGCAGGGCATCGAACCGGGCGACGAGGTTGCCCAGGCGCGGAAGCGCGCGGGGATCCGTCTCTAGCGCAGGGCCCGAGCAGGTCGTGGGAGACTGCCGCCCATGGGGCTGGAGCACGTCGACGGGGTGTTGCTCGACATCGACGGTGTGCTGCTGACGTCCTGGCGAGCGCTCCCCGGTTCGGTTGAGACCCTGGCATGGTTGCGGGCCCAGGAAATCCCCTTCCGCCTCATCACGAACACCACCACCCACACTCGGCAGGACCTGGTCGCGACCCTGGCCGACGCGGGCTTCGACGTTCGCGCCGACGAGATCATCACGGCGGTGGTGGCGACCGCGAGCTACCTGCGGACGAACCATCCGCACGCTCGCGCGTTCGTCCTGAGCGACGGTGACGGCACCGGCGACCTCGACGGTGTCGAGGTGGTCGCGGAGCCGGAAGCAGCCGACGTGATGGTGATCGGCGGCGCCAGCGACGAGTTCTCCTACGACATCGTGAATCGGATCTTCCGCGGCGTTCGCGACGGCGCGGCGTTGGTCGGGATGCATCGCAACCTGTACTGGCGCACCTCCGAGCACTGGGAGTTGGACGGAGGCGCCTATCTCGCAGGGCTCGAGGCCGCCACCGGCGTCACCGCCGAGATCTGCGGCAAGCCGGCGGCCACCTATTTCAACGCCGCCCTGGCGTTGATCGATGTTCCGGCCGAACGCGCGCTCATGGTGGGCGACGACATCGTGAACGACATCGTGGGTGCGCAGGCGATGGGCCTCACCGGCGTCCTCGTGCGCACCGGGAAGTTCACGCCCGCCTCGCTCGAGCTGGGCGAGCCGGACCACGTGATCGATTCCCTGGCCGACCTCCCCGCATTGCTGCGAGGCTGAGCGTCAATGGCTGACTCCGACCGATCGCACGCGCCCGTCATCTTCACCGGCATCGCTCCGCAGTACTCGTGGATGGGCGCCGTGATGTCGTTCGGCCAGGACGGGCGATGGCGGCGCTTCATGGTGTCCAAGGTGAACGCCGTTCCCGGCTCGCTGGTGCTCGACGTGGCGGCGGGGACGGGGCTGGTCTCGCGCGAACTCGCCGCCCGCAAGCGGCTGCGGGTGGTCTCGTTCGACGCCACCGAACCGATGCTGCGCTCGGGGCTCCCCGCGAACGACCTCGCGGGTCTCGGCGCGCAGATCACGCCGGTGCTCGGTCGCGCCGAGCGGTTGCCGTTCCCGGACGAGACCTTCGATGCGCTGACGTTCACCTACCTGTTCCGGTACGTGGACGACCCGGCGGCCGCGATGCGCGAGCTGGCTCGGGTGGTCCGCCCCGGTGGGACGATCGCAACGCTGGAGTTCCACGTGCCCGAACAGCCGTTGCTGCGGGCCGGCTGGTACGCCTACACGCGCGGCGCCCTGCCGGTGATCGGTTCGCTCGCGGGGCGCGCCTGGCGCGAGACCGGCCGGTTCCTCGGGCCCAGCATCAGCCGGTTCGACGAGCGCGCGCCGCTCCCGGAGCAGGTTCGCTGGTGGCAGGAAGCCGGGGTGCGCCACGTGCGATCGAGGGTGATGTCGCTCGGCGCCGGCGTGGTGGTGTGGGGCGTGAAGGGCGGCCGCGGTGTCCGATGAACGCACCGCCTTCTACGCGCTGACGCCGGGCGGCTGGCGCGACTACTGGACGCTGCTGCACCCGCCGTACACGCTCTGGCACCTGTCCTACGTCGCGGTCGGTGCCGCGCTCGCGCCCGTCCTGCACGTCGGGTGGTGGCTCGAGACGACGGCGGCGTTCTTCCTGGCGATGGGTTGCGCGGCCCACGCCCTCGACGAGCTGCACGGGCGCCCGTTGGGTACGCGCATCCCCGACCGGGTGTTGTGGGCGATCGCGGTGGTGGGCCTCGCGGGGGCGGTGGCCCTCGGGATCCACGGCGCCGCCGAGGTTTCTCCGTGGATCTGGGCGTTCATCGTGGCGGGTCTGTTCCTGGTGGTGGCGTACAACCTGGAGCTGTGGGGTGGCGTGGTGCACTCCGACCTGTGGTTCGCGCTGGCCTGGGGAGCGTTCCCGGTGCTGACCGCGTACTTCGCCCAGACCGAGACGATCAGCGTGAGCGCGGTGCTCGCCGCCATCGCGTGCGCGGTGATCTCCGGCGCCCAGCGCGCGTTGTCCACGCCGGTGCGCGAGCTCCGCCGTCGGGTGCGTGAGGTGAACGGCACGATCGTGCGGACCGACGGCTCCGAGTCTCCGATCGATCGTTCCACGCTGCGCGCCGCTCCCGAGGCCGCACTCCGGTTGCTGTCGTTCGCGATGCCGCTGCTCGCCGCCGCGATGATCGTCCCGAAATTGTGACCGCCTCGGTCGGTGCCTACCCGCCGGCGACGATCGCCAGGACTTCGTCGGCGTAGCGATCGAGCTTGGCGGGTCCGATCCCCGGCACGGCGGCCAGGTCTGCCCAGTCGTGTGGCCGGCGCTCCGCGATCTCGGCCAGGGTCTTGTCGTGGAACACCACGTAGGCGGGCACGCCGTCGCTGGAGGCGCGCTTCCTGCGCCACTCCTTCAGCCGGTCGAACAGCGGACCCCCCATGCCCCCCACGGACACCGGGGTTTTCGCGGCGCGACGCGCGGGAGCGGGTTCGGGCTTGGCGACCCCGATCTCTTCCAGGAACGGGCTCGGCGCCGTCCGAGCCTCCTGCGGCCAGGACAGATACAGGTGCTGGCGAGCGCGGGTGATGCCGACGTAGAACAGCCGGCGTTCCTCGTCGGGATCGGCGCTGGAGCGGGGCGTCCGGAAGGGCAGCTCCTTGTCGAGCAGCCTGGGAAGGAACACCGCGTCCCATTCCAACCCCTTGGAGCGATGGAACGTCAGCAGGTTCACGCCGCGCCCGCTCTGCTGCGTGGAGAAGCGTCCGGTCAGCTCGGCGACGTAGCCGGCGACGTCCCCGCCACCGGTGGCATCGCGGTACTCGGCGGCGAGCGCCCGGAGCCGAGCGAGGTCGGCCTGGCGGGTGACCTCCTCGGTGTCGTCCGGTTGGGCGTTCGCATCGAAACCCACCGCGTCGGTCGCCGCCTCCACCGCGGCGACGGGGTCCTGGGACGAAACGTTGCGGAGCTTCGCCAGCACCGATCGAGGGCCCGGCCGCCGCAGGAACGAACCGTCGCGCACCTGATACGGGATGCTCGCCGCCGCGAACGCTTCCTCGAACGGTTCCGATCGCGCGTTGATGCGGTACAGCACGGCCATCTCCTCGTACGCCACACCGGTCTCGTGGAGCCGGCGAACCTCTCCCACCACGAACGCGACCTCCGCCTCGGCGTCGGGCAGCGCGCGGGCCGTCGGGTTGGGTCCGTCCGGTCGCGTGGCTCGCAGGACCTTCTCGAACCCGCCGAGCGTGGGGACCAGGGCGTTCGCCACGGCCAGCACCTGCGGCGAGGACCGGAAGTTGTCCTGGAGCCTGACCACCGTGGCACCGGGATAGCGCGTGGGGAAGGTCAGGAGGTGCTCCGGCGAAGCGCCGGTGAACGAGTAGATCGTCTGGTAGTCGTCGCCGACCACGCACAGCTCGTCTCGATCGCCGAGCCACGCGCCGAGCAGCGCGGCCTGGAGCGGGTTCACGTCCTGGTACTCGTCCACCGTGAACGCATGGAAGCGGTCGCGTACGAAGCCTGCCGCCTGCGGCGACTCGGTGTACATGCGCACCGCGTAGCCCAACATGTCCTCGAAGTCGATGCGCTCCGCGCGCTCCTTGCGGCGTTCGTATCCCTGGAAGATCGGCTCCATGAACTCGGGCGGGATCGGCGGCACGTGGCCGGTGCGCTCGAGTTCGTCGAGGTAGTCGGCCGGGGCCACCATGCGGTTCTTCGCCCATTCGATCTCGCCGGCGATCTCGCTGCGCGGCATGAACTTGTGCGGTGGCGGCAGGCCGTTGGCGAGCGAGGCGATCATCGGCGCCTTCGAGTCGAGCACGTCGGGGAGGTCACCGCCCATGCAGCGAGGCCACAACCTGCGCAGCTGGGACAACGCGGCCGCATGGAACGTGCGGGCCTCCACGCCTTCGACACCCAGCGTGGCGAGTCGCTCCTTCAACTCGCCGGCCGCCTTCTCGGTGAACGTGACCGCGAGGAGCTTCGAGGCGGGGAACGCGCCCGATCGCACCTGATGGGCGATGCGGTGCGTGATGGTGGTGGTCTTGCCCGTGCCGGCCCCGGCCAGGATGGCGACGGGCCCCCGGACCGCCTCGGCCGCCTGTCGTTGTTCGGCGTTCAGCCGCGACAGGATCGGGTCGGTCTCGCTCACGGCTGGACGGTAGCAGCAGGCTGGGACAACCAGTTGCCCGACATCCTTGCAGCGGCCCACCTCCGGTGCTTTTCTCTCTCCTCGTGGACCCTTCCCCACATGTGTTCACGCCCATCGGGCGAAAAACCGTTTCAGACCTGGCCTCGGGCGGTCGATAGGAAGCCTATGGCTTTGGTTGAGGACCGGCCCCCCGCGGACCTCATGGGACGCGTACCGCTGCACTATGCGGCGCTGTTCGGGGACCTCGCGCGGGCGCAAGAACTGATCGGCAACGGTGCCGACGTACATTTCGGCGACCACGATGGGCAGACCCCCTTGCACTATGCAGCGCAAGGATGCTCGATCTCCGTCGCCGAGCTGCTGCTGTCCAATGGGGCGCAGGTGGACGCCGAGGACATCGACGGCAACACGCCGCTGTGGAACGCCACCCTGCGCACCCGAGGCGACGGTCCGATCGTCCAGTTGCTGATCGGTCGCGGCGCCGACCCCCGCCACCGCAATCACGAGGACCGCACGCCTGCCGAGCTGGCGAAGGCCCTCGGCGGGGCCGAACTCGACCTGCACGCCGCCGGCTGACGACCGGCCCCGCACCCCTCAGGCAGCCTTATCGCGATGAGCCGCTACGCTGGGCTGCATGACCGAGCGACCTCGCACCCTCGGTGAGCTGCGCGCCGCCGATTACCCCGACCGAACCGTCAAGCAGGAGCTCCGCGAGAACCTGCTCGCACGACTCGGCGACGGCCGACCGCTGTTCCCCGGCGTCGTTGGCTTCGACGACTCGGTGTTGCCGGCGTTGGAACGAGGGATCCTCGCGGGTCACGATCTGATCCTGCTGGGCGAGCGAGGTCAGGCGAAGACGCGCCTGGTGCGGGCGATGGTCAACCTCCTTGACGAGTTCGTCCCGGCGATCGCCGGGACCGAGACGAACGATCACCCCTACCGGCCGATCAGCGCCCACGGGAAGGCCCTGGTGGCCGAACACGGCGACGAGACGGTGCTCACATGGATCGCCCGAGAGGACCGGTACGCCGAGAAGCTCGCCACGCCCGACACGAGCGTCGGCGACCTGATCGGCGACGTCGACCCGATCAAGGTGGCCGAGGGCCGCTACCTGGGCGATGAGCTCACGATCCACTACGGCATGATCCCGCGCACCAATCGCGGGATCGTGGCGATCAACGAGTTGCCCGATCTGCCTGAGCGGATCCAGGTGTCGCTGTTCAACATCCTGGAGGAGCGCGACGTCCAGATCCGCGGGTACCGCGTCCGGCTCGATCTCGACATGCTGCTGGTCGCCACCGCGAATCCGGACGACTACACGCATCGCGGCAGGATCGTCTCGCCGTTGAAGGATCGATTCGGGACGCAGGTGCGGACCCACTACCCCGATACGGTGCGCGAAGAGATCCGCATCATGGATCAGGAGGTCACGGTGCCGGCCGGCGGCGTGCCCGTTCGGGTACCCACCTTCATGAAGGAGGTCGTGGCGGCTCTCACGTCCGAGCTCCGGCGGTCACCGCACGTGAACCATCGGAGCGGGATCAGCGTGCGCTACTCCATCGGCAACCTCGAGACGCTGCAGGCTTCCGCCGTACGCCGCGCGGCGCGGACCGGCGAGCCCGAAGCCGTGCCGCGCGTCGTGGACCTGCCTGCCGTCCTGATGTCCAGCGAGGGCCGCGTGGAGTTCGACACGATCGAGGAAGGCCGTGAGACCGAGATCCTGCTGCGCGCGCTGCGCACCGCCGAGCTCGAGATCTTCCGGCGCCGGCTCTCCGGGTACGACTTCTCCGGACTCCTGACCCGGTTCGACGAGGGTCTGTCCGTCGACACGGGCGAACTCACGCCGGCCACCGACCTCCTCGCGACCGTCGGCGATCTGCCCGGCCTGGCGAAGCTGCTGGACCGGCTGGGGGTCGAAGAGGAGAGCCCAGGGGTCGCGGCGAGCGCCGTGGAGTTCGCGATGGAAGGGCTGTACCTCTCACGCCGGCTCAACAAGGACGGCGGCGAAGGCGCGGCCCGCTACACGGGTGCCGACGCCTCGTAGTATCCGGCCGTGTCCGATCTGCACGAGGTCATCGGGTTCTTGGTGGTCGGCGTGTTCGCCGTGGGCTGGATCTGGGGCCTGGGCGCGTGGATCGCTCGTCGTGGCCCAGGAGATCGGTACTGGACCTGGTTGACGGTGGCCCAGGTCGTGGCCGGGATCCAAGCGGTGCTCGGGATCATCCTGCTGCTGCTCGGCAAGCGTCCGTCCACCTGGCTCCACCTGGTGTACGGGTTCGGCCCGTTCGTGATCCTCGCGATCGCGCATGCGCTGGCTCGCGACCTGCAGAAGACCCAGCCCGGCAAGAAGCCGATCCCTGCGTGGGTGCCGTTCGCCTTCGGGGCCTTCATCTGCTTCGGGCTGACGCTTCGGGCGTTGATGACGGGCCTCGGCGTGGCGTGATGACCTTCGTCCGGCTCAAGCTTCCGGGCGAACCGGTCGACATCGTGAACCATGCCGCGCCGATCCAAGGGCGAGGACGCGCGGGAGGGGAAGGCCCGCGCCGACCTCGCGACCTCGCTGCGTCGTCTCGACGCCTACAGCTTCTTCACCGTGCCGGCAGGCTCGGCGTTCGGGGGTGACGTCATCGTCGTCGGCACCACCGGCGCTTTCCTGATCAAGGCCTGCGGCCTCTCGGGTGTCGCGGTCATCAAGGGACGCCGGCCGGTGGTGGGCGACGAGGCCATCGAGGGCTTGCGAGCCCTGCGCGCTGGAGCCAAGCGATTGAGCTCCACCCTGAGTGCGAAGTCGGCGATGGCGGAGGTCGAAGCGATCGTGTGCCTGACGGAAGCGATCGCGCCCACGGTGGCCGAAGCCGCGGGGGTTCGGTTCGTACGGGTGGCCGATATCGCGCGCGAGCTGTCGGCTCGCCCTGGCGTGCAGTCCCACACCAGGGCCCAGAGCGCCGCACGGGCGCTGGGCGTGCAGATCGCGGGGGACCAGCACCGTCACTTCGCGGTTCGCTAACGGCTGCGGGCACCCCCCACCTTCCACGTGACCCGCCGTAGGCTGGGTGCATATGCGATTCCGCTACTCGCGCTGGGACGGCACCCAGGACCCCTTCGGGCCCGACATCGCGGCAGCCGACGTCCTCGAGCAGTTGAGCGACGAGATCCTCATGGGCGGCAGCGCCGACGCCGCCCTCCAGCGACTGTTGCGGCGAGGCATGCAGGGCCGGTTCTCGGGGCTGGATGCGCTGAAGCGGCGCCTGCGCCAGCGTCGCGAGGAGGAGCAGGAGATGCTCAACCTCGCGGGGCCGCTGGAGCAGATCCGCGAACGGCTCGACGAGATCCTCGAGCGGGAACGCACCGAGCTGACCTTCCGCGACGACGACGACGCCCGGATGCGGGAATCGTTCCTCGATGCGCTGCCGCCCGATGCCCCGGGACAAGTGGCCGAGCTGAAGGAGTACCGCTTCTCCGATGCGAGCGCGCAGCAGATGTTCGATGCGCTGATGCAGGAGCTGCGCGAACAGGTGATGGGTGCCCATTTCCGGCAGATGGCCGAGGGGATGCAGAGCCTCACGCCGGAGGACATCGCCCGGTTCAAGGACATGCTGGCCGAGTTGAACGGCCTGATCGAGATGCGTGACCGCGGCGAGGACACACAGCCGGCGTTCGCGGACTTCATGACCCGGCACGGCGACCTGTTCCCCGACAACCCGAGGACGCTGGAGGAACTGCTCGAACACATGGCCAAACGGATGGCCGCGATGAGCCGGTTCATGGCCTCGCTCACCCCGGAGCAGCGTGATGAGCTCATGGGATTGTCCCAGCAGATCATGCAGGACATGGACCTCGCCTTCGAGATGGACCGTCTCGGGTCCAACCTCGCGAACGCCTTCCCGGACATGCCGTGGGGCGACCCGGTCATGGGTGAGGGCGAGGGCTCGATGCCGATGTCGGCCGCCGTCGACGTGATGGAGCGCCTGCACGATTACGAAGACCTCGATCGTTCGATGCAGGGGGACTACGCCGGCGCCGCGCTCGACGACGTGGACGAGGATGCCCTCCGCCGCACCTTGGGCGATCCGGCGGTCCAGGACCTGCGCCGGCTCAAGCAGATCGAACGCGCGCTGGAGAAGGCGGGACTGGTGCAGCGGCGTCGTGGCCGGTTGGAGGTCACGCCACGGGGCGCCCGCCGGCTCGGTGAGAAGGCGCTGACGCAGATCTTCGACGAGCTCAAGCGCGACCGCGAAGGCACGCATGAGGCCCGTGACGCGGGAGGGCTCGCCGAGCCCACCGGGGCCACGCGCCCGTGGAACTTCGGCGACCACGGACAGATCGCGGTGGGAAAGACGGTGTTCAACGCGGTGGTCCGTTCCGAACCCGGTCAGCCCATCCAACTGCGGCCCGACGACTTCGAGATCGTGGAGGCCGAACAGCGCACCGAAGCAGCCACCGCGCTCCTGCTGGACCTGTCGTTCTCGATGCCGCTGCGCGGGCACTTCATCCACGCCAAGAAGATGGCGCTGGCGCTGCATGCCCTGATCGAGGGGCGGTATCCGCACGACACCCTGTACCTGATCGGGTTCAGCGACTACGCGCGCCAGCTCCAGCCCGAGGACCTGACGGCGCCCGGGTTCGAGCGTGTCTACGGCACGAACATGCAGCACGCCTTCATGCTGGCCAACCGCCTGCTGTCGCAACATCCGCGGGCCACACGACAGGTGATCATGGTCACCGACGGCGAGCCCACGGCGCACCTGGAGGACGATCAGGCCTACTTCAACTGGCCGCCCGTGCCCGAGACGATCGAGAAGACCCTCACCGAGGCGATCCGCCTGTCGAAGGCCGGGGTGCGGCTCAACATCTTCATGCTCGAGGAATCCGAAGGGCTCGCCCGGTTCATGGAACGGCTCGCTCGGGTGACGCAGGGGCGGGTGTTCCTGATGGATGACCATCGCGTGGGGGAGTTCGTCCTGCGTGACTACGTGGCCCGCCGCTCGCGGTAGGGTCAGCCGATGCCCAGGGTGGTCAAGGTCCTGCTGTGGATCGGCGCGTTCGTGGCCTGCGCCGGCGTCGGAGCCTACGTGGCGGCGCACACCGACCCGTTCCCGCCCGGGGTGGACGATCCGGGGGCCAACTCCGCCGGACCGGTGTCGACCGAGGTTCCGAGCGGAGGTGTCGTCGTGCTGATCGACACCCGGACGTCCCATGACCTCTACGTCGGCGGCCGGTGTGCGATCAGTTGGAGGATCGAGCTGGGGATGGGCGCCGCGGACGGTAAGGTCGACGGCTCGGGCGTCGCCACCGCCAAGAGCGAGCTCCGCTGCGACGAACCCACGGCGCAGGTGCAGGCCGACGCACTCCAGATCTCGGCCACCGGAACGATCGTGGACGGCGACCTGCATTTCCGGGTGGAGGAGACCGGTCGGACGCCGGTCGGCGCCCAGGAACTGACCGGCTTCGCGAAGACCATGCCCACGCTGCGCTTCGAGCTGCCGGCTCACGAAGGCGCGACCGCGACCTTCGACGTGGATGTCCCGGACCGAGATCGGGGGACCTACGGCGCGATCGGCACGGTGACGGTCAGCTCGGTGCCCTCTTCATGACGACTCGTCATGGTGGGTGTCCCACCAAAGCGTGACCACGGTGCGGGAAGCAGGGCCCGCGGTCCACAGTCCATGGCGAACCCGCAACCGGTCGCCCAGCGCCTCGGTGAGCTCCGCGTCCCGCGACGCCGGCAGGCATAGCCGCGTGCGGATCAGGGCGACGGCATCTTCGGCAGCATCGAAGCCGCCGGCACCCGGGTCGTCATCGCGATCGGGCCGGTCCTCGCGCGAGACCGCGATCCCTTTGGCTTCGATCACCTGCACAGCCAGGTCGATCGAGGGCGCGTCGGGGATGTCGAGGTCGTGGAACCGCCGCCACAGGTCGCGCATCCATCCCAGCGGATGGCGCTCGGTGGCTTCGAGCACGACCCGCCGGCTGGCATGGGCATCGAGCGCCGAGACGAAGGGCACCAGGTCGGGCACGTTGTACAGCGTATGACCGGAGATCACGACCTCCGCCCGCGGTGCGGTCCCTTCGTCGTCGGGCCAGCGGCCCTGCACCGCCTCGGCATCGACCCCTGCGCCACCGGCGGCCTCGAGGAAGATCGCCAGCATGTCCGCCTGCTGGTCGAACCCGGTGATCCGGCCGGCACGCGGAGCCAGGGGCAGCGACGTGGCGCCGCCTCCCACGCCGACGTCGAGCACGGTGCCCGATGGCGGGCCAGATGCCGGAAGCGCCTCCAGCCCCCGAACCGTCGTCGGTGTGGCGACCGGTCGCGCCGACGACATCCGGGCGCGCGTGCGGAAGAGTTCGGTGGGGAAGCCCCAGGGAGACGTGGGCGCTGCGTCGATGATCGGCTGGGGGATCGCGCGGGCCGCCAACGCCTCGGCCCACCGATCGGCGGCCTTCATCCGTCCAAGACCTCGTCCGTGTGTTCGCCCAGCGTGGGCGGGGGCCAGCGCACGGCGAGCGGCTGACCGTCGAACCGCAGCGGGTTCCGGACCGTGCGGAGCGTGCCCCCACGGGCAGGGTCCGCGACGGTGTCGATCAGCGCCGCCCCTTCGGCACTGGCGAAGACCTCGTCCATGGTTCGGATCGGTGCGCACGGGACGGCGGCGGCCTCCAGTGCTGCGAGCCATTCCCCGGCGGTCCGGGTGGCGAACGCCTCGACCATCATGGAGATCAGCGTGTCCCGGTGGCCCACGCGCGCGTCGTTCGTGACGAAACGCTCGTCCTCGCCCCACTCGGGGTGATCCAGCACCTCGCAGATGCGCCGGAACAACCGGTCGTTGCCGCCGGCCACGATGAAGGGCCGGTCCGACCCGTGGAACATCTGATACGGCACGATGTTGGGGTGCTGGGAGCCCATGGCCTTCGGCACCTGGCCGCCCACCAGGTAGTTCGAGGCCTGATTCACCATGGCGGCGACGCTGGCATCGAACAGCGACACGCTCACGTGCCGCCCTCGCCCGGTGCGTGCGCGTTCGAGCAGTGCGGCCTGGATCCCGATCGTGGCCTGGAGCCCGGTGATGACATCGAGCAACGCGACGCCGGCTTTCGTGGGTTCGCCGTCGCGTTCGCCCGTGACGCTCATCAGGCCGCTCAGCGCCTGGACGATGATGTCGTAGCCCGGGCGGGCCGCCGTTGCGGCCTCGTCGTCGTCGAATGCGGTGAGCGAGCAGGTGACCAGCGGCGGGTGTGCTCGGCGGAGGTCCTCGAGCGCCAGCCCCAGCTCGGCCATCAGTCCGGGGCGGAAGTTCTCGATCAGGACGTCGACCTCACGGGCGAGCCTCCGAACCTCGGTGACCCCTCCCGGGGTCTTGAGGTCGACGGCAACCGATCGCTTGTTCCGGTTGAGCGACAAGAAGTAGGCAGCGTCATCTTCTGAGAACGGAGGGCCCCAGTGACGGGTGTCGTCGCCCTCGCCGGGCCGCTCCAGCTTGATCACGTCTGCCCCGAGGTCGCCCAGCGTCATCGTCGCGAGCGGACCCGCCAGCACCCTCGACAGATCCAGCACGCGGATCCCGGCGAGCGGAGCGGGCCCCTTCGAGGAATCACCCATGGTGGGCCAGCCTACCGTCGCCCGGCGTTCCGCTGAGGCGCACTGGCCTTTCGGCACCGTGGTCGGGCATGATGGCGCCATGAACGAGCAGAGCCTGCAGCGGGTGAACGCGTTCCTGGCCGCAGCCTCCCAGCGGACGGAGGTGGGTGAGGTGCTCGACGTCACCCCGGCCGAGATCGGCCGGGAGCTGGGGTTCCCCGATGCGCTGTCCACGGCGCGCGCCGTGCGGGCCCTGATCGCGCGCAAGCGGCTCGAACCCGCCCAGGGCTCCTACCGCCTGCTGGACGCTCGGCCGGTGGATGCGTCCGAGAAGGAGGCCGTGGGTCGCAAGCCTCGCAAGACGCGCGCCACGCAGGCTCCTCGAGGGTCCACTTCCGGGCGAGCGCCGTCGGGCGGAGCCGCGTATTCCGACTTCGGCCGGGCGATGGTCGACCGACTGGTCGAGCTCGGTCGCGAGGTCGCCGAGCTCCGCACCAACCTGCGCACCGCCCGGGAGGACTCGCGGAGCGCACGCCAGGATCGCGACGAATCCGAAGCTCGCGCTCGCAGTCTGACCGAGAAGAGCCGTGAACTCGAAGCCCGCGCGGAGATGGCCGAGTCGAACCTGCGCACCCTGCTCGCCACCGTGCGGACGAAGGAAACGCCGCGCGACGCGCCGGTGTCGGATTCGGAGATGGAAGCGATCCTCGGGGTCCTCAAACAAGGGGATGGATCCCAGCCGGACTGAGCCCCGCGCTACCGGCCGTCCCTGCCTCAGCCGTTACGTCGTCGTCGACGCCGGTCGCTTGTCTTCGAGCGAAGCCTGATAGCACGCCGCTTCGTGCTCGGGTGCGAGCATCTCCAGCGCCAGGTCCTCACCCTTGCACCGCGCTTCGATGCCGAGCTCGGCGGCCTTGCCCGAAGCCACGACGGGACAGCGGGGATGGAAACGGCATCCGGACGGGATGCGTGTGGGGTCGGGCGGCTCGCCCGCCAGGATGGGGCGCTCGAGACCGCCGGCCTCCGGCACCACGTCGAGCAACGCCTTCGTGTACGGATGGAACGGGTTGAGGAGCACGTCCTCGGCGGGGCCGATCTCCACGATCCGGCCCAGGTACATGATCGCCACCCGGTCGGCCACCGTCCACGCCAGGCCCAGGTCGTGAGTGACGATGATGATCGTGAGGCCGAGGTCGGCGCGGAGCTTCATGAGGAGCTGCAGGATCTCGCCGCGAACGCTGGCGTCCAGGTTGGACACCGGTTCGTCGGCGACGATCACCTCGGGCTCGAGGACGAGCGCCCCCGCGATCACCACGCGTTGACGCTGGCCACCGGAGAGCTCGTGCGGGTACCGGAGGAAGAAGCGCTCGGGCGGTCGCAGGCCGGCGCGCGACAGGGCCTTGGCCACCAGCCGCTCTTCGGTCTCCCCTTCGCTCCCGCGGTCGATGCCGTGGATCCGCAGGGCCTCGGCGATGATCTCGTAGATCGTTTGGCGAGGGTTGAGGCTGCCGGTCGGATCCTGGAAGACCATCTGGACCTTGCGCCGATACGGCTTGAGGTTCCTGGGCAGCGGCTTGCCCTTGAACGAGATGACGCCGGCGTTCGGCGGCTGCAGGCCCATGATGGCGCGGGCGGTCGTGGTCTTGCCGCAGCCGGACTCGCCGGCCAGGGCCAGCACTTCACCCTTGCGGAGCTGGAAGCTGACGCCGTCGACCGCGCGTGATTGGCTCGCCTTCTTGCCGCGGAGCCCTTCGAAGACGCCCACGCGTCCGGCGAAGGTGACGTGGAGGTCGTCGACCTCGATCACCGGGGCTTCGTCAGGCACCGGCGGCGGTGGGGACGTGTGCTCGGTCTCGATGCTCATGTCGTGACCTCCGCGGCGCCGGCCTTCGCACCCGACACCAACAGGCAGGCCGCTCGCCGGCCCTCGCCCGCGAAGTACAACTCGGGTTCGATCGAAGCGCAGTCCTCGAACGCCTTCGGACACCTCGGGTGGAACGAACACCCGCTCGGCACGTCCGCCGGGTCGGGTGGGTCGCCGCCGAGGCCCGTCGGGTTTCCCCGGAACCTCAGGTCGCCGATCTCCGGGAACGAGGCAGCGAGGGCCTCGGTGTAGGGGTGCTTCGGATCGTGGAACACCGTGTTGGCCGGTCCCTCCTCCACGATCTTGCCCGCGTACATGATCGCGAGCCGGTCCGAGGTCTCCACCAGGACCGACAGGTCGTGGGTGATGAAGATCATCGACAGCCCGAGGTCGCGCTGCAGCTCCTTCATGAGCTTCAGGACCTGCGCCTGCACCATGACGTCGAGCGCGGTGGTGGGTTCGTCGGCGATGATCAGGGATGGCGAGCACGCCAGCGCCATGGCGATCATCACGCGCTGCTTCTGACCACCGGAGAGTTCATGCGGGAAGTCGCTCATGCGGCGCGGCGGCAACCCGACCTGTTCCAAGAGTGCCCCGACGCGCACGCGCGCTTCCTTCTCGCCCGCCTGGTTGTGCACGGTGATGGCTTCGGCCACCTGGTCGCCGACCCGCTTCACCGGGTTGAGCGCGTGCATCGCGCCCTGGAAGACGATCGAGGCACCGGTCCACCGAACGGCGCGCAGGCGCCCGGGCTTCATCGACAGGACGTCTTCGCCTTCGAGCAGCAAGGTGCCTTCGATCTTCGTCTTGGCAGGCAGGAGGCGGAGCACGGCACCCGCGATCGTCGACTTGCCGCAGCCGGATTCGCCGGCCAGGCCGACGACCTCGCCCTTCTTCACGCTCAGGTTCACCCCGCGCACGGCCGGGATGCCGCCGGAGGCGGTGTGATAGGTGATGCGCAGGTCTTCCAGGGTCAGGACATCACTCATCGGTCCCTCAGTTTCGGATTGATAACCTCGTCGAGCGCGAACCCGATCATGGTGAACGCGAGGACGACGAGCACGATGCACACGCCGGGCGACACGATCCACCACCAGTACCCGCTGGTGGTGGCCCCGGCCGCGAACGCTTCTTCGAGGACGCCGCCCCACGAGATGCTGAAGGGATCGCCGAGGCCAAGGAACGACAGCGCGGTCTCGGACAGGATCGCGATGGCCACCACGAGGACAGCGTTGGCCAAGATCACCGGCATGACGTTGGGCAGGACGTGATGGGCGATCATGTGGCCGTCGCCACCCCCGAGCGCTCGGGCACGTTCCACGTACGGCCGTTCTCGGATCGAGAGCACCTGCGAACGCACGAGCCGCGAGGTGCCCGGCCACGAGGTGAACCCGATGACCATGATGATCGTGATGAGTGACGGGCCGAGGATCGCGGCCAGGATGATCGCGAGCGCGAGCCAGGGCACCACCAGGGCGAAGTCGGTGAAGCGCATGAGGCCGGTGTCAACGGCGCCCCCGCGGTAGCCGGCCACGACGCCCACGAGAGCCCCGATCGTGATCGTGATCACCGAGGCGGTGAGACCCACCAGCAACGAGATCTTCGAGCCTTCGATGACCAACGAGAGCACGGACACGCCGAGCGTCGTGGTGCCGAGTGGATATTCCAGCGAGGGCGGCGCGTGGCGCGGCGCATCCCCGGTGAACGAGACGTCGGTCGAGGCCGGGTTCGCGAAGAACACCGCGAACAGCGCCATGCCGATGAAGAAGATCAAGATGGCCAGGCCCACCATGCCCATCGTGTTCTTCCGGTACAGCTTCCAGAACCGCTTGCGCGCCAGGCGCCGGCGCGTTCGCTTGATCTGCCGGGGACTCCGGATCTCTGGCAGCGACTCCGGCGACTCATCGATGAGGGCGTGCGGATCGCCGCCCGGGGTGATCGGCGGGGTCTGCATCAGGCCTCCCTCACGCGGGGATCGAAGTAGCCGTAGATCAGATCGGCGATCAGGTTGAACAGGATCACGATGGCGCTGGCGATCAGGAACACGCCCTGCAACAACGGGTAGTCACGAGCCTGCAACGCGTCGTAGGTCAACCCTCCCAGTCCCTTGTAGCCGAAGACGTACTCGATCGTGATCGCGCCGCCGAGCACGAACCCGAAGGACAACGCGATGAGCGTGATCGTGGGCAGCAGCGCGTTGCGCACCGCGTGGCGCCGCAACACCCACTTCTCGCGCACGCCCTTGGCGCGTGCCGTGGTGATGTAGTCCTCGCCCAGCACGTCCAGCAATGACGAGCGCATCACCAAGTAGTACTCACCGAGATAGGCGAGCGTCAGCGTCAGGCAGGGCAGGAAGAGGTGGTTGATGACGTCGCCGACCGCCGCGAACCCCGTGTAGTCGAACCGGACGTCGGTGCGGCCCGAACTCGGGAACCAGTGCAACGTGGCGGAGAAGAGCAGGATCAACAGCATCCCCAGCCAGAACTCCGGCATCGAGTACAGCACCAAGGAGCCGTACATCGAGGCCTTGTCGAACTTCCCTCCGCGTCTCCAGCCCGCGTAGATGCCCATCGCGATCCCGAAGATCGTGGAGAAGATCGTGGCCGTGCCGACCAGCAGGATCGTCGGCCACATGAACTCGATGAACAGGTCGAGCACCTTCTCGTTGGGTCGCAGGATGATCGACTGTCCGAGGTCCAGGCGCAGGGTGTCGTTGACGTAGTCCAGGAATTGTCCGGGGAACAGCGGTTTGTCCAAGCCGTAGTCGGCTCGCAGCTCGGCCTGTTCCGCCGCATCGATCTGCGCGCCCTGGCTCCGCGTCAGCAGACTCACCGGGTCCGCCGGCAGGATCCGGAACAAGAAGAAGTTGAAGATGATGACGGCCAGCAGGGTGAGGAACGCCTGGAAGACCTTCTTCAGGACGTATCCGCGTGTCCCCACCCTGCGCCGCCGTCTCCTTCGTGTGGTTGTCCGTCAGGCCTTATCTTCGTCCGAACCGCGGCTGCGCGCGAACATCACGCCCCCCACGACCAGGACGATGGCCAGCGCGATCGCGCCCCAGACCCACGCGGGGATGCCGCTGTTCCCGCTCGCGGTTCCTGCGCCGCTCCCGGCGACGGGCTCGATGCTGATGTAGGAGTAGTTGCCGAACTGGAACAGGATGTAGCCACCCTCACCGTCCGAGCCTGGGGTTGGCTGGTAGCTGAAGTTGGTCCAGCGGTCGCTGTTGTAGGCCTGGAGATCGTTGTCGTACCACAGCACGACCTCGGGGATGTCGTCGTAAAGGATCTGCTGCATCTGCTTGACGATCAGCTGGCGGTCGTCGGGAGACGTCGACGTCTGCTGGTCTGCATAGAGCTGGTCGTATTCGGGGTTGGAGTAGCAGGTGTCACTCCACACCCCGCATTGCCCCGTCGTGAACGACGACAGGATGAAGTCCGGGTCGGGGTCGGGTCCCCAGCCCCAGATGTACACGTCGTAGTCAGAGGCCAACCACGAGTCGATCAGCTTGGAGTCGGTCACCGCTTGGGTCTGCGTACCGATGCCGATCTGTTTGAACCATCCGGCGATCAACTTCCCGGCTTGGATCTGCTCGGGTGATTCCGTGCGCACGATGAACCGGAAGTCCAGGTTCTCCCCGCCACCCGGCATGTTCCGGATGCCGTCGCCGTCGGTATCGTCATACCCCGCTCCGTCGAGCAGCTCGTTCGCCCCCGGGATGTCGAAGGGGATCGCCGGGTCGGGATCCAGATGCCAGAAGGGCACGGTGGGCACGACGATCGTGCTGCCGACGGTGCCATACCCCCCCAGGATGCGATCGACCAGGCCTGCCTTATCGATCGCCATCGCCATCGCTTCACGCACCGTTTCATCCTTGAGTGCCGGATGACCGGTGCTCTTGTCACAGGATTTCTGTTCGTAGCACTGGTTGAAGCTGAACTGGGAGAAGGAGAACGAGCCGCCGACGTTCGTCCCGATGCCGGGCGTGTCCTGCAACGTCTGGAAGAGGTCGACAGGGACCGTCTCCGCGAAGTCGATCACGCCTTGCTTCAGGTCCGACACCATCGCTTCGGGATTGGTGTAGCGCTTGACGATGACGCGGTCGATCGTGGGCGTTCCGCCCCAGTAGTTGTCGTTGGACTCCAGCGTCCAGTCCTCGTCCTTGTTCCACTCCACCATGTGGAAGGGTCCGGACGTGACCGGCGTGCCGGTGTCGGGATCGAAGTTCTCGAACTTCTTGATCTCGTCCTTGCTCATCCCGCCCCAGATGTGCTCGGGGAGGATGTAGATCCACGGCGGGATCAGCGGTGCGATCGAGGGCTTGGTGGTCTTCCACACGAGGGTGGTGTCGTCCTTGGCCTTGATCGAATCGGTGAACGGGAGGTAGTTGGTGAAATTGGACCAGCCTTGATCCAGCACCAGGTTGTA
>DATLPI010000171.1:0-2355 GCA_035535815.1 Actinomycetota bacterium | reverse complement strand
ACTGCAGATCTCGATCCTGGGCACCTTCATCTGCCTGCTGATCGGATTCCCGTTCGCGTACTGGCTCGCCGTGCGCGTGAACCCGAAGTGGCGAGGCCTGCTCTTGGGCCTGGTGATCGTGCCGTTCTGGACCAACTTCCTGGTCCGCACGATCGGCTGGCGTATCCTGCTCGCTCCGGAAGGGCCGGTGTCGGGGATCCTCAAGGCCATCGGGATACGCGACGCTCCCCTGGCCGTGCTCGACACACGGTTCGCCGTGCAGCTCGGCGTCGTCTACAACTACCTGCCGCTGATGATCCTGCCGCTGTTCGTGGCGCTCGACCGACTGGAACCGGCCCTGCGCGAAGCCTCCAAGGACCTCGGTGCCAGCCGCTGGAAGACGCTGCGTCAGGTCACGATCCCGCTCTCGATGCCCGGCATCGTCGCCGGCACGCTCTTAGTGTTCATCCCGCTGACGGGCGACTACATCACGGCCGCCGTGCTGGGCGGGGCGAAGGGCAACATGGTGGGACGCATGGTGGCCGACCAGTTCCTGGTGGCCCAGAACTGGGCGCTGGGTTCGGCGATGGCCATGGTCCTGATCGCCATGATCCTGCTGACCGTGGGCCTGTTCGCGCTGATCGGGCTGGCGGCGCGTGCCCTGATCCAGCGGAACCGTCGCGTCTCGTTGCAGGAGGTGCCGGCTTGAGCGCCGAGGTCACGGTCGCCGACCAGCCGGTCACCCGCGCCGAACCCGCGCGCACGAAGCCGCGTCGCGACTGGACGAGCGTGCTGCTGCGGATCTGGGGCATCCTCGTCTACGCCTTCTTGTTCCTGCCGATCTTCATCATCATGGCCTACTCGTTCAACAAGGGACGTGCGTTGCTGGCCTGGGACGGGTTCGGGTTCGACTGGTACAAGACGCTGCCCGACAACCCGGTGATCCGTGGTGCGATCACCACCTCGCTGAAGGCGGCGGTGGGCTCGGCCATCATCGCGACCATCCTCGGGTCGCTCGCCGGCATCGCGCTGGCGAGGAGACCGGGCAAGTGGGTCATCGTCTTCATGGCACTTGTCTTCCTGGTGTTGGTCACGCCCGAGATCGTCGACGCGATCGCGCTGCTGATCTGGTACGTGCGCATCAAGGGACCCTTCGGGCCGGGCTTCGCCGGCGTGGGCGACAACTACGGACTGCTCCGACTGTGGATCGGCCACGCCATCTTCTCGACGGCCGTGGTCACGTTGATCGTGCGCGCGCGATTGGCAGGGCTCGACGAGTCGCTCGAGGAAGCGGGTGCCGACCTCTACGCCGCGCCGTTCACGCGGTTCCGCCAGATCACGCTGCCGCTCATGATGCCGGCCGTGCTGGCGGGTGGACTGCTGGCGTTCAGCCTGTCGCTGGACAACACGATCATCTCGACGTTCGTCAGCGTGGCGGGCGCCTCACCGTGGCCGGTGTACGTGTTCAGCGCGCTGCGCAGCATCCTGCGGCCGGAGATCGCCGCGGTCTCGACGCTGATGCTCATGCTGACGCTCATCGCGCTCACCCTGGTCGCGCTGGTGCTCCGGCGGAGCGGCGATTCGGCCGAAGAGGTCGCCAAGACGATCACCGGCGCCGGGTAGTGCACCTCACCCCCACCGAAGAGGACCGCCTCCGTGTCTTCACCGCCGCGCAATTGGCGCGCGCCACGCTCGCCCGTGGGCTCGCGCTGAACGCCCCCGAGGCGATCGCGCTGGTCTGCGACGAACTCCACCTGGCGGCGCGTGGCGGCGGCACCTACGAGCAGGTCGTGGAGGCGGGCCGCCGCGCCGCCGACGTCGACGTGATCTTCGGCGTGGCCGACGTGGTGCCCGAGATCCGCGTCGAGGTCCTGCTCGACGAGGGCACCCGGTTGATCGTGCTGACCGAACCCTTCGGTCCAGCGTCGGTCGACGGTCCAGGCGCCGAGCGGTTCGGCGACGGTGACGTGGCGCTCGTGCCCGACCATGAACGCCGGCGGATCACGGTCACGAACACAGGCAGGCGCCCGGTGCGCGTCTCGTCCCACTACCCGTTCTGGCAGGTGAACCCGTCGTTGTCGTTCGATCGCGAGGCCGCGCGCGGGTTCCGCCTGGATCTGCCGGCGGGCGATTCGCTGCGGTGGGCCCCGGACGAGACCCGCGAGGTCGACCTGGTGGCTTACGGCGGCGGCGATCCCACCGGGGAGGTCTGAATTGCCGAGGTCGATCTCCCGGGAGGAGCACGCGCGGCGCCACGGGCCCACCGCCGACGACCAGATCCGCTTGGGCGACACCGACCTGTGGATCCGCGTCGAGCGCGACCTCACCGAACCCGCCGACCAGGCGCTGTGGGGCTACGCCAAGAACCTGCGCTCC
>DATLPI010000170.1:0-2707 GCA_035535815.1 Actinomycetota bacterium | reverse complement strand
TCGCGTCCGCGCGGTTCTGGCTGATCATCACGAAGGTCGATAGGAAGATCGCCTCGAGCGAAACGATCATCGTCAAGAGGCCGTACGGGTACTGCTCGACTCCGAACCCTATCCAGCACCCGAACCAAATGATGTGGATGTAGACGAAGGTCATCGAGCCGGCGAAGACGGTGATCTTGTCCGCGACCCGGTTCTGGGCGCTCTCGGCACGCACGCGAGCGTGTTCTGCCAACGCCGGGTTCGGCAGCAGACTCAGCCAGTCGCGATGAGCCGTTGGCCCTCCACCCGCCACGGCCGTGCTACGGGATCCGGAGCTTCCTGTCTCTGCCATCTCGCCTCCGCTCGGTCAGACGGATCGGCCGATCTGTCATAGACGCACACATCCTTCACCCATTCCGCAATCGTGGCAGGGTTCCGGACGATCGACGGCGCGCGTCGGCCCACACCCGTGGGCGGGACGCTGCCACACTGCTCGGATGACCGACCCGCAAGAAGGGCCTTCCGAGCGATCACACGTGCCGCCTCCCATGCCATCGGCGACTCGTCGGCAGTACGTCAAGTCGGCCGTCCTTCTTGCCGTCACAGCGGTATCGCTGTATCTGCTCCTTCCCGGCCTGATCTCGGTCTTCTCCTCCTGGCGTTCGCTCGAGCATCTCGACTGGCCCTTCGCGGTCCTCGTGCTCCTCTTCGAGGTGGCGAGCTCGTTCTGCCTGTGGGAGCTCGACAGGATCGCGTTGGCCTCGAAGGGGTGGTTTCCGATCGCGTGCGCGCAATTGGCCGGCAATGCGCTTGGCCGGATCGTCCCTGGCTCGGCGACACCGTTCACGGTGGTGATGCTGCAGAAGGCCGGGGTGGACGGTGGAGAGGCGGCCGCCGCGCTCACGGCGTCCACCGGACTGCAGATCACCACGGCCCTGGCGCTCCCGGTGCTCGCGCTGCCGGCGATCATCGGTGGCGCGCCCATCAACCGCGGGCTCGCGACCGCCGCCTACCTGGGCGCGGCCGTGGTCGTGTTGCTCATCGGAGCCGGCGCCGTCCTTTTCAAGACCGACGCTCCGCTCGAATGGATCGGTCGGGGCATCCAACGCCTCCTCAACGCCACGCTTCGGCGCCGACGCCCCGTGACCGGACTCTCGGATGAGTTGCTCTCCGACCGGAACTTCATTCGTACCACGCTCGACCGACGCTGGAAGGCCGCGGTGCTCGCGGCCGTAGGGAACACCGGCTTCGATTACCTTGCGTTGCTCTGTGCCCTTCGGGCCGTCGGAGCAGCCCCCCGACCGTCGCTCGTCGTGCTCGCCTACGCGTCCGCCGAGTTGCTCGCGCAGATCCCGTTCACGCCGGGCGGGCTGGGCTTCGTGGAAGCGGGTCTGGTCGGCACGCTCACCCTGGCGGGCGTCCCCGGGCCAGAGGCGCTCGCCGCGACGCTCCTGTACCGGCTCGTGTCGTACTGGCTGCCGATCCCGGTCGGTGGCGTTGCGTATCTTCTCTTCCGCCACTATCGGTCAGGTCAAGAAGACCAGCACCCCTCTCGAGGCTGACGGCGTGGTGGAACACCCCGGTCTAGGATTCGAGGGCACGTCAGGCTCGGGCGCGAATTGGAGGGTTCGGTCGGAGATGCCCGATGACCGCTTTCCCGCGATGAGCTACTGGGCGCGGGTGACCCTGACCATCGCAGGCGTTCTCGTCCTGCTCGCGACGGCCTGGTCGGTCCGAAGCATCCTCCTGCTGGTACTCGTCGCCCTGGTGCTCGCTGTGGGCCTGGACCCGCAGGTCCGCTGGTTCCAGCGCCGGCGACTATCCCGCGGGTGGGCGGTGACGGTCATCCTTCTCTTGAGCATCGGGTTCCTCGTGCTCTTCGCCTGGCTCGTGATCCCACAGGCCGTCCGCCAGATCCACGAGTTGGCCAGGACCGACTACCTGGATCGACTTCAGCATGCGACCGGGTTCCTCGGGACCTTGGAGGCGAAGTTCCACCTCGCGGAGCGGCTCAGGGAAGCATCAGCGAAGATCCCCGATCTGGCACTCGGGAAGATCCCCAGCATCACCGCCGGCGCGGGGAGCGTGATCTTCAACTTCCTGACGATCTCGGTTCTCACGGTGTACTTCCTCCTCGGGTTGGAGCGAAGCCACGAAGCTGCCAAGGCCCTCGTGTCGGGGCGGCATGCGGACCGCAACGTCCGGATGTTGGACGAGTCGGTCGAACGGATCGGCGGCTATGTCTCCGGGAATATCTTCATCTCCGTCATAGCGGGAACGCTGGCGTTCATCGTTCTGGAGATCCTGGGAGTCCCCTACGCAGCTGCGCTCGCTGTGTGGGTGGCGATCGCAGATCTCATCCCGGGCGTCGGCGCGATGCTCGGCGCGGTCGTCTGCGTGATCGTTGCGTTGTTTTCCTCGGTCGCCGACGGCATCGCCGTGGCCGTCTACTTCATCGTCTACCAGCGGATCGAGAACTACGTGATCCTGCCCAGGATCATGGGAAAGGCGATCGACCTATCGGCACCCACGGTGATCATCACGCTGCTGATCTGGTCGAGCCTCGCGGGGCTCGGGGGCGCTCTGATCGCGCTCCCGATCGTCGCTGCCCTCAAGGTCGTTGTCCGGGAGGTCCGGCCGAGCATCCTTCAGCACTCCGCGACCGCGTCGCGACCTTCCGCTTCCGATGATGCTCAGTCTTCGACACCTGACGTGCCCCCTCCGGCTG
>DATLPI010000169.1:0-2891 GCA_035535815.1 Actinomycetota bacterium | reverse complement strand
GGACGATCCCCTCCCGGCACGCCGATGACGGCGCGCCCGCGGGCGCTCACGGCAAAAGGTCGTCCAGCGAGACGGTCTGGGTGTACACCGGTTCGGGATCGGCCGTGCCGCCGTCGATCGGCACCGCGGGCACGCGGTAGATCGCGATCGACACCTCCTGGGCGCAGTCACCGGTCTCCCCGCAAGTGATCGTGCCCGAAAGGCCCGAGACCCCGCTCGTGGCGGCCACGGCGTCTCGCAGATCGCCACGGCCCACGGTGAGGGTGCCGTCATCATCGCGCTCGGCGATCCGTTCGACGGCATCGAGCATCATGATCGTGGCGTCGAACGCCTGCGCGTGGAACATCGCCGGCGGCGCGGTGCCGAACTGCTCCTCGTACGCCGGCAAGAACTCCATCCGGTAGAAGTCGTCGGCCATCAGCCTCGTCGAGTCGGGCCCCGCCAGGTAGGCCTCCCCTCGCACCGCCGGCAGGAAGGACGGATCCAGGCACCCGCTGCCTCCCACGAGTGGCACGCCTTGGAGACCGCCCACCACCCCGGCCTGACGAGCGGCCTGCGCGCACACCGGGTTGGCGGCATCGAGGTAGACCACCGTAGGCCCCACCTCGCCGAGCGCACGCATCACCCGGTCAGGTGAAACCGCCGGGTCGGCGAGCGAACCCGAAGCCGACACGATGCCGTCGTCCTCCTCGAACGCGGTCCGGAACGCGGTGGCAGCCCCCGAGGTATCCGCGTCGTCGTAGGCGATCCCAGCCCGGTCGGCCTCGAGTTCATCGATCGCGAACCCTGCCACCGCGACCCCTTCGAGCTGGTCGTCGTAGGCGGTCCGGAAGAAGAACGGTGACCGGCGCCCCTGCCCGGTGAGCGCCGCATCCGTCGCCGTGGGCGAGATCATCACGATGCCATCATCCGCGAGCGCGACGCCCGGCCCTTGGAGCACAGAGGAGGCACATCCGGGGCCGATGACACCCACCAGTTGGTCCGTGTCCGAGCCGAAGGGCTGGTCCTCGTTCGCGGCATCGTCGCTGCACCCCTCCGATGCATTCACCACCTCGACTGGGTGACCGAGGAACGCTCCGGGCACACCGTCGAGCGTGCCGTCGAGGAAGTCGACCGCCAGTTGCACGCCGCGCTCGGCGTCGCGCCCCACCCACGACGGCGTCGCGTCGGACGGTGTCAGCAATGTCCCGATCGTGATGGGATCGCCGGGGGCGATCGTCAACGAACCGAACCGGTCGGCCACCGTCGAGGCGGGCGGATCGCTCGGCTGACTCGGGTCGCCCCCGAAGCACGCGGGAAGGCCTATCGCCAACGCGGCAACCAGCACCCCCCAGGAGCCTTTGCGTCGCATACCGTCTCAGCCCAAGGCTCGGCGGAAGTCCGCGGCCAGGGCAAGGGTGCCGTCGCGGTCGCCCTCGAGGAGACGAGCCATCAGCGCACTGCCCACAGCCACCCCGTCCGCGAACCGGACGGCCTGGGCGGCGTGCTCGGGAGTGGCGATCCCGACCCCGACCAACAGCGGCAGGTCGGTCATCGGCCGAAGGGCTGCCACCAGTTCCTCCGCGGTGCTCGACAGTGAGTCGCGCGCGCCGGTCACGCCGTAGGTCGCCACGCAGTAGACGAACCCGCGCGCCGTCGAGGCGATCCGCGACAGGCGCTCCGGAGCTGTCCCGGGTGCGGCCAGGAGCACCGTGTCGATGTCGCGGGCCTCCGCGGCTTCACGAAGCTCGTCGATCTCGTCGACCGGCACGTCCGGCACGATGATCCCGTCGACGCCGGCGTCGCGCGCGCGATCGAAGAACGCGTTCGCCCCGAAGCGCAGGACCGGGTTCACGTACGTCATCACCGTCATCGGGATCGTGAGCGAGGCGTCCTCGACCAGCGCCAGCACATCCGACGGGGTCGTACCCGCCTCCAGCGAACGGCGAGAGGCCTCCTGGATCACGCCCCCGTCCATCACGGGATCGGAGAACGGCAGCCCCACCTCGATCGTGTCGGCGCCGGCATCCTGGAACCCGCGCAGCAGCGCTGCGTCCACGCCCGGGAACCCTCCGGTCACGTACGGGGCGAACGCGCCGCCGCCCGTGTCCCTCCGGGCGCGCAGCGCCTTCTCCAGGGCTCCCATCAGTGGAGGCCTCGCTCGCCCAGGGCCGCCAGCACGGTGTCGAGGTCCTTGTCACCCCGACCCGACAGGCACACCAGGATGCGCGAGCCCTGGGGCAGCGGCCGCTGCAGAAGCCATCCGATCACGTGGCTGGGTTCGAGTGCCGGCAGGATGCCCTCGGTGCGGGCGAGCGCCTGGAAACCCTCGAGGGCGTCCTCGTCGGTGGCCGAGACGTAGCGGGCCAGGCCCGCGTCATTGAGGTAGGCGTGCTCGGGCCCCACGCCGGGGTAGTCCAACCCTGCCGAGATCGAATGGGTCTCGACCACCTGGCCGTCGGCGTCCTGCAGCAGGTAGGACAACGCGCCGTGCAGCACGCCGGGCTGGCCCTGCGTGATCGACGCGCAGTGCTCCCCCAGACCGAACCCGCGCCCGCCCGCTTCCACCCCGACCAGCTCGATGCCCGGCGTCCCGACGAAGGCGGTGAACATCCCGATCGCGTTGCTGCCGCCCCCCACGCACGCCAGGACGTACTGGGGATCGACCGTGGTGGCCTCGGCGTACTGGCGCCTGGCCTCGTCGCCGATCACCCGTTGGAGATCGCGGACCATCACCGGGAACGGGTGCGGGCCGACGACCGAACCGAGGATGTAGTGGGTGTTCTGCACGGTGGCGGCCCAATCGCGCAGGGCTTCGTTCACGGCTTCCTTCAGCGTCTTCGTCCCGGCGGTGACCGGCACGACCTCGGTGCCGAGCAGCTTCATGCGCGCCACGTTGGGAGCCTGCCGGC
>DATLPI010000168.1:0-10217 GCA_035535815.1 Actinomycetota bacterium | reverse complement strand
GTTCGTCGAGGCGATGAGCAAGACGTTCGGCGTGCTGCACAGCGACCGCGTGGCGCTGGCGCTTTCGCCCTTCGTGTACTTCCTGGGCCGACTGTTCGCCTGGCCGACACGTGGCTTGATCGGCCTGGCGAACGTGCTGCTGCCCGGTAAGGGCATCAAGGCCGGTCCGTTCGTCTCGGAGGAAGAGATCCGCTCGATGGCGCAGGTCGGCTCCGAGGAAGGCTCGATCGACGTCGGCGAGAAGGAACTGATCCACTCGATCTTCGAATTCGGCGACACGATCGTGCGCGAGGTGATGGTGCCGCGTCCCGACATCATCGCCATCGAGGACGACAAGTCCCTGCGCGACGTCCAGGCGCTGGTGCTGACGCACGGCACGTCCAGGATCCCCGTCTACGACGCCGACGAGGACCTCGACCACGTCGTCGGGATCGTGTTCGCCAAGGACGTGCTGAAGTCGCTGCACCAGGGCAAGCACGACGCCCCGCTCGCCGAGGTCGTCCGCGAGGCGCACTACGTGCCGGAATCGAAGAAAGTGGCCGACCTGTTGCGCGAGATGCAGCGAGAGAAGTTCCACATGGCGCTGGTCACCGACGAATACGGCTCGGTGACCGGCCTGATATCCCTCGAAGACCTCCTGGAGGAACTCGTGGGTGAGATCACCGACGAGTACGACCGCGAGGAGCCCGAGTTCGAGCAGGTGGGCGAGAACATCTACCGCGTCAGCGGGAAGACCTCGATCGACGACGTCAACGAGCTGCTCGACGTCGAGCTCCCCGACGAGGAGTGGGATACGGTCGCCGGCCTGGTGCTCGACTGCTTCGGACGCATACCCGACGCGGGCGAGGAGTGCCAGCTGGACGGGCTCACCTTCCGCGCCGAGACCGTCGTGGGTCGCCGCATCGCGAGCGTCCTCATCACCAGGACGACTGAGCCCGAGCCCGCGCTCACCGAGGTACCGTCGCCATGACGTCGATCGACGAGGCTCGCATCGAGGAGATGTTGGCGGCGGCGCGCGAGGTCCGCGCCCGCGCCTACGTCCCGTACAGCGGCTTTCACGTCGGTGCCGCCCTGCTCGCGGGCGACGAGATCTTCACCGCCGTCAACGTCGAGAACGCGAGCTACCCGCTCAGCGTGTGTGCCGAGCGGAACGCGATCGCCAAGGCGATCGCGGCCGGCACTACCGACATCCGGGCGGTCGCGGTGGTCTCGGACGCCGACACGCCAACCCCACCGTGCGGAGGATGCCGGCAGGTCCTGCGTGAGTTCGGGAACGGGATCGCCGTGATCGCCGAGTCGGCGGACGGTTCGCAGCGCACCTACTGGGCGATCGACGAACTGCTGCCGCACGCCTTCGGCCCGGACGACTTCCAGCCGTGACCGACTTCCGGTCCGGGGTGGTCGCGGTGGTGGGCCGGCCCAACGTCGGCAAGTCCACCCTGGTGAACCGGCTGGTGGGGGAGAAGGTCGCGATCGTCTCGGACAAGCCCCAGACCACGCGCCGGGACATCCGCGCCATCTGGACCACCGACGAAGCGCAGGTCGTCTTCACCGACACGCCGGGGTTCCACAAGCCGCGGACGCTGCTGGGGGCGCGCTTGAACGAGCTGGTGGGCGACGCCGTGACCGGGGTCGACGTGATCGTCCTCGTGGTCGACGGGCACATGGGCGTTGGGCGCGGCGATGCGTTCGTCTACGCGAAGCAGGTGGCGGGCGAACCGGATGCCACGAAGATCTGCGTGGTCAACAAGATCGACCGGCTCGCCCACACCAAGGTGGTGCCGCAGCTCGCCGCCGCGCAGGCGATGGGGGACTGGGACGAGATCGTGCCGGTCTCCGCCGCGGTCGGCGACGGCGTGGAGGAACTGCGGGCGGTGCTGCTCTCGCACCTACCGGAAGGACCCGCCCTCTTCCCCGACGGCGAGATCACCGATCAGCCGCTCGAGGTCCGCATCACCGAGCTCGTCCGGGAACAGGCCCTCGCCGTGACGCGAGAGGAAGTGCCGCATTCGGTGGCGGTGGTGATCGACGAGATGGAACGCGAGGGCAACCTCACGAAGGTGCATGCCTCGATCGTGGTCGAGCGCGATTCGCAGAAGGGGATCTTGATCGGCCACGGCGGCCAGACCCTCAAGACGATCGGTACGAAAGCCCGCGAGCAGATGGAAGGGCTCCTGGACACCAAGGTCTACCTCGACCTGCACGTCAAGGTCATGAAGGAATGGCAGCGCGACCCGAAAGCCCTCGACCGGTTGGGGTTCTGAGCGGCTCTAGCCGGTCACGAAGATCGTGCCGGTCATCTCCGGATGGATCGAGCAATGGAACGGGTTCGGTCCCACCGCGAGCTTCGGCTCCTTGCCCCGGTTCGCCATCGTGATCGTGGCATCACCGTCGATCGGGATCGTGATGTTCAGGGCGTCCACGGTGAACGTGTGCGAGAAGTTGTCGCGGTTGCGGATCTCCAGGGCCTGGCCCTTCGCGATCGTGGCGCATGCCGGGTGGTAGGCGAAGTCCTCGATCTCGAGTTCCGCGGCCTCGTCGTCGGTGAGGTCCACGGCCTCGGCCTGGGTGCAGCCGCTCTGCGGACCGCCCGAGGAACCGTCGCCCCCGGTCACACCGGTGGCCCCACTGGGTCCGGTGGGGGCGCCGGTCGTGATCGCGGCAGACGACGGGGAAGACGGCTCATCGTTGGCGAGGCTGCAGGCGCCGGTCACCAAGGTCAGGAGCGCGGCCAACGCGATCGTCCTCGTACGCATCCCGAACCTCCTCGGTGGTGTCGAGCCGGCTCAGCCGACCTCGATCGTCGCCTTCATCTGTGGGTGATACGTACAGAGCACGGTGTAGGTGCCGGGTGCAACCCCGGAAAGATCCGCGGATCCCTGCGCTCCCGCGGCGACGTCGACGCTGACGTCGGTGCCATCGACCGTGAACGTGTGCGGCGCCGCGCCCACGTTGTCCAGGGCCAGGGTGCTGCCCGCGTCCACCTGCACGCATGCGGGCCCGAACGAGAAGTCATCCATCTCGACGGCAGTGGTGGTCGAGAACGTCGCGCACGCAGAGGGCTCGGAACCCCCTGCCCCACAGGCGATACCGCCTAGCGTCAACGACAGCATGATGATGATGGACACGGTCCGGTGCATCGATCGTTCCGTTCTCCTCGTTCGGCCGCCGCCAGCCTACGGGTCCGGCCTCCGAGTGCCCGTCACGTCTTCGCTACGATGGCGGCATGGCCGAGGCCACTTCCATCCAACGGCAGGACGATGCCCGCCCGACGGTGTCCTCGTCGGAGGCAGCGCGCATCGTCGCCAGGACCACGTCGGTGGATGCCGTGGGACTGGAGGGGCGCGCCGCGGGGCTCGCGACCCGGTCGATCAAACGGGAGTCCAAGCGGTGGGCCCTCGACCTGGTGATCCGGTGCATGGACCTCACCACCCTGGAGGGCAGCGACACCGTCGGCAAGATCGTGGCGCTGTGTGCCAAGGCGGTGCGACCCGATCCGACGCGACCCGAGGTCCCGTCGGTGGCCGCCGTGTGCCTGTACCCCCAGCTGGTGCCGGTAGCCGTCGATCAGCTGCGCGGCACCGGGGTTGCGGTGGCCAGCGTGGCGGGCGGGTTCCCGAGTGGGCTCGGCCCCCTTGATACCAGGCTGCAGGAGATCCGTGACGTGGCCGCGGCGGGCGCCGACGAGATCGACATCGTGTTGAACCGCTCGCTGTTCCTGGGCGGCCGCTACGGCGAGGCGTTCGACGAGCTCGTCGCCGCGCGAGAGGCGGCCGGGTCCACGCATCTGAAGGTGATCCTGGAGACCGGCGAGCTCGGGTCCTACGACCGGGTGCGGCAGGCCTCGATGCTCGCCATGGCGGCCGGGGCCGACTTCATCAAGACCTCCACCGGCAAGATCGGCGTCAATGCGACGTTGCCGGTCGCCCTCTGCATGCTCGAGGCCGTCCGCGACTTCCGCGACCAGACGGGGCGCGAGGTGGGGGTGAAGGTGGCGGGCGGCATCCGGAAGTCCAAGCAGGCGATCCAGCACCTGGTGCTGGTGCATGAGACGCTCGGCGGCGCGTGGATGCGCCCCGAGCGATACCGGATCGGGGCTTCCAGCCTGCTGAACGACGTGTTGATGCAGCTCGAGAAGGAACGGACCGGTACCTATGCCGGCCCGGACCACTTCACGATCGACTGAGGAGCACCGTGACCGACCAGATCGAACCGACCGGGCCCGAAACGGCGACGTGGGAGTATGCGAGCGCGCCCGAGTCGACCGATATCGTCCGGCTCGAGGATCGCTACGGGTTGTTCATCAACGGTGAGTTCGCCGAGCCCAAGAGCGGGCGGTGGTTCACCACGATCAACCCGGCCACCGAGGAGCCGCTCGCCGAGGTCGCCGAGGCAGGGACCGAAGACGTGGCCGTCGCCGTCGAGGCCGCCCGCGCGGCGACGGATGCCTGGCAGGACTTGCCCGGCAGCGAACGCGCGAAGTACGTGTTCCGGATCGCCAGGCAGCTGCAGGAGCGCGCGCGTGAGTTCGCCGTGCTGGAGACGATGAACGGCGGCAAGCCGATCAAGGAATCGCGCGACGTCGACCTGCCGCTGGCGGCGGCGCACTTCTTCTACTACGCCGGATGGGCCGACAAGCTCGGGTACGCGCTCCCGGGGCGTCCCACGCCTCGCCCGGTGGGGGTGGCGGGCCAGATCATCCCGTGGAACTTCCCGATGCTGATGGCCGCCTGGAAGCTCGCGCCCGCGCTCGCGGCCGGCAACACCGTGGTGCTCAAGCCCGCGGAGACCACGCCGCTCACCGCGTTGCTGCTCGCCCAGGTGATCCAGGAAGCCGAGCTGCCGCCCGGCGTCGTGAACATCGTGACGGGGGCGGGGGAGACCGGCGGCGCGCTCGTGGACGCGCCGGTCGACAAGATCGCATTCACGGGTTCGACCGAGGTGGGGAAGGCGATCCGTCGCGCCACCGCCGGCACCGGCAAGCGGCTCACGCTGGAGCTCGGCGGCAAGGCCGCCAACATCGTGTTCGAGGACGCGCCCCTGGACCAGGCGGTCGAAGGCGTGATCAACGGCATCTTCTTCAACCAGGGGCACGTGTGCTGCGCGGGCTCGCGACTGCTCGTGCAGGAACCGGTGTTCGACGCCCTGCTCACCAAGCTCAAGGACCGGCTGCAGACCCTGCGGGTGGGCGACCCGCTCGACAAGAACACCGACGTCGGCGCCATCAACTCACGCGCCCAGCTCGAGAAGATCGAGGAGCTGGTCGCGAGCGGCGTCGACGAGGGCGCCGAGATCTACCAACCCGCGTGCGATCTGCCCCAGCGTGGCTTCTGGTTCCGGCCCACCCTGTTCACCGGCGTCTCGCAGTCCCACCGCATCGCGCAGGAGGAGATCTTCGGTCCGGTCCTGTCGATCCTCACGTTCCGCACCCCTGAGGAGGCCGTCGAAAAGGCGAACAACACCCCGTACGGCCTCAGCGCGGGGGTCTGGACGGAGAAGGGTTCGCGGATCCTGTGGATGGCCCAGCGCCTGCGGGCCGGCGTGGTGTGGGCCAACACGTTCAACCGGTTCGATCCCACGTCCCCGTTCGGCGGCTACAAGGAGAGCGGGTTCGGCCGCGAGGGCGGGCTGCACGGTCTCGAGCCCTACCTCACGTTCGACGGGAGCTCGTCATGAGCGCACGGGTGCCGGTGAAGCGGACAGCGAAGCTGTTCATCGGCGGCGCGTTCCCACGGAGCGAGAGCGGACGTTCCTACGAGGTGTTCGCCGACGACGGCAAGCCGTTGGCCTACGCCGCACAGGCATCCCGGAAGGATCTCCGCGAGGCCGTCGTGGCGGCGCGCGCGGCGTTCCCCAAGTGGTCGGGCATGACCGCCTACAACCGTGGCCAGGTCCTGTACCGGGTGGCCGAGTTGATGGAGGGTCGGCGCTCGCAGTTCCGCGACGAGCTGGCCGATGCGGGTGCGACCGATCCCGATCGCGGGGTCGACGCCGCGATCGATCGCTGGGTCTGGTACGCCGGGTGGGCCGACAAGATCGCCCAGGCGCTCGGCACGTCGAACCCCGTGGCGGGCCCGTACTTCAACTTCACGATCCCGGAGCCGACCGGCGTGGTGGGGATCGTGGCGCCGATCGACCAGTCCTTGCTGGGGCTGGTCTCGCGCGTGGCCCCGGCGATCGTGGGAGGGAACACCACGGTGGTGCTGGCCAGCGAACGATCGCCGCTCCTGGCGGTGTCTCTCGCCGAGGTGCTCGCCACCAGCGATGTCCCGGGCGGGGTCGTGAACATCCTCACGGGCATCACCGCCGAGCTGGTCCCATGGCTCGCCAGCCACATGGATGTCAACGCGATCGACGTGACGGGTGTACCGGACGGGTTGCTGGCCGACACCGATCGCGCTGCCGCGGACAACGTGAAGCGGGTGCATCGCGCCCCCGACGCCGACCCGTTCGGCCCCGAGGCGCAGAGCCCGTACGAGATCACCGCGCTCATGGAGTTCAAGACCGTCTGGCATCCCATGGGCGCGTGAGCGGTCCAGGATTGAACTGGCTCGAGTTCTCGGCGGTGCGTCCCGAGCTGGCCGAGGCCGGGCGGCAGCTGCTCTATCAGTACGGCGTGGGGCTCGCGTTCCTCGGCACCGTGCGCGCCGACGGCGGGCCCCGGCTGCATCCGTTCTGTCCCGTGATCGATGACGGCCTTCACGCTTTCATCGTCCCGTCGCCCAAGCGCGACGATCTGCACCGGGACGGCCGCTACGCCCTGCATTCGTTCCCCGCCGACGAGAACGAGGACGCGTTCACGATCGCCGGCACCGTCAGGCTCACGGAGGACGCCGCCGCCCGCGACCGGTTGGAAGACCGGTACCGGGGGGAGCGCTCCCAGCCCGCCTCGACCCCGATGGACGACCAGGACCTGTTCGAGTTCCTGATCGAACGGTGCCTGCTCACGCGGACGACGGGTCACGGAGACGTATCGCCACGGCACGTCGTGTGGACGGCGCCCTGACCGCCGGCCCGTGATTCAGACGCGGCGGAGATCGAGCCAGGCTTGGTAGACGGTCCGGTACAGGGGGTGACCCGCCAGGGTCGCCGTCGGAACACCCGGGAGTCCCTTGAGGTCACCGACGTCATGGAGGTAGGTCGCCTGGGCCGTTGCGGCGTCCAGCTCCAGGAGCATCAACAGGGCTTAGTCCTCTTCGGAGGCATCCAACGCGGCGCGGACCTCGCCGACGGCATGCTTAACCACGCGGTTCTCGTGGACGTCGGAGGTGAGGACCCGGCGTGAGTCGTAGATGCGCTTGAGCTTGCCGTGTTCGTCCAGGTTGCCGGGCTTGCGGCGGCTGCGGATCAGCTCGCTGGGCTCGGGATGGCGCGCCAGGTCTCCGGAGGTCCAGCGTTCCTCGCGGATCAGGTCCTTGCGGTGCTCGCGCTGCAGCCGCGGCAGGACGTGGACGAGGCCGGGCCGGCCGTCGCGACCGCGCACGATCTTTCGGAGCACCTCGAGCGACACCGCGCTCGGCGCGACGTCCTCAGAAGTAGCTGGCGAACCCATGGGTGGCGTAGTCCTCGCGCATCAGCTCGGCCTTGCCGCGCGCCAGGGGATACCCCTCATCACCCAGCGCCGACAGGAACCCCACCAGGGCCTCGTCCAGGCGGCCGTCGGCGCCGCGCACCCTCGGCAGGACCTTCTGGACCAGCTGTTCGTCCAGTGCCGTGGGCCATTCGGTGCCCAGGTCGATCGCCGCGGCCAGGTACCCCCGGATCTCCTCCAACACGCGGAACCCGAACGGCGCGATCGGCCGCAGCGCGTCCCAGATCTTCAGCACCAGCTCGGAGTACGGCTCACCCTCGAGGTAGTCGACGACGTAGCTCCGCTGCAGCGGCAGCTCGATCAGCTGGGCGCGGTCGTAGACCTTGTCGGCGAAGCCGTGGGTGGTCTCGTCCACGTTCACGGTGCCGGCGAACTTCAGGTTGGGCGTCAGCTCCACGGTGTGGCCGGGCGCGAGGTCGAGCCGGGCGATCCCCTCGCGCGAGCGCACCTCCATCGCCGACAGGAACCGCGAGAAGTAGTGCTCAACGCGGGCCAGGTTCATCTCGTCCAGGATCACGTGGAACTCCCGGGCGGTGCGCCCGGCCATGTCGGCCGCGGTCCACTCGCGAGCGGCTTCCTGCACGAAC
The DNA here is from genome assembly GCA_035535815.1 of Actinomycetota bacterium. GTDB lineage: Bacteria > Actinomycetota > UBA4738 > UBA4738 > HRBIN12 > JAOUEA01. The sequence goes on along the minus strand of DATLPI010000168.1, from coordinate 2,039 downwards.
TCGCTGAAGGGCGTGTGGTGGTAGAAGCCGTCGAGCGGCGACAGGTAGCCAAGGAGGTCTTCATTGGAGGACCAGCTGGGGTCGACCGCGGCGAGCTTGGGACGGGCCCCGATCGCGTCGGCGTAGGCCTGGGCCAGCCAGGTCTTGCCGGTGCCGCTCGAGCCCGACAGGATCACGAACCCGCGGGTCTGCATCGCCAGGTGGTAGCGCCGAACGACATCGTCCCCGATCAAGAACGTGGGATTGGTACTGCGGAACCGCTGCAGTACCTCGAGGAAGAGCGAATCCGGCGCCGCTCCGAACGGCGCAGAAGCTTCCATCAACGTGTCGCTCATCTGACTCCTGAGGGGAAGGGGTCGGCCCGCGGATCGCTTCCCTTCCATCGGCACGAAGCCCTCAGGTCCTGAGCCCCATCTGATACCGGTTCTAGGGGAAACATCCCCGGTTCCCGGGGGTTCCCGCCACGGAAACAACACACCGCTGCTAGGGCGCTCGTCACGTGCTGGGCGCTACGATTCGCGGATGCCGCCGTACAAAGAGCAGGGTGTCGTCCTGCGCTCCCACAAGCTCGGTGAAGCCGACAAGATCATCACCGTCATGACCCAGGGTTCGGGCAAGGTCCGTGCCGTGGCGAAGGGGATCCGCAAGACCACGAGCCGGTTCGGCGCCCGCTTGGAGCCCTTCACCCACGTGAACCTCATGCTCTACCGGGGCCGGGGCTCGCTCGACACCGTGACCCAGGCCGAGATCATCGCTCCGCACATGGCGATCCGCGAAGACCTCGCCCGGTTCGCCGCCGGCGAGACGATGCTCGAAGCCGTCGACAAGATGGCCGAGGAGCACGAGAAGAACCTGCGCGTCACCCTGTTGCTGCTGGCTGGCTGCCGCGCGCTCGACGCCCGCCCCGCCGATCCGGGCGCGGTGGCCGAGTCCTTCATGTTGAAGCTGCTCTCGCTGTCGGGGTTCCATCCGTCGCTCACGGCGTGTGCGGTGTGCAGCGAACGCGATGCCCAGCTGTGGTCCGCCGGTCTCGGCGGCGCGATCTGCGGCCGGTGTGCCGAGTCCGGCGCGTCCAGTTGTTCGCGCGCCGCGCTCGACTACCTGGCGACGCTGGCGCTCGCCGACCTCAACGATGCGGGAGCCACGCTCGAACCCGATCCCAGGGTGCGCAAGGAGTCCCGTGCGCTGCTCTACGGGTTCGCGGAATTCCACCTGGAGCGACGCATGAAGTCGGTCCCCATGTTGGTAAGGACCGCCCAATGAGTTTCCTCAGCGACATCGAACGGTCCAGCGTGCCCGCGCACGTCGCCATCGTCATGGACGGCAACGGCCGGTGGGCCCAGCAGCGGGGCCTGCCGCGCACCGAAGGCCATGGCGCCGGCGAGGAAGCGCTCTGGGACACCGTGAAGGGCGCCAACGAGGTGGGCGTGCGCTGGCTCACGGTCTACGCGTTCAGTACCGAGAACTGGAAGCGTCCTGCTCCCGAGGTGCTCTACCTCATGAACTTCAACCGCGATCTGCTCCGCCGCCGCCGTGACGAGCTCAACGACATGAACGTGCGGATCCGCTGGACCGGCCGCCGCGACTGGCGGGTGCCCAGGTCGGTGCTGAAGGAGATGCGCATCTCCGAGGAGCTCACCCGCGACAACACCGGCATGACGTTGACGATCGCGTTCAACTACGGGGGGCGCGCCGAGATCGTCGACGCCGTGAAGGACCTGGCGCGTGATGTCCGCGAGGGCACGCTGAAGCCGGAGAAGGTCACCGAGCGCGAGATCGCCCAGCGTCTCTACCACCCCGACATGCCCGAGCCCGACCTGCTGATCCGCACCAGCGGCGAAGAACGGGTCTCGAACTTCCTGCTGTGGGAGGTGGCCTACTCCGAGCTGTGGTTCACGCCGGTGTTCTGGCCCGACTTCACGCGCGAGACCCTGTTCGAAGCGATCCGCGACTTCCAGAAGCGAACCCGCCGGTTCGGAGCGATCGCCGAGGACTAGGGCGTTCCGGCGCTGCAACCGCGATACTGCATCCGATATGTG
>DATLPI010000167.1:0-2320 GCA_035535815.1 Actinomycetota bacterium | reverse complement strand
TCGCCGAGGAAGAGGATCCGCGCTCTTAGTTGTTCCGATCGCCGTTCTGATCGCGGCTCGCGGGCGGCGACGCATCCAGTTCGAACCAGTAGCCGGGGCCTCCGTCGTGGATAGCTCCCCACCGGGTCGCCAGCTGGTTGACGATGAACAGACCCCAGCCCGATTCCGCCCCTGGAGCGGGCCTGATGCTTCCGGCGATCCCCACGGGTTGGCTCGGTCGGCCGGGTTGACCGTGGTCGCGATCGCGGACGATCACCTTCAGACGGCGGCCCGACCACCCAGCCCAGATCCGGATGCGTTCATCCGCGCGCAGCTGCGCGTGCCGGATGCTGTTCGACACCAGTTCCGTCACGAGGAGTTGCGCGTTCTGTCGTACACGGGGAGGCAGCCCGAAGGCATCGAAGGATCGACGCACATCTGCGAGCGAGCTCAGGTCCGGAGGGACGCTCAGCTCTAATCGCCAGGTCGTCCCCGCCGCTGAGGCGGCGCCATGTTGGCCCATCTCCGATCACCACCCGTCCCTGCCTCTCCTCCTACCCATCTGCCCGGAACCGAACCGCGTTCAGGTCCGGGGTGATTCGATCGGCTCCTTCCGGGGAATGAGACGTGAGGAGACGTGAGGAGTCGAGAGACGTGAGGAGTCGAAAGGGTCGAAGAAGGAGCGGAACGCCATGATCCGACGGATCCTCGCGGTGGTCGCCATCGTTCTTGGCGTCCTCGCGATCTTCACCAGCCACGCGTTCGGCGTCAGCGCCCTTCACCTGGCGGCGCTCGGCGTCGTTACGCTCGGCGTGGCACTCGTCATCGCGGCCTGACGGGGCCGCTCGCTGTGTTTCGCACCGGAGCCCCAAGGGAACCCTCTCTCGGCCGAGGATCGAGAGCCGAGGATCGAGAGAAGGAGCACGCGAGCGATGACCGAGATGATGAAGACGCTCTGGGCATCGGTCCAAGGCGACCCGGTGTTCATGCGCCGCGTGAACGGATGGCTCACGCTCTTCTGGATCCTGATGATCCCCGTCTCGATCGCGACCGGGTGGATCAACAGCGTGGCCTACGTGGCATCCCTCTCGCTGTGGGCGCTCGTATCGGGTCACTGGTCCGCGTGGCAGGCTGCCAGGGTCGAAGTGAAACAAGACGAGGAGGCCGCGCTCGGACACGCCGACGCCACGTGAGCCCATCACTCTGCGTGAGGATCAGGCGTCACTCGGTCCAGTGATCGATCCCTGGGCGGCCGGCTTCGCCGGCTCGGCCGCCGGGGCCACGCAACCTATATGCGATGACCCCGCGGCCGATCCGTGGTCAGACGGCTACGCGTGATGGATGCCGCCGCGCACAGCCGAGACGTGCACGATGCCGCGACACGCTTCGAGCCGCGCCGGGATGAACAACGACGCGGCCGCGTTCGGGGGCGTGATCTGGATCACCGCCGACGTCTGGCACGCGTGCGAACCGGAAGGCACGTCGTTGTAGCTGGTGTAGAACGTGGCGGATCCGCCGGGCGATAGCTTCACCTGGCTGGGCGCCGGCGGCAGGTCCCGCTTCACGGTCGTGGGCATCGGACGCCCGGCGCGACCGTAAAGCTGCAGGTCCGGGTACCCATCCAGATCGCAGGCTCTCGTGGAGAGGTTCGTGAACACCCAGGCCCCGTGGATCGTGCCGGCGGCGCCGTTGATGCCGTTCGCTCGGACACCGAGTTGGTTCCGCAGGCAGTTGGCGGGCGGCGCGGCCTGGAGCGCGGCCGAAACAGCGGGCAGGGCCGCCAGGACCACGATCGCGGCCAACGTGGCGCCGACCAACGAAGCACGTATCCGTTGCATCAGATGGCTCCTCCTTCTTCCAGGCGTCGGCTCAGGTGCCGGCGCGCGGTTTCGAACGGTCCGACCTCGAGCGTCGAGGGCTCGGAAGGCCCGTTGCAGGGAGGCACGAGGCTGGCCCCCGCGCCCGACACGTCCAGGGTTCCGCCACCGTTCCCGAGGTCGAGCTTCCAGGATGCCGGGCCCGAGAGTTGCGGGCAAGCGTTCGACCAGCGAACGCGGATGGAAGCTGCCGATCCGGGCCGCAGACTGACCACCGGCCATCCTGGTGGTTCCGGCGCGCCGTCTGCCTGCCACTGAGGCTCGCTCGCGGTGACCTGCAGGGCCACCTCGTCTCCCTGAGAGCTGAAGATCGACACGGTCGGTCGGCCCGAGAGGGTGCACGTCGCTCCGCCGACGTTGGTCAGTCGGATCGAACCCTCGACCGATCCCGCTGCCCCTCCGAGCGAGACCTCGGCTCGCAGGTCCGGGGCCGCACACGCGGTCGAGGGAGCCGAGCTCCCCGA
>DATLPI010000166.1:0-3619 GCA_035535815.1 Actinomycetota bacterium | reverse complement strand
GAGATCGCACGCATGCCAATGAGTTCTGTCGTGAGTATCGCGAGAAGCCGCACCTGAAGACACACGGAGGCTAGACATGGCAGAGACGGAGCGAATCATCCATGACGACAAGCCGGCCTCCTGGTATCCGGACAATGGCTTCACCCAGTGGGAGGCGGTCAGTCGAAGTCGGGACCGGCTGGAGCAGGAACTGAGCGAGGGTGAGTCGCTAGACCGATATACGGGGCAGTTCGGACACGAAATGCGGGATGGTCAGGAGTTCTACTGGTTCAAGTTCATTGTGCACTCCCGGGACACCGCGACGTCGGATGCGGATAGCCCCCAAGGCCCTCAATCACTGGACTAGCAGCGGTTGTCTCCCGTGATGACTACCGTCGCTTCCAAGCCGTGTTCGGGAACTAGATTCCCTGGGTGCGGACACCCACCGCCGCTCTCCACGTGGCTCTCCGTAGCTCCTGTGCCAAAGGCGCTGGTTATCGCAGCCCTGAACTGCGGAGTTGGCTGGGGTGGTGGCGGTTGACTGGACAAGTAGAAGCCTGCGGCCACGAGCAGCAGTGTCACGATATGACGGCGATCACCCAGCGCTTCATTCGAAGTTGTCCCCCTCGCGATGCTGCGGCCAGCCGTACAGCTCGGCTATCCGGTCGTAGGTGTCCGAGTCCACGCGGTAGCTCCCGCCTTCAAGCTCGCGGTAGTGAGCGGTCGAGATCCGGATATGGCCGGGAGCCTGAGCGGTCGTCCAGCCGTAGCGCGCCCTGCCTCGCCCCAGCATGTCTCCGAGCAGCATGCTCCGACACTAGCGAGGACCGATGGCGGGCCACCAGCCGAAATGTCAATGCGGGTTGCCTATCCCCGCGTCGGTCACCCCCCGTACTGTTCTTCTCGTCAGCGCAGAGACTTTCGATCCGACCGCATCCGAGCCGCCGCTGCCTGCGCTCACACGTCCCAGCGTCGGCCGGGTGCGGTCCGATGGGAGGTTGTGATGGAGCGCGACGACACTCGCGACTACAGGGTGGAAGGAGAGCAGGTGAACGTATGGATGGAGACGCACTACTTGTATTTCACCGATTGGGGCGGTTGGCGATGGATGGCCGACACCCAGGACCGGCTATCTCGACGCCTGCTCGATCTCAGCCCGTTCGTGGGACTGGACAGCGGCTGGGGCGACCCCGGCCACCGACTGGATGATGGGGAATTGGACGAGCGAATCTCGGAACACACGCGGGAAATGATGGTCAAGTACATGGACGTCTGTGACGAGTTCGAGAGAGCCAAACGCTCCGTCGTTCGTATCTAGCTCGAAACTTCCGGAAGCAAGCCTCACCGGCCATCTCGTTGGGCAATTCTTGGGCAATTCTGTATGCGCACGTCAGCGGGTCGGGCTGTCGTCACTCCCGCGTTAGCGCAGGTCAGCGAGTTAGCCCATGCGAGCGCAGGAGCTTTCACGGACTCATAATCCGTCGGTCGCAGGTTCGAGCCCTGCCCGCCCCGCCAAGCGTCCTGTCTCGATGGATTTCCACGGAGGACGTCGATAGTCCGTCGAGATTCGTTCGACGCAGGCTGACCGATCGCATATGCAGACGCCTTTGGATGGTTCAGGGTGTGTGCGTGGCCGGGCGACCCTATGACGCGACGCGCGCACCGTGGCTCCGAGCCACGACGATCCTGTACATCTGTTGGTCGCTGATCCCACTGCTGGTCGCGATCGCGTACTCGTTCAACGCCGCCCCGTCGGTCAGCCGATGGGAGGGGTTCAGCCTGCGGTGGTGGGTCGGGGACCCCCGTGACCAGGAATCGCTCCTCTACGACCCGGAACTGCGACTCGCCCTTGTGCACACGGTTGCACTCGCATTCTGGACGACGGTCATCGCCGTCCCGATGGGCACGGCGTTCGCGCTCGGCGCGCGAGGCTGGCGCTCCCGCACCGCGCGGGTGGCAATCGCGATGATGCTCGTTGCGCTGGTTCTTCCGCGGATCGCTCTGGCCGATGCGATGTACCTCGCGTTCATCGAACCGCTGCGGCGGGTGCCGTTCGGCGATCTCGGATGGTTCGGCACGCGAGGTCAACTCGTCGGATTGATCACGCTGATGCTTCCGTTCGCGACCATCGTCGTGTACGTCCGGCTACTGATGCTCGACCGCCAGCACGAGGACTCCGCCGCGGACCTCGGCGCCCCGCCGAACGATGTCGTGAGGCGGATCATCCTGCCGCAGATCGCGACGGCGGTCTGCGCGGCGATCGTGGTCGTGTTTGCCGGCTCGATGGGGGAGTTCGTCGTGGTCGACGTCCTGCGGGGAACGGACGACACCCGAGCCCTGGGACCGGCGCTCTTCGGCGAACCGGAACCCTGGAAGAGCGCGGTCGGCACCGTGCTCGCCGTCGCGGGCGCCATCGCGTGCGCGGCGATCGTGCTCGCCTTTCGCTCCGCGGTACGTCGGTCGGCTCGATAGGCGGGCCTTTAGGAGGCTGGCGCCGCTTCGACCACCAGCGTGACGTCCGAGACCGAGATGTCGTACGTCGGGGGCGGGGTGCCGATCGGCTGCACGCTCAGGTCTAACCCATAGGTCGTGTTGGCGTCGAGCGCGCGGATGACCCACGTCAGGCTTGTCGAGCGGGCACGCACCGCAGGCCCGAGCGGTCGGTCGGCATCGGAGAGCACGATCGGCGTCGAGCCGTCCAACAGGTACGGAGACGCCGCGACCTTCAAGCCTCTCGAGGTCTTGTAGGTGAACGATGCGGTCAGCACGGCGTCATACGGTGTCCCGATAGAGCCGAGCTGGAACGTCCACGGCACGATGATCGGAATCACGCACGCCCCGTCCACGCAGTGGATCGTGACCTCCGCCGTACCGACGTTCGTGGCCCGGCTGTAGTCGGCCAGCGTCGCCCCGGTGCTCCCGGTGCTGCCTGCCAACCAGACCGTCGTCGCGAGTAACAGTCCTGCGCCGGTCATCCATAGCTTCTTCATCACAAGCCCCTTTGATCGGATGTTTCCGAAGGATGAACCCCTGGAGTCGGCGTGGTCAATCGGCCTTTCGCAACACGAACGAAAGACGGGCCGAACCGCTATGACGTCACGGACACCGACAGCGCCGTTGACCAGCCCGAGGCGGCCGTGGCGCCGAGACGCTGGAGACGGGTCCGGAACTGGTAGGTGCCGGTGCCGTTCGTCGGCGTCCACGTGGTCGATGGCGTGAGTGTGTCGTTGCGGAGGTTCACCCAGGTCGAGGACCCCGGGCGCTTCACCTGGATATCGAACCCGAATCCGGTCGGCGGCGAACCCGCGGCCCAGGACACAGTGAACACCGTCGCGGTCTTCCCGCTGGTGGGCGCAGCAGTCATGTTGGCCTTCAGCGTGCCGGTCATCGACGTGACGATCGTGCACCGATAGGCGTAGGAGCCCGCTCCGGGGATGGTGACCCCGGCGAGCGAACCAACCGCCCTCGGTCCGGAGTCGAACAGCCCCATCCCGGAGGCGTCGGTGACGGAGTGCGTGCCCGGCCCCGCGAAGGAGAACAACTGGGTCGCTCCCCAGCTCACCGAGCGCGAAGACGGTGTGAACGCTCGATCGCTGACGATCACATCGTTCGGCAGGTCGACCGACCACATCCAGCGGGT
>DATLPI010000165.1:0-3796 GCA_035535815.1 Actinomycetota bacterium | reverse complement strand
TCCGGTCGAATTCGTACCTCATGGTGACTCCTTCCCTTCCGCTGGCCCTTCCGCCGGCCTTCCGCTGGACTCGTCACGATCCGTCGTTAGGCGTTCATCCGAACCCGGGGTAGAAAAAACCCCTCGCGTGGCGAGGGGCGTCTGGCGCGGGGGTCTGTCGGGCTATCGCCCGCCCGCGCCTATGCGATAAGTACGAGGCTGCTGCGTCCGGTCACAGCCATGGTCGACATGGTCTAGTCAGTGTAGGGGCATCGAACGTCGTGTCAACCCCGTCCCGGCGGGCCAGATCTGAAGAAGTGATCTCCCAGTTTTCCACGGCCGTACCCTCTGCCGATGGATCCTGCGGGGACTCGAGGATCTCCGATCGTTGCTGGAAGCACCCCTCGCCCGCCGTGTTGATCACCTACCGACACGACGGCTCCGCCGACGTGTCTCCGGTGTGGTTCCGCTACACGGGCGAGACGTTCGAGGTCGTGGTGGCGAAGAGCGACAGCAAGCTGCGCAACCTGGCGCGTGACCCACGCGCCGTGCTGATGATCTTCGAGACCGTGGCTCCCTTCCGCGGTGTGAAGGTCCGGGCCGACGTGGAAATGGACGACGCGCGTGTCGAAGACGTCCGGCGATCCATCTCCGCGCGCTATCTCGGAGAGGAGACAGCGCATGCGTTCGTTGCGAAGCGAGGCGACGGTGTCGTCGTTCGCCTTCCCACGTCCGCGGTCCACGTATGGGACCTCTCCAGGATCCTGCCGTGACGAGGAGATCGTTGCCTCATCTCGTCAGGTATCGCGGCCCCGGTAGGCTGGCCACGTGACCTGGTACACACGCGAGAACGCCGCCAAGCGGGCCGGGGTCGAGCCCTCCTATCTCGTTCGACTCATGGATCTCGGCATCCTCGCCCCGGCGGATCCGGATCGGTTCTCGCCGGGCGATGTGCGACGCGCGCTGATGGCGAACTCGCTCGAGGGTGCCGGGATCCCCCTCGAAGGTGTGGCCGCCGGCATCCAGAGCGGTGCCCTGTCGCTCTCCTTCCTCGACGCGACCAGCTACGAACGGTTCGCCGCCCTCGCAGCCGAGACGTTCCAACAGGTCGCCGACCGGACCGGGATCCCGCTCGAGCTGCTGCTGGTCGTCCGCGAAGCGATAGGCATGGCGCAACCGTCGGCCGATGACCGGCTTCGCGAGGATGAGATGGCGATCGTGCCGTTCGTCGAGCTCCAGCTCGATGAGGGATTCCGGGCGCCCGCGATCGAGCGACTGCTCCGTGTCCAGGGCGACGGGACCCGGCGGATCACCGAGCAGGAGGGTGCATGGTGGAACTCCGAGGTGATCGAGCCCGCCGTGGCGGCGGGCAACGGCCCGGAGGAGATCGCGAACGCCGACCTCGCCGACCGGATCGCCCCGCTTTCGGAGCAAGCCCTCCTGGCCATGTACCACGCGCAGCAGGCTCGCGCCTGGACCGCCAACATCATCGAGGCGTTCGAGGTGATGATGGCGAAGGCCGGGATCCACAGCCGCCTCGAGCGACAGCCGGCGATCTGCTTCCTCGATATCAGCGGCTACACGCGGCTCACCCAGGAACGTGGCGACGATGCGGCCGCTGATCTATCGACGACGGTCGCGCGGCTGGTGCAGCGCAGCTCCGTGCAGCACGGCGGCAAGCCCATCAAGTGGCTCGGCGATGGCGTCATGTTCTACTTCGGGGATCCGGGCCCCGGCGTTCGTGCCGCCCTCGAGATGGTGGACGGGTTGGCCGCCGCCGGGTTGCCGCCAGCCCACGTCGGCCTGCACGCAGGACCGGTGCTCTTCCAGGAGGGCGACTACTTCGGCCAGACCGTGAACCTCTCCGCGCGCATCGCCGACTATGCGAGGCAGGGCGAAGTGCTGGTCAGTCAGGCGGTGGCCGACGCATCGAATGAGACGGGGATCACGTTCGGAGATATCGGACCGGTGGAGCTCAAGGGCGTATCCGGGACGGTGCACCTGTTACGGGCGCACATCGCCTGACGATCGGCCGGTTGAGGAGACGAGATGCGCAGATCGATCGCGGCAGGGGTGGTGCTGGTCGCAGCGATCGCGGTGATCTGGTTCGTGTTCGGATCCCGGGACGACCGGATCGCCGCCCCCCCGATCATCCAGACCGGTCCGGAACGAACACCGGCGTTCGCGTTCGCGGTCGCCCGGTCCGGCGCTCTTCCCACGGCCGCGATCAGATCGAGGAAGCCGGTCCGGAACGATCCCCTCCTGCGTCTCCACGGGGCATCGAGGCTCGCGTCTCGGAGGGCGATGGCGTCGATCACACGGCTCTACCGAGATGCATTCTTGGTTCCCGCGCATTGGCAGAGCGGAACCTACGAGAGCCTCTGGCGGGACTTCACGAGGGCTGCGGGGGCCCGGGCCCGGAAAGACGTCCGGGTCCTTACGGCGGGTGCGACGGCCGGCGAGGCGTACGACGCCATCGTGCCGCGTCCGTCGGCGATCAGCACGACGGTCCTGCTCGAACGGAAGGGCAAGCCGGTCATGGTCCTCGTGAACGCGCGATTCCGGGCGCTCGGCCGGAGGATCGCAGGATCGTCGAACACGAGGTTCGACAGCACGGGGCGGTTCTTCTTCCAGCGTGTCGGTGGCAGCTGGAAGATCGTTTCCTACGACGTGCGACGGAGCGATGACAGGGTCGAGAAGAGCCTGCCGAGCTCGCCGGCTGCACCGGATGCCTCGGCGACGGGGGCCCCATGAGGCTGCGGGCAGCGTTCGTGATCCTGGCGCTCACGGCGTGGACACTCGGCTCCGCCCTGGGAGCGATCGCGCCCGGCTCGAGCGAAGCATCGGGGGACCCACCGATCATGCTTTCGGCCGCGCACGCGGGATACACACCGGACCTCACCGGGAACCGGCCGATCTCGATCCTGGCGATCGGCTCCGGCGCGCGCCCCTACCAGGGTCCCGAGCGGGGGCTCGCCGACTCGATCCACCTGATCGAGATCGACCCGAAGAACCGACACGCCGTGATCATCGGCATCCCCCGGGATTCGTATGTCTCGATCCCAGGCCATGGCGCGAACAAGATCAACGCGTCGATGGCCATCGGAGGTCCCCCGCTGCTGGTCAGAACCGTCGAGCAGATGAGCGGGATCCACATCCAGTACTTCGCCCTCACGTCGTTCTGGGGGCTCACGTCGATGATCGACCAGATCGGCGGGCTGACGATCCGGGTGCCGTTCCCGATGCACGACAGCTACTCCCGAGCGGACTTCCACCCCGGCGTGCAACGCTTGCGCGGCGCGGAGGTCCTCGCGTTCAGCCGCGACCGTCACAGCTTGCGGTCGGGCGACTTCGGCAGGAGCGAGGACGGCGGCCGCGTGCTCATCGCCGCGCTCACCCAGTTCCGGACGGAGTTCGAGAAGGACCCGACCGCGCTGCTCCGGTGGGTCTCGGCGGGGATGCGCAGCCTCTCGACGGACCTGCCGCTCACGAACGTCCTGCGGCTCGCGTTCCTCTGCGCCCGGATCCCGCCGGGGAACGTCCAGAACGTCGTGCTACCGGGCGGCGTCGGGTCCGCGAACGGTCTGTCGATCGTTCGGCTCTCCCCCTCGGTCCGGACGATCTTCCGGGACGCGAGCCGTTCGGCGATCGTCCGCGACAGCCACCGCCCTCGATCGCCGACCGCGGGCCAGTAGGAGCCCGTGCCGTGCAGGATGGAGACGAGCCTGAGCGATGGGCGAACGTTGTCAGCACCCCCTCGTTCGTCGGTACGATGGGGGACAGCAACCGATGCACGAGGAGGCGAGGCCATGAACAT
>DATLPI010000164.1:0-9473 GCA_035535815.1 Actinomycetota bacterium | reverse complement strand
CGTCGGAACTGTCGGCCGAGGAATCACGCTCGTTCGTGAACGGCGTGCTGGGCCGGATCGCGAGGGAGATAGGGATCGAGGATCGCGCCCAACCGATCGACGTGCCGGATCCGGGTGCAGCCGGGGCCTAAGCCTCAGGCTTGGGCTGTTCGGTGGTCTCCGTTGGCGTCGCGGCCTGCGTGGGCTGAGCGGGCGGGGGAGCGGCCTGCGTGGGCGGTGTCGGCTGGGCGGCGGGGGCGTCTGCTTCTTCACCGCCCTCCTTCAGGCCCTTCTTGAACTCGTTGGAGGAGCGACCCAGGTTGTGCGCGATCTCGGGCAGCTTCTTGGCACCGAAGATCACGGCGATCGCGATGATCCCAACGATGATCAGCTCGGGAGGACCCATGGGCAGTGGCCGCCTTTCGGTTTCGGGGATGTCGTCGTTCTCTGTATCTCTTCTCTGCGGCCAGTGTACGCCCGCCGATGGTCTGCGGCCATGAAGGGATGCTTCGGCGGGGCTCGTTGCGACCCCACACCTGGGGCCGCTATGCTCGGAGGCGACAGCGCTTCCCCCTTTAAGCCGGTCCCGCGAGACCGGGAAGGGAACATGAACATGACGGACAACCCATGCGCCTGCCCAGCACCCTGGGCGGGCGTTCCTGTTTCCGCCGTCACGCCGGTGTACGGATGACGGGAACGCTGCTCGACGCCGACGACGTCCGCCGCGCCCTCACCCGTATCGCCCACGAGATCATCGAGCGCGACAAGGGCGCCGAGGGTGTGGTGCTCGTGGGCATCGCGAACCGCGGCGACGACCTCGCGAACCGACTCGCCGCCGAGATCGAGCGCATCGAGGGCATCACGGTCCCGGTGGGGGCGCTCGACATCACCTTCTACCGCGACGACATCGGGATGAAGGCCGAGGCTCCGGAGGTGCACGAGACCCGGATCGGGTTCGACATCACCGGACGCACCGTGGTCCTGGTCGACGATGTGCTGTTCACGGGCCGCACGATCCGCGCGGCCATGGACGCGCTGATGGACTTCGGCCGGCCGCGCAGGATCCGCCTCGCCGTGCTGGTCGATCGCGGCCACCGCGAGCTGCCCATCCGAGCCGATTTCGTGGGCAAGAACGTGCCGACGCACCGCGACGACGATGTCCGGGTGCTGATCACCGAACTGGACGGCAAGGACGCCGTGGTGGTGGAGGAGGCCTCATGAATGAACACCTGCTCTCGATGCATGACGTCAGCGCCGACGACGTCATCCGGATCCTCGACACGGCCGAGTCCTTCCGGGAGGTCGGTTCCAGGGTCATCAAGAAGGTCCCCGCACTGCGGGGCCGAACGGTCGTGAACTTCTTCTTGGAGAACTCCACCCGCACGCGGATCAGCTTCGAGCTGGCGGCCAAGCGGCTGTCGGCGGACGTGATCAACTTCAGCGCCGGAGGCTCGAGCGTCTCGAAGGGCGAGAGCCTGAAGGACACCGCGCTGACGCTGCAGGCGATGGGCGCCGACGCGATCGTCATCCGGCACTCCTCGAGCGGCTCGCCGCTCCATCTGACGAAGTGGGTGGACGGTCACGTGATCAACGCCGGCGACGGCACGCACGAGCACCCCACGCAGGCGCTGCTCGACCTCTACACGATGCGCGAGAAGCTGGGGCGCCTCGAGGGCTTGCGCGTCGCGATCGTGGGTGACGTGTTGCACTCGCGGGTGGCGCGCTCGCTCTCGTTCGGGTTGGTGAAGATGGGCGCCGAGGTCACGCTGATCGGCCCGCCGACCCTGATCCCGCCCGACGCCGGCGCCTGGGGCGTCCAGGTGAGCTATGACATCGAGAGCGTGCTGCCCAAGTTGGACGTCTGCTACATGCTCCGGGTCCAGCGCGAGCGCCAGCGCCTCGAGTACTTCCCCAGCGTGCGGGAGTACAACCGGATCTTCGGGCTGAGTTCGAAGCGTGCGGCCATGCTCCCCGAGGGCTCGGTCATCATGCACCCCGGTCCCATGAACCGGGGGGTCGAGATCGACTCCGACGTCGCCGACCTGCCCCAGGCGCTGATCGAGGAACAGGTCACGAACGGCATCGCGATCCGCATGTCGCTGCTCTACCTGTTGCTCGGCGGCGCCGGAGAGGGGGCCCTCGATGGCTGACCTCCTGTTCACGGGCGCGCGGGTGATCGATCCCTCCACCGGCGTGGACGAGGTCACGGACGTCCGGGTGGCCGGCGGCCTGATCGAGGCCGTCGGAAACGCTCTGGACGCCGCCGGCGCCGAGGCGATCGACGCGGGCGGACTGATCTTGGCCCCCGGCCTCGTCGATCTGCACACGCACTTGCGCGAACCGGGATTCGAACACAATGAGACGATCGAGACCGGCACGCGGGCCGCGGCGATGGGCGGCTACACCGCCGTCTCGTCGATGGCCAACACCCAGCCGGTCACCGACCACGCCGCGATCGTCGCCGAGGTCAAGGAGAAGGCCGCCGCCGCGGGCCTGGCGGACGTGTTCCCCGTCGGCGCCATCACGAAGGGGCTGGCCGGGGAATCGATCGCCGAGATGGGCGAGATGGTCGAGGCGGGCGTTCGGGTCTTCAGCGACGACGGCAACTGCGTGCCCACCGCCCGTACGTTGCGCAACGCGCTCACCTACGCGAAGGCCTTCCCCGTGGACGTGGTGATCGCCGATCATTGTGAGGACCGTTCCCTGGTCCAGGACGGGCACATGCACGAAGGTGTCCACTCGTACTCGCTCGGGCTGGCCGGGAGGCCGGCCGAGGCAGAGGAGACGATCGTGGCGCGCGACATCGCGATGGCGCGCATGACCGGCGGACGCCTGCACGTGTGCCATCTGTCCAGCGCACGATCGGTGGATCTGGTGCGCGCGGCCAAGGCCGAGGGCGTTCGAGTCACCGCCGAGGTCACCCCGCACCACCTGGTGTTCACCGACGAGGACCTGCTCACCTACGACACCAACTTCAAGATGAATCCGCCCCTGCGCAGCGCCGAGGACCGAGATGCGTTGCGGGCCGGGGTGGCCGACGGCACGATCGATGCGATCGCCACCGACCACGCACCCCACGCCGTGGAGGAGAAGGAATCGGAATTCGACCTCTCGCCGCCGGGCACGATCGGGCTCGAGACGGCCCTCGCCGCGGTGATCACGTTCGTGGTCGCACCCGGGATCGTCTCGCTCGAGCGGGCGCTCACCGCGATGTCCTCGACACCTGCCCGGATCCTGGGCGCCGCCGGACACGGCGGTCCGATCGAACCGGGTCGTCCCGCGAACCTGGTGCTGTTCGATCCCGCGACCCGGTGGAACGTGGAGCCTCCGTTCGCCTCGAAGGCGCGGAACCCGGCCTTCATGGGGGCCGAGCTCACGGGCGCGGTCGTGGCCACGGTGCTGCACGGCGGCCTCACCGTCGCCGACGGCAAGGCGGTGCGCTAGATGGCGGTGGTGGCTCAGGACACCCGCCGCCGCGGCCCCGATGCGCTCCTGGTCCTCGAGGACGGGAGCGCGTTCGTGGGCACCGGCTTCGGAGCCGAAGGGGAGACGTTCGGCGAAGCGGTGTTCAACACCGGCATGGCGGGCTACCAGGAGGTCCTGACCGATCCCTCCTACGCCGCCCAGATCGTGGTGATGACCTCGCCGCATCAGGGCAACTACGGTATGAACGACGCCGATCCCGAGTCGGTGCGGGTGCAGGTGGCCGGCTTCGCCGTACGCGAGGTGGCACGCCGCGCCTCGTCCTGGCGATCGGAGGGCACGCTCGGTGACGCGCTCGCCGGCTCGGGCATCACCGGCATCGAAGGCATCGACACACGGCGGCTGACGCGGCGCCTGCGCGACGGTGGCGCCATGCGGGCGGCGATCTCCACCGTCGACCTCGACCTTTCCTCGCTCGCGGAGCGCGTGCAGACCGCCCCGGGCATGGCGGGTGCCGACCTCGCCCGAACGGTGTCGGCCACCGAGCCATATGACGCCGTGGCCCTCACGGGACCGGCCAACACCGACCGCGGCCGGGTCTTCCGTGTCGCCGCCTACGACTTCGGGATCAAGCGCAACATCCTTCGGCTGCTCGCGGCGAGCGGGATCGAGACCACCGTGTTCCCCGCGCAGACCCCCGCTGCGGCGGTGGCGGCCGGTAGCTACGACGGCGTGTTCCTGTCCAACGGTCCCGGCGATCCGTCGGTCACCGCGTACGGCATCGCCGCCACCCGTGAGTTGCTCGGCAAGGTGCCGATCTTCGGGATCTGCCTGGGCCACCAGCTGCTCGCCCATGCGCTCGGCGGCCACACCTACAAGATGAAGTTCGGCCACCGTGGCGTGAACCAGCCGGTGAAGAACCTGCAGACCGGCATCGTGGAGATCACCAGCCACAACCACGGGTTCGCGGTCGATCCCGACGGGTGGGTGCGTGATGCCGACGGCGTCGCCATGACCGACCTGGGGCGCGCCGCCCTGACCCACTGGAACCTCAACGACGGCACGCTGGAAGGGCTGCGGTGCCTCGACCTGCCGGCCTTCAGCGTCCAGTACCACCCCGAGGCGGCGCCGGGTCCGCACGATTCGCGCTACCTGTTCGACGACTTCCGCTCGCTGATGGGGGCGGCGGGGGGCCCCGTCTGATGCCGCGGCGCGACGACATCCGCAAGATCATGGTGGTCGGCTCGGGTCCGATCGTCATCGGCCAGGCATGCGAGTTCGACTACTCGGGAACGCAGGCGTGCAAGGTGCTGCGGGCCGAGGGCTACGAGGTGGCGCTGGTGAACTCGAACCCCGCCACGATCATGACCGACCCCCAGTTCGCCGACCGGACGTACATCGAACCGCTCACGCCGGGATCGGTGCTGGCGATCATGGAACGCGAGCGCCCCGACGCGCTGCTGCCCACCCTCGGTGGCCAGACCGCGTTGAACGTGGCGGTGGCGCTCGCCGAATCGGGCGACCTCGACCGGCTGGGCGTGCAGCTGATCGGCGCGTCCTTGGAGGCGATCCACCGGGCGGAGGACCGCAGCTGGTTCAAGGAGGCCATGGTGAAGGCCGGCCTCGACGTGCCGCGCGCGGGCATCGCCCACACCCTCGAGGAGGCCCAAGGGCTGGGCGAGGAGCTCGGGTTCCCGTTGATCGTGCGCGCCTCGTTCACGATGGGTGGCGGCGGGAGTGGGTTCGCCGCCAACCATGAGGAGCTCGCCACGCTCGCCACACGCGCGCTCGAGATCTCCCCGGTCTCGGAGATCCTGATCGAGGAGTCCATCGCGGGCTGGAAGGAGTTCGAGCTCGAGGTGATGCGGGACGGCGACGACAACGGGGTCATCGTCTGCTCGATCGAGAACGTCGACCCGATGGGCGTGCACACCGGCGACTCGATCACGGTGGCGCCCCAGCAGACGCTCACCGACCGGGAGTACCAGCAGATGCGTGACACTGCGCTCCAGGTGCTCCGCGTGATCGGCGTCGAGACCGGCGGCTCCAACGTCCAGTTCGCGGTCGACCCGGTCACCGGCCGTCAGGTGTTGATCGAGATGAATCCACGGGTCTCACGCTCCAGCGCGCTGGCGTCGAAGGCCACCGGGTTCCCGATCGCGAAGATCGCGGCGCTCCTGGCCGTGGGTTACCGGCTGGACGAGATCACGAACGACATCACCGGCGAGACGCCCGTCTCGTTCGAGCCCACGCTCGACTACGTCGTGGTGAAGATCCCGCGGTTCGCGTTCGAGAAGTTCCCCGAGGCCGACCCGCACCTCACCTCGACGATGAAGTCCGTGGGCGAGGTGATGGCGATCGGCCGAACCTTCAAGGAAGCGCTGGGCAAGGCATGGCGCGGCATCGAGAAGACCGGGTTCGACCTGGGCTCGACGCTCGCCGAGGAGGCCGAGCCCATGGGGGCACTCGCCGCCGGCACCGAGCTCCGGCTGCAGCTGGTGCAGGCCGCCCTCGAAGCGGGCCGCACCGTGGACGAGGTCGCCACGGCCAGCGCCATCGACCCGTGGTTCGTGGACCAGATCGCCGAGATCGTGGAGGAGGCGGCGGCGCTGCGCGGACGAGCGCTGTCCGCGTTGAGCGCCCGCGATCTCTGGAGCGCGAAGCGGCTCGGCCTGTCCGACGCCCATCTCGCGATGCTCACGTCCTCGACCGAGGCCGCCGTCCGCCGTCATCGTGACGCGCTCGGGGTCTCGCCGGTGTTCAAGACCGTCGATACGTGCGGCGGTGAGTTCCCGGCGCGGACGCCCTACCACTACTCCACCTACGAGGAAGAGTCCGAGGTCCAGCCCGCGGCTCGGCCCCGTGTGGTGATCCTTGGCGCCGGTCCGAACCGGATCGGCCAGGGGATCGAGTTCGACTACGCGTGCGTGCATGCCGCCTTCGCGCTGGAGGAGGCCGGCTTCGAATCGGTGATGGTGAACTCCAACCCGGAGACCGTCTCCACCGACTACGACACCTCGAGCCGTCTGTATTTCGAGCCGTTGTCGCCGGAGGACGTGCTGGCGGTGTGCCGCGCCGAACAGCCCGCGGGGGTGATCGCCCAGCTCGGGGGGCAGACCCCGTTGCGCCTGGCACGCATCCTGCAGGACGAGGGCTTCGCGATCTGGGGCACGTCACCCGACGCGATCGACCTGGCCGAGGACCGCGGCAAGTTCGCGCGGGTGCTCGCCGAACTCGAGATCCCGGCGCCACCGCACGGGGAGGCTCGCACCATGGCCGAGGCGCGTGCGATCGCCGAGCAGGTCGGCTATCCCGTGGTGGTTCGACCGTCGTACGTGCTGGGCTGGCGAGCGATGGAGATCGTGTACGACGCCGACGACCTCGAGGCCTTCGTCCAGACGGCCTCCGACGCCTCGCCAGATCACCCGGTCCTGATCGACCGCTTCCTGGAAGGCGCGATCGAGGTCGACGTCGACGCGGTGGCCGATGCCACCGGCGACGTGTTCATCGGCGGCGTCATGGAGCACATCGAAGAGGCCGGCGTGCACTCCGGGGACTCCTCGTGCCAGATCCCGCCGGCCACCCTGTCCGACGAGGAGCTCGACGTGATCGAAGACATCACACGACGGCTGGCTCGCCGGCTCGGGGTCGTGGGACTGCTCAACCTGCAGCTCGCCGTCAAGGACGAACGCATCTGGGTGATCGAGGCGAACCCTCGAGCGTCCCGCACCGTCCCGTTCGTCTCGAAGGCGATCGGCGTCTCGCTCGCCAGGATCGCCACGTTGGTGCTCGCGGGACAGACGCTGCTGGACCTGGGTGCCGACGGGGTGCTGCCGGCCGATCCGCACCACTACCGGCACCTGCCGTACGCCAGCGTGAAAGCGGCCGTGCTGCCGTTCGGACGGTTCCCGGGCGTCGACACCGTCCTTGGGCCGGAGATGAAGTCGACCGGAGAGGTCATGGGCATCGACGCCGATTCCGGCTGGGCGTTGGCGAAGGCGTTCACCGCCGCCGGGGCGGGCCTGCCGAGTGAGGGCACCGTGTTCGTGAGCGTGGCGAACCGGGACAAGCGCGCGATCGTGTTCCCGGCCAAGCGGCTCGCCGACCTGGGATTCCGATTGCTGGCCACCGGGGGCACGGCCGGCGTGCTGCATCGCGCCGGGATCCCGGTGGAGCGGGTGGCCAAGGTGAGTGAGCACGCCGACAACGTCGCCGAGCTGATCCGCGGCGGCTCGGTCGACCTGGTGATCAACACGCCGTTCGGTCGGGGGGCGCGCACGGACGGCTACTTCATCCGGACGGCCTCGGCCTCGGCCGGCGTCCCGTGCGTCACCACGTTGCCGGGCGTGTTCGCGGCGGTGCGAGGCATCGAGGCTCTTCGCGGGAGGTCGACCGAGCCGCGTTCGATCCAGGAGTACCATGCCGAGGCGATGCAGGAGCCGATGCAGGCCCGGATGACGTTCTCGGAGGCCGCCGCGGCCGGGGTCGCGGGGGAGTCTCCCGCGTGAAGCAGGTTCGCGCCGAGATCCTGTCCACGCGCAAGCTGGGTGCCTACCACTCCCTGACCCTGGTGGCTCCCGAGATCGCCGAGAAGGCCCGGCCCGGGCAGTTCCTGGCGGTCAAGATGCCCGAAGGCCGTGAGTTCCTCCTGCGGCGCCACTTCGCGATCCATCAGGCTTCGCGTCGCGGCGGCTGGGCGGGGACGCTGGAGTTCGTCGTCGATCCCACCGGTTCGGGCACGGAGTGGCTCACCACCGCGAAGGCGCACGAGTTCCTCGAGGTCATCGGCCCGCTGGGCAAGGCGTTCGCGTATCCGAAGAAGCTCACCAACTGCCTGTTGATCGCCGAGGGCCACGGTGCCTCGTCCCTGTACTTCCTGGCCCAGGAACTGCACGCGCGCCAGAAGCGCGTCGACATGGTGGTGGGCGCCGAGACCCTTGAGCGCGTGTTCAAGCCGATCGAGGCCAAGCGGCTGTCCCAGTCCGTCGCGATCATGACCGAGGACGGCACGTTGGGCGAGCGCGGCGTGGTGATGGACGCCCTGTCCGACATGGTGGAGCGCACGTCCACCGAAGTGATCTACGCGGCGGCCCCGCCGCCCACCCTGGGAGCGATCGCGGAGTTCTGTCGCCAGCGCAACATCCCCGCCCAGGTCGCCGTGGAAGAGCAGATGGGGTGCGGGTTCGGACTGTGCCAGACGTGCGTCGTGCCGGTGGCCCGCAAGGACGGCACCGGATACGACCACGTGCGTTCATGCATCGATGGTCCGGTGTTCAATCCCGCGCGCGTGCTGTGGGACCGATGGCTGTCGGATGCCCCCACCCTGCTGCCGACACCGCCCGAGGGCCTGCCGGTGACGAAGTCGTGGCCGGGGTAGGGGGGCGACCGTGGCCGGCGTGAAGCGAACCCTCTCGGTGGACCTGCAGGGGTTGGTGCTGCCCACGCCGGTGATGGTTGCCGCGGGCTGCTCCGGCACCGGGCGCGAGCTCAGTGGCCTCGTCGACCTGCGCAAGGTGGGAGCGGTCGTCAGCCGAAGCATCACGCTCGAGGCCGATCGCGGTTCGGCCACGCCGCGGATCGCCGAGACCGCCGCCGGGGTGGTGTGGTCGACCGGTCTGCAGAATCCGGGTATCGACGCGTTCGTCGAACAGGAACTGCCTCGACTGGCCCGGACCGGCACGCACGTGGTGGTCTCGATCGCCGGCACGACCCTGGAGGAATATGTACGGCTCACCGGGTCGCTGCAAGGCCGCCCGGAGGTCTCGGCGCTCGAGGTCTATCTCTCGGGTCCCGATGGTGAGCTCGGTCGGGAGATCCTCGGCGCGCACGCCGATCGCGCCGCAGAGATCGCGGGCGCGGTGGCACGCATGTCGTTGGTGCCCGTGTTCGCGAAGCTGCCGATGAACGCGCCGGACCTCGGCGAGATCGCGGCCGCCGTGGTGCGCGCCGGCGTCACCGGGATCACCGTCGGTGGACCGCCGCCCGCCATGTCGGTGCGGGCGACGCAGCTCCGGCCGTCCCTGGGCGGGGTCACCGGCTACCTGTCGGGGCCGGCGATCAAGCCGATGATG
>DATLPI010000163.1:0-2487 GCA_035535815.1 Actinomycetota bacterium | reverse complement strand
GTTCGTCGCTGCCCTCGAAGGCTGAATGACGAGGGGGCGCCTCGCGGCGCCCCTCGCATCGATACGTGGCGCGAGCCTAGGTCGCTTCGGTCGGCAGCGCGAACTCGCCGAGCCGTTCTTCCTCGAGCCGTTGGAGCTCCTCCTCGGTGCCCATCCGGACCGGGCCCTTGAACCAGTTCTTCGCCGACAACGCCCACCAGCCGCCGAAGATGAGGCCGATGGCCGCGAACCACAGGATCGTGTAGTTCGTGAACTGCCAGTCGAACGGGTCGTTCCACGGCAGGCCGACGGTGTAGAGCGGGAAGATGAACAGGATGGTGATCAGGCACACCCAGAGGATGGATACGACGTCCAGCCACTTGTAGTGCCGTCCGAGGCTCCAGGCGCGCGGCTCGTCCCAGCTATCGCCTTTCCGCCAGCGGAGGTAGACCGGAATGATGAATGCGATGTAGAGGCCGATCACCGCGATCGCGGTGCCCACCGCATAGCCGATGAAGTAGTTCCAGATCGCGGGGATCATCAGCACGCCAGCGAAGAATGCGACACCCACCACCGACCAGCGTGGAACGCGATTCTTTGCGACGCGACGCCACAGCGGATGTCCCGGTACGGCACGGTCGCGCGAGAACGCGAACATCATGCGGGATGCCGACGTCACGGAAGCGGTCACGCAGAAGAACTGCGCGACGACGCAGATGAAGAGCAGGAACTCCGCCCATTGCTGGCTCATCGAGGTCGCCCAGATGAACGGCACGATCGGCAGGAGCTCGTTCGCCTTGTCGACGACGCTCTGGGTGTCGGGAATCGCAAACGTGACCGCGAGCAGCAGGATCCAGCCGAAGACGACCGAGACGAACACGGACGTCCACATGCCGGTCGCCGCCATGCGCGACGCCTCTTTCGTCTCCTCCGCCGTGTGCGCCGACGCGTCGAAGCCGGTGATCGTGTACTTGGACATCAGGAGGCCCAGACCGAACACGAACCAGAAGGCCGGGTTGGAGAACGAGGTGGTGCCGCCCCCGTACCCGGAGTTATTCACGGTCTCGGTGAAGACGTACGACAGGGACTGATGCTGATCCGGGACGATGATGAGAATGCCGACGACAACGACGACGCCGACCATGTGCCACCACGCCGAGAACATGTTGAGACCGGAGGTGATCCGGATGTTGAACAGGTTGATGACCACGGCCGCGAGCATGAAGGCCGCGTACAGGATGTACGTCGACATGTTGAACGACGCTCCGAACCAGTCGTCCATGTGGGCGGAGTAGGTGAACCAGTAGTCGAAAAGCACCTGCCCGAAGACCGCCAGGCCGTACCCGATCGCCGCCGTAACGGCGATCTGGCCGATCAGGTTGAACCACCCTGTCGCCCAGCCCCAGCCCGGGCCCCCGAGCTTCGACGCCCAGTAGTAGAGACCACCTGCGGTCGGGTACGCCGACGCGATCTCGGCCATCGAGAGCGCGATCAACGTGCTCATCAGGCCGACGAGGAGCCAGCCCCAGGTGACTGCAACCGGGCCACCGTGCTCGAAGGCGATCGTGTACGAGGTCAGGCACCCCGCGAGGATCGAGATGATCGTGAAGCTGATGGCGAAGTTGCGGAACCCTCCCATCCCACGGAACAGCTCCTGCGCGTAGCCGAGCTTGTGGAGGGTCTGTTCGTCCTCCGAGGTGTGGTAGCCGGGCGACTGACCAGTGCTCATGTGCCCTCCCAGGGGTTGCCTGCCGGGTCTCAGGCGGGTATTACGCCCACCCGCGCGTTGACATGTCAACCAGTCGGGCAGTCACTAGGATCGCTCCGGTGCTGGGCTTCGAGGAGTTGAAGGCCGAGGTGGAGGCGGGCGCGATCGACACCGTGGTCGTCGCGTTCACCGACATGCAGGGCCGACTCATGGGCAAGCGGCTCCACGCGGAGTTCTTCTGTGAGGAGATGGGCGACGGGCATCCGGTCGAAGGCTGCAACTACCTCCTGGCGCTCGACATGGAGATGGACCCGATCCCGGGGTACGAGATCGCGAGCTGGGAGCGCGGCTACGGCGACTTCGCGATGAAGCCCGATCTCGGGACGCTCCGTCGGATTCCGTGGCTCGAGGGGACCGCGCTCGTCCTCTGCGATGTCCTCTGGCACGACGGCGCGCCCGTGCAACCGTCGCCGCGCCAGGTGCTCAGGGCGCAGATGGAACGAGCTGCCGCGCTCGGCTTCACGCCGATGACCGGCTCGGAGCTCGAGTTCTACCTCCTGCGCGAGACCTACGAGGAGGCGTGGGCGCAGCGCTACGAGGACCTGACGCCGTCCGTCCCCTACATCCTCGACTACCACATCCTCGCGACGACCTACGACGAGGACCTCATCCGCCAGATCCGCAACGGGATGCACGGCGCCGGCATCAAGGTCGAGACCTCGAAGGGCGAGGCCTGGCCGGGTCAGCACGAGATCAACTTCCGCTTCGCCGACGCATTGACGATGGCGGACAACCACGTG
>DATLPI010000162.1:0-3907 GCA_035535815.1 Actinomycetota bacterium | reverse complement strand
GTCACGTCGGAACCGGCCTCCGCCCCCGGCCTGACCGGAGCTCCTCCCTCGCGCAGGTCCACCGGCGTGCTCGTGCTCGTGCTGCGGGTGTTGGTCGCGGTCGCGGTCCCCGTCGCGACGTTCTACCTCCTATGGTGGACGTTCGAGTTCCTTCGCGACGAGAACGCGAACCGGTTCATCGTTGTTGGGGTGGCCATCGCCGTGGGGGTGGGGGGCGTCTTCGCCCTGTACTGGGGGATGAACCGAGCGGTGGATCTGTTCCCCGCCCGTGTGCGCGAGAGCGTCCGGCCGTACGTCTTCGTCGGCCCGTGCCTCGTGATCCTCGCGGTCTACCTGGTCTACCCCGTGATCAACACCGTGCTGATCTCCTTCAAGGACGCGAACAGCGAGAGCTTCGTCGGCCTGGACAACTTCAGGTTCGTCTTCACGGACTCCGACATGCTGCGCGCGATCCGGAACACGGCCGGGTGGATCATCCTCGTGCCGCTGGCCGCCGTCAGCATCGGCCTGATCTACGCGACGCTCGCGGACCGGCTCCGTCGCGGCGAGGGCGTCGCCAAGTCGCTGATCTTCCTGCCGTTGGCGATCTCGTTCGCCGGCGCCTCGATCACGTGGCAACTGATCTACAGCTACCGTCCGCAGGGCTTCGGATCGAACATCGGCCTGCTGAACGGGATCATGATCGGTCTCGGCCAGGAACCCGTGAAGTGGCTGGAGCTGCAGCCCTGGAACAACCTGCTCCTGATGGTGATCATGGTCTGGATGCAGACCGGCTTCGCCATGGTGGTCCTCTCCGCCGCGATCAAGGCGATCCCTGACGAGATCATCGAGGCCGCGCGGATCGACGGAGCCTCGGAGTTCCAGGTCTTCCGCCGGATCATGGTGCCGAGCATCCTGCCGACGATCGTCGTGGTCACGACCTACATGGTGATCAACGCACTGAAGGTCTTCGATATCGTGTTCGTCCAGCCCGCCAGCGCCGAGACGAACGGGACGGTGGTGGTCGCGGAACGGATGATCCGCTGGTTCTTCCAACTCAACCACAACGGCCGCGCGGCGGCGATCGCGGTGGTGCTGTTCGTCGCGGTGATCCCGGTGATGGTGTGGAACATCCGCCGCTTCCGGGAAGAGGAGGCGATCCGGTGAGCTCGGCCACGGTCGAGGCGCCCCCGAAGGCACCGGCCCATCCGCCGAAAGGGGATCAGCTGGAGGCGGCCGGCCGTGGAGGCTGGTTCGTCCGCATCACGATCGTCGTAATCGTGATCCTGTGGACGATCCCGACCCTCGGCGTGCTGATCACGTCCCTCCGGCCGGAGGATGCCGTGAATGCCTCCGGCTGGTGGACGGTGTTCGCCCATCCGTTCCGGGCCACGGAATGGACGATCGAGAACTACCGGATCGCTCTGGACCAGGGCGGCTTCGGGAACGCGTTCCTGAACAGCCTGGCGGTGACGATCCCCTCCACCGTGATCCCGATCACGATCGCGGCGTTCGCCGCGTACGCGTTCTCGTGGATGGAGTTCCGCGGCCGGTATGTGCTGTTCGTGATCGTCGTCGGGCTGCTCGTGGTGCCGCTGCAGATGGCGCTGATCCCGATCCTGCGTCTGTACGCACAGGGGGCGACCCTGTTCGGTCGCGAGATCTTCCCCGATCTAAAACTGCAGGGGACCTTCCTCGGGATCTGGCTGGCGCATGCGGGCTTCGGCTTGCCCCTGGCCGTGTACCTGTTACGAAACTACATCGGCTCGCTCCCGTCCTCGATCATCGAGTCCGCAAGGATCGACGGGGCCGACCACTTCACGATCTTCTGGCGCCTGGTGGTTCCGCTGTCGGTCCCTGCGATCGCCGCGTTCGCCATCTTCCAGTTCCTGTGGGTGTGGAACGACCTGCTTGTGGCCTACGTGTTCCTCGGCGGCGCCGGCCAGAACGTCGTCCTCACGGTCGCCTTGCGAGAGCTGGTGGGCTCGCGCGGCGAGAACTGGCACCTGCTGACGTCCGCGGCGTTCATCTCGATGGCGCTGCCGCTGTTGGTGTTCTTCGCGCTCCAGAAGTACTTCGTGCGTGGTCTCACGGCCGGTGCGGTCAAGGGCTGATCTCCGGATGCCCCGGTCGCGGCGACCGGCCGGCGCCGGGGCCCAGCCCCTGTCGCCCCGGCAGGTGTGGCGGGCGATCCTGCTCTCGACGCTCCTGCTGGTGCCGGCGTACTGGGGGCTGCTCGTCGGGCTCGTCTCGATCGCCTCGGACGATCCCGAGCGTGCCCCGACCGCCGGTCCCTGGGTCGCGTTCGGGTTGTGCCTCATACCGTTCGTCTTCCTCGCGCTCGCGTTCCTGTCCCAGCACCCGCGTGCCCCTCGGGCGACGGTCTGGGCGATGCTCCTGTGCCTCGTCGTGGGGATCCCGGTGTCCGCGGTCGCGGCCGATGCCGTCACCGGGTTCGTCGCCGGCGTGGGCGCGGGGGGGATCGCCGCGATGCGCTCCGATCTCGATCGCGCCTGGCGAGCACGGACGCTCGCGATCGCGATCGTCTCCGTCTGGGCGTTCGTGACGGTTCGAACGGTGACCGACGTCGCCCTGCTGCTGGCGCCGGTCCTGCCGTTCACGAGCCTGGGTGTCGCGGACCATCTCGTTGAGATCCGGCGCGAGGGACGGGTCGGGCCTTCCTGAGTCCGGACGCTCAGGCGCCCTGCCGCAACACCGCCCCCTCCCACGCCTCCAGGCTGAGATCGCCCTCCACCGTCTCGCCGTCGCGTGCGCGATCGGTTCCGATCTCGATCGTGGCCGGGCCGAGGGGGAGCGAGGCTCCCTCGCCCGACAGGTTGACCGCCACGACGATGCCTTCGCCGCGCCGCCAGGCCCACACCCCGTCGGGCGAGGGCAACGAGGCGTAGGCGCCCGAACGCAGGTCCGGCGTCGCGCGGCGCAGGGCGATGAGGTCGCGGCACAGCTGGAGCATCGAATCCGGGTCCCCCCGCTGATCCTCGACGTTGATCGCGTGCGGGTCGCCGATCGGGAGCCACGGCCGGACGCCTTCGCGCGTGAACCCGGCCCCGGCCCGCCCGTTCCATCGCATCGGGGTCCGTCCGGCGTCGCGGCTCGGCTGTTCTGCTCCCCCTCCGCCGACCAGGTCGAGCTGAGCGTCCTCCGGCATCGGAACATCGATCATCCCGATCTCGTCCCCGTAGTAGAGGAAGGGCGTCCCTCGAAGCGCCAGCAATGCCATGAGCGCACAGCGGGAGCGCTCATCCCATCCGTCGCACCATCTGGTGGGGAACCGGCCGACGTCGTGGTTGGACCCTGTCCAGGCGGGTTGCGATCCAGGTGGGAGCGCCGCCTCCGTGGATCCCACCACCCCCCGGAGCGCCTCGGCCCGGAATTCGGAGAAGACCAACGAGAAGTTGAAGCAGAGGTGAAGCTCGTCGTCACTCGTTCCGTAGAAGCGCGCGAGTTGCCGGGGCTCGAAGACCCATGTCTCGGCGATGAGGATCCGTTTCGGGTCGTAGGCGTCGGCGATCGTCCGCCAGTCCCGATAGATGTCGTGCACCTCAGGACGATTCAGGTTGTGGACCTGCCGCTGACCCCGCCGACGGATCTCCGGGGGGTCGACGTCCGTCGCCGGAGGGTTGACGCGCAATTCCGGGTCGTGGATCAGCCCGTTCGCGACGTCGATCCGGAAACCTGCGATGCCCCGGTCGAACCAGAACCTCAGGATCCCATCGAACTCGTCTCGTACCTCCTCGTTCCACCAGTTGAGATCAGGCTGCTCGGGGAGGAAGTTGTGGAGGTAGTACTGACCTGTGTCGGGGTCGAGCTCCCATGCGCTTCCCCCGAACACCGACCTCCAGTTGTTCGGTGGGGATCCGTCGGCGCGTGGATCCGCCCACACGTACCAGTCGCGATGCGCGGCCTC
>DATLPI010000161.1:0-3560 GCA_035535815.1 Actinomycetota bacterium | reverse complement strand
ACACCGTTCCTGGCCAGGGGCGCTAACGGCGTTGCGGCTCGTTCAGGATGAGGTTGGAGCGCGCATCCCGCCCAGATCGGATGATGCAGCGGACCCGCGCATGCGCCATCCTGAGGCGCATGCATCGAGGGGAGCCCAAGCGATGAAGTGTCCGAACTGCCAGGTCATGAACAAGGACGGGGTCAAGTACTGCTCGAACTGCGGGTACCGGATGGATGGGATGAATCCCAAGAAGCGGGTGCGCCGCACGTTCGTGACCTTGCTGATCATCCTCACCGCGATCGGGGTCGCGGCCAGCACCACGGCGGTCTGGGCGCACCAGGTGGTGTTCGATACCGACCGGTTCGTCGAGACGGTGGGACCCCTGATCGACGACCCCAACGTCCAGGATGCGCTCGCCACTCGGCTGAGCGATGCCATCATGACCGGTCTCGATGTCGAGAACCGGGTGGAATCCACCCTCACGTCGGTGGGTCCACAGGACCTGCCGATCTCAGCCAGCGTGCTGGCCGGCCCCATCACCGACGGCATCAGGTCGTTCCTGCACGATCGGATCCAGGCGCTTCTGGCCACCGACGCCGTCCGCACGGTGTGGCTCAACGCACTGAGGACCGCGCACGATCAGGCGGTGTCGATCCTGCGAGGCGACAGTTCCACCATCACGATCCAGGGCGACACCGCCTACCTCAATCTGCTGCCCCTGGTGAACGACGCCCTGTCGTCGCTCGAGGGCACGCTCTCCGATCTGCTGAACCGGCAGATCGACATCCCACCGGTCACCGGCGAGCAGGTCGACACGATCCTGCCGCAACTGGAGCAGCGTCTGGGGATCGACCTTCCGGACGACTTCGGTCAGATCCCGGTGTTCTCGTCGGACTCCCTCGTCACCGCCCAGCAGGCGGTCAAGGCTGCCGACCGGCTGGTGTGGCTCCTGATCATCGTCACCGTGATCACCGCGATCGCGGCCGTTGCCCTGAGCTTGAACCGGCTGCGGACGCTGATGTGGCTGGGGCTGGCCTCGGCGATCGCGCTCATCGTTGCGCGCCGTGCCGCGATCCGGTCCCAGGACGACATCGTCAACCTGGCGCCGAACGGTACGAACCGCGGGGCGGTGGCCGCCACCGTCTCGAGGGTCCTCGGGAACCTCCGTGGGTTCACCACCCTCCTGCTGGTGACCACCGTCGTGATCGCCGTCCTGGCCTACCTCGCGGGCCGTCCCTCCTGGCTCTCGCGCGCGGTCGAGCGAGCGGGCGAGGGCAACTGGCTCGACCGCGAGAACGTGGTGGTGCGCTGGATCGCCGATCACACCCAGGTCCTACGCATCGTGAGCATCGCGATCGTGGCCCTGTTCCTGCTGCTCAGCGACGTGAGCTGGGTGGCGTTCGGCATCGTGCTGGTGCTCCTGGTGGCCTGGCTCGTGGTGCTCCAGGCGCTGCAACCGAGCAGGCCCGTGGCCCCGGCACCCGAAACCCCCGCGGCACCCGCAACACCCGAGGCGTAACGTTCCGGCCCGTTCGGAGGACGATGGAGCAGTTCCATCGATCACGAGGAGGCGAACACGACCATGACCGAGACCGCGATCTTCGGCGCGGGATGTTTCTGGGGCGTCGAGTGGGTGTTCCGGCAGGTGCCGGGCGTCCAGGATGCCGTCAGCGGCTACGCCGGCGGACTCACCGACAACCCCACCTACCGTGACGTGTGCAGCCACACCACCGGACACGCCGAGGTGGTTGAGGTGACGTTCGACCCGTCCGTCGTCACCTTCGAGCAGCTGCTCGAGGTGTTCTGGGCGATGCACGATCCGACCCAGGTCAACCGCCAGGGCCCGGACGTGGGCGACCAGTACCGCAGCGTGGTCTTCACCACGACCCCGGAGCAGCTCGCCACGGCCATCGCATCGAAGGACCGAGCCCAGGCGCGGTTCGACAAGCCGATCGCGACCCAGATCGAGGCGGCACCGACGTTCTACCCGGCCGAGGGCTACCACCAGCGGTACTACGAGGGCAACGGGCACACCCCGTACTGCCACGTGCTGCCGGTCGGCGTGCTGAAGGACCTGGGATTGGTGCCGGCCTCCTCGTGAGGCCCTGCCCGCTCAGGGGTCGGTGAACCCGATCTCCTGGTGCGTGCCGTCGCAGAAGGGCTTGTTGGTCGAGGCGCCGCAGCGGCACAGCGTCACGCGGTTGCGCACCTCGTAGTCCTGACCATCGGCCCCGGTGACCCGAACCCCGCCGCGCACCCACAGCGGGCCGTCCTCCACGACGGCCACGCTGGTGGGGAGCGCGGGTTCCAGTGGCTCTCCACCTTCGTCCTCGCTCACCGCGAGCGCGCCCGACGGACACAGCCGCACCATGTCGATCAATCGTTCGCGCACCGCGGGATCATCCGTCTCTTTGATCATCCGCCAGACGTTCGTGAACCGGTCGCCGCAGAAGCCGGCATGCTCACAGATCGAGCGGTCGTCGGTCATGACGACGCCCTCGCCCGCGTAGGTCTTGTGACGGGCCGCGATCGGGCCGCGATCGGCGGTCTCGGTTCCCTTGAAGCCGATCGTGCGATGGGTGCCGTCGCAGAACGGCTTGTCCGACGAATGACCGCATCGACACAGCTTCACACCCTCGCGTGGCTCCACGGGCTGATCGGGCGCCCAGCCGATGGGCTCGCCGTGGTCGGTCCGCACGATCGAGGTCCGCACCAGCGGCAGCCGGCCTTCGACGACGTACGGCCCGTCCGTGACGCGGATGCGAGGTTCGGAACCCTCATCCATCCGTGGAGCCTACCGGGGTCCAGTGCGAAGGCGGCGACGTTCCACGGTCGGCGGGGGAGGGCATGCGATACTCGCGCCGTTCGTCCGAGAGGAGCAACCCGCCATGGCCCGTTCGATCCGTCAGGCTCGCCGCCGATCCATCCTCGTCACCGCCGTCGTCGCCGCGACGATCGCCGGCTCCGCGCTTCCCGCGTCGGCGAGCTTCCCCGATCAGGGGCCACGGGTGTTGTTCGCGCGGGCCAAGCTGCCGCCGGCCAGAACGCTCAGCCCATCGAGGGGCGTCGGCGCGCTCGACCTGTTCACCATGAAACCGAACGGCGACGACCAGGTGCGCGTCGTCAAGACCGACGCCCTCCTGGAGTACGGCGGCCACTGGTCCCCCAGCGGCGCCCGCATGACGTTCGCCGGCTCGAAGGGCAAGGGCAACTTCGATATCTACACTGCCATGGCCGACGGCACGAAGCGCAAACAACTCACCACCACGGCGACGAACTACAGCCCGAACTGGTCGAAGAACGGCCAGCAGATCGTGTGGACGCGACTCGGCGGCACTGGCGCGGGTCGGCGGCTCTCGGCGGCGACGCTGCGAGGGATCGACGCGAACCTGATGGTGATGAACGCCGACGGCACCGACAAGCATTCGATCTTCACCGGGCTCGCGATGGTGCCGGCATGGAGTCCCACTGCGGGCCGGATCGCGTTCAGCACCTACGACGGTGACTCGCTCGACATCGCGTGGATCAAGCCCAATGGCCTGGGCCTCCAGCAACTGACGAACTTCGGCCCCGACACG
>DATLPI010000160.1:0-20136 GCA_035535815.1 Actinomycetota bacterium | reverse complement strand
ACCGGGTCGAAGACGACTACGACCTCCACATCCCGGACGTCGGGATCGCCTTCTTGGGAGACCCTCGGCTGGCCGCGAAGGAGGCGCTCGGCGAAGTAGGCTACGAACGGTCCTGGGCGAGCGGGTACGCGCTCACCCTCGAAGACATGCTCATGCTGGCGGCCGACGAGGCGTCGTCGGAGCCGTGAGGCGGATCGCTCGCGTTTTCGGGCTGCGACAGGGCGAGGGCCGATCGGTCGGGCTCGCGATCACCACGTCGTTCTTCGCCTCCGCCGGCTTGATGATCGGCGGGAGCGGCATCGAAGCGCTCTTCTTCGCCCGATACGGAGTGTCGAAGCTGCCGGTCATGTACCTCGTGCTCGGCGCCACGATGTTCCTGCTGACCGTCGGGTTCGGCGCACTGCTGGGCCGCGTCGGCCGAGGACGGGCGTGCCTGCTGGTCCCGGCCGTGCTCGCCGTGCTCGCGGCCGTCGGCAGGGTGGCCTTGGCGGCCGACGTCGGCTGGATCACGCAGGCACTGTGGTTGTTGCAGGGAGCCGCACAGTTCCTGGTGGCGCTGTCGGTCTGGGGTTTGGCCGGCATCGTGACCGACACGCGGCAGGCCAAACGGTTCTTCCCGTTGATCGGGGCGGGCGGCGTGCTCGGCTACGTGATCGGCGGATTCGCGACGAAGCCGTTGGCGTCCGCGATCGGCGCGCCCAACCTGCTCCTCGTATGGATCGCCACGCTCGTGATCGTCGTCGTGGTCGGTTCGCGTCTGCTCGCGCTCGGCGGCCACGGCAGACCGCCGAGCCGAGCGGACCGGGTGGGTCCGATCGACGGCCTCGTCCGGGGATGGCGCTACGCCCGACGTTCCACCCTGATGCGCTGGCTGGCCCTGGCGTCGGTGATGTTCTCGCTGTTGTTCTTCTCGCTGTACCTGCCGTTCTCGCGGGCCGCGACCGAGCAGTATCCCGACCCAGACCAGCTCGCCGGGTTCTTCGGCGTGTTCTTCGGCGTCGCGACCGGCGCCGCGTTCCTGTTGTCGCTCTTCGTGACGAACCGGCTCCTGGCCCGCTTCGGCGTGCCGACCGTGCTGCTCGTGCTGCCGGTCCTCTACCTGGTGGCGTTCGGTGTCCTCACCGTGACCTCGACCTTCGTGCTGTTGGCGGCCTTCCGGTTCGCGCAGGTCGCCTGGCTCTCGGGCGGGGCGAGCAGCTCGTGGGAAGCCGTGATCAACACCGTGCCGGCCGATCGCCGAGATCAGACCCGCGCGTTCCTGTACGGGGGACCGACGCAGGTGGGTACGGTGCTCGCCGGCGTGATCGCCCTGTTCGGTGAGGGCTCGCTGTCCCCGACGGTCCTCGCCGCCATCGGGTTCGTGTGCGCGGCGATCGCCGTCGTGGCGATGATCGGCGTGCGTCGCGCCTATCCTCGCGAGCTCGTGGCGGCCCTGCGTGAGGGACGACCACATGTGTTCGATGCGGCACCCGTGGGCTCGGAGCCGTTCGGGGTGACCCCCGCCGAGCGGTCGGCGCTCCTGGCCGCCGACGGCGCGCTCGCCGATCCCGATCCGCGCGTGCGCAGGGTCGCTGCCCACGTGCTCGGTGACCTGGACCCGGCGGCGGCCCGTGACCCGCTGCTGGCCTGCCTGCGCGACGAGGACGCCGAGGTGCGGGCCACCGCGATCGCCTCGCTCGCGGCGGGTGGCACGTCCGAGGCGCTGCCGTCGATCGTGAGTCTGCTCGATGATCCCGACGCGTCGGTACGCCGGGCGGTCGTCACCGCGACCGCCTCGTTCGGTCCCACAGCCGACCTCGCCACCTCGACGATCCACCGGATGCTCGAGGACCCCGACCCCGTCGTGCGATCACGGGCCGCGGCGGTGCTCGCGGGGGAGGGCGATTCCGGCGCGCGGTCGCTGCTCGTCGAGCTCGCCGGCAGTGTCGCGGAACGCGATCGCGTGGCCGCGTTCGGCGCGATGCATGGTCTCCCCGTTCCCGCACTCGCCGCCGTCGCCGAGGCCGGACTCTCCGATCCCGTGCCCGCCGTTCGAGCGGAGGCCGCCGGCGCGCTGGCGACGCTCGATCCGGCGTACGCACTGGCTCCGCTGGTCGCGGCCCTCGCCGACGAGCAGCCTGTGGTTCGGGAAGCCGCGGCTGGGGGATTGGGACTCCTGGGCGAGGCGGCGCTCGAGCCGGTGATCGATTCGCTCGCCCTTCCCGATCGGCGAGACGGGGCGCTCACGGCGTTGGAACACCTGTCGATCGACGGCCGCGAGGACGCGATCCACGCGTTCGCCGTCGAGATGGTGGGGGGCTGCGTCGAGCACTATCGGTTGGGCGTCGCCGTCCAGGACGATGCCGAGTCCAGTCTCGGGTTGCTCCGGGACTCGCTGCTCTCGCGGTCGGAACAGCAAGCGATCCTGGGGCTCCGTGCAGCGGCTCTCCTGGGAGGACGCACCGAGCTGGCGGTCGCGATAGAGAACCTGTCGGTCACCGACCCGACCCAGCGTGCGAACGCGCTCGAGGTGATCGAGAGCGTGGGCATGCACGACGTGGTGAACCCGTTGCTCACGATCTGGGACGCGACCCCCCAGCGCATCGATCGCGACACCCTGCTGCAGCTGCTGATTGACGAACCAGACGATTGGCTCCGCGCTTGCGCGGCGCTCGTCGTTCAGCCCTCACCCGATGCTCGAACTTCAGGAGGACCCATGACCCGCACGATGTCGACCCTGTCGCCGATGGAACGCGTGCTGTTCCTGCGCGACGTTCCACTGTTCGCGGCGCTGCCGCCGCAGGACCTGCAGCCCATCGCGGCGATCGCGACCGAACACGCCTATGAGGACGGCGACACGATCGCCGTGCAAGGCGAGCCAGGCGAGGAGATGCACATCATCGTGAGCGGCGAGGTCGCCGTCTCGATGCGTGATGCGGCCGGCGAGGAGCGTGTCGTCGCCGTGCGATCCCAGGGTGAGGCGGTGGGAGAGATGGCCGTGATCACCCATGAACCTCGCGTCGCGACCCTGCTCGCGCGAGGCAGCGTCCGCGTCCTCACGATCGCGAAGCCACAGTTCGAGGCGATCCTGCGTGAGCGGCCGGACACCGCGATCGGCGTGATCCACGTGCTCTCCCGACGGCTGGCGTCGGCGAGCGGCTGACGCGCTATCGCTGGCGGGCGGGCCTCAGGGTCTAGCGTGCTGCCAGTCGATGCTGGCCACCTCGACAGGCTGAGCCACGCCCTTCAGGGTCACGGTGCGATGATCGGCCGCGGGGACGGTCTGATCAGCGGCGCGGATGGCATCGACGCTCGCGAGGATCTGTCCCCCTTCCGCCAGCGCGCCGATCCGGGCCGCCTTGTGCACCTCTCCGCCGCTGTAGTCCGTCCCGCGCCTCGTCGCTTCGGCGACGTGCACCCCGATCCGCACCTGTGGGGCGAACCCATGATCGCGGCGATGCTCGACCAGGGCGCGCTGCACCCCGATCGCACACGCGAGGGCGGTGGCGGCGTCGTCGAACGTGACGAAGAAGCCGTATCCCGTGTGGTGGGCGACCGAGCCGCCGTGCGCCGCGAACTCGGATCCGAGCATCTGATCGTGCCAGCGAAGGAGGTCCTCCCAGGCGTCGTCGCCGATCAGCCCGATCAGGTCCGTGGACTTCACGATGTCGGTGAACATCAAGCCGCGAGCGACGTGCTCGTGGGCACCGCCGGCGCCGATCTCCGCCACGAGGCGGGTGACGACGTCCAGGTCCGGAAGGGCACCGACGCGTTCGAAACCGGCCCGGGCGGCGTTCAGTTCGAGGAGGGCGGCGCCGTCCTCGCCGAGCGCGTGCAATGCGCGGCCGACCAGTGCTCGCGACCCGGCGACCTCGTACGGGGCCCCCACCTGCTGCCACCCTTCCTGCGCGCGACGGAGCTCAGGCAAGGCGCCGGCAGCGTCCCCTTGAGCCACCAGGACCGCGCCATGGACATGTGCCGCGAGCGAACGCACCGCCACGGTCTCGAAGTCGGTGACCACGGAGGCGAGTTCTTGGTCGGCTGCCGTCGCGGTCACCAGGTCATCCACGGCCAAGGCGATCTCCGCTTGCGCCGCCAGCAGCCGGACCCTCCGGCACCGGTTGTCTCCCGCCCCCGCCAGCGCCTGCTTGATCCCGGCCGCCGCCGATCCGACATCGCCCTGTCCCAGCTGGGTGAGCGCCAGACCGGGTTGGGGGTCGAAGCCGTACCCCATCGCCTGCGTGTGGGCTTCCTCCGCACCCTGGAAATCGCCCATCAGCCTGCGCACCTCGCCGATCTCGTAGTAGGCCGGCCCGAGTCCCGAGAAGAAGTTGAATCGGGGGAGCTCCTCGCACGCCATCCGGGCCTGCTCCTCGGCTTCGGCCAGCGAGCCCCGCAGACGCATCAGCTCCGCCCGGTGGATCCGGCAGACGCCGGGGAAGGCCGGGATCGACTCCCGTTCACACCACCGGAGCGTCGCGTCGGTCCACTCGGCCGAGCGCCCGTAGTCGCCGAGCTTCGAGCATGCTCCGATCATGCCGCAGTAGACATAGCCCGCCGCGTCCGGGCCGAGTTCGCCACCCACCACGGCCGCCATGGCTTCATCGAGCAGGGCTCGGCCCTCGTCCACCCGGCCCAGCAGACACAGGGCGTGCCCTTTGTCGTGGACGCTCATCCAGAGGAGGTCGCGGTCCCTCGATGCCTTGGCGAGCTCGATCGCCTGGTCGTAGGCGCCGATCGCCTGCTCGTATTCGGCGGCGAACCACGCGAGGAGGCCCTGCATCCACGCGAGCCACCCGTGCACCGGCAACGCCGGGTCGTCCTCCGCCAGATGCATCGCCCTCGCCGCCCACCCCTGCGCTTGCGGGAGGGCCATCCTCATGCCGTGCTGCTCCGCAACGCGGAAGGCGATCATGGAGGCCGACGCGCGGTCACCCTCCTCCACATAGGCTCCGTAGGCGCGCTCCAGGTACTCGACGGTCTCGTCGGGGTGAGCGGTCCAGTACGCGGCGGCGGCCAGGAGGGTGAGTCCTTCGCCGCCCAGCGCACGTCCATCGTCGGCGTGGGCCAAGACCTCGTACGCCTCGGTCCACGCATGTCGCTCGAGTGCGCCCCGTCCCGCGACGACGGGGTCGTCGGATGGTACAACCACGCCCGAATCCTACGCCGATGGCCGTGCCGGAGCTGAGCGAGGTCCCCCGGTCCCTTCGTCCGATGTGCATCTATCGGTCACGCGGCCGATACCCAGCCCCAACGGTCGGTGGAACGATGAGGGACGCCCGAGGGTCACGCTCACCCGAAGGGGGAACGATGAGCATCAGTCGCGGTTCTCGCCGGTGGATCGGCGTCGTGACGGCCACCATGGTCGTGTGTCTGGCTGGCATCGTCGGTGCGACGCCTGCAGGTGCGGCGAAGCGCTACGAGGTCAAGGTCATCACACCGCCGGGCGGATTCGAAGGCTTCGCGACCGGCGTCAACGATGCCGGTCAGGCAACGATCGTCGCCGATCAAGGGGGAACGTTCACCCACCCCTTCGCGTACTCGCGCGGTGCGTGGACGTCCATCGGGCCGTTGCTTTCCTGCCCCGACCCCGATGTGCCGGGCACCGGCTGCCCCGAGAGCACCGCGGCCGGCGTGAACGGATCCGGCCAGGTCGTGGGCACGGCCGGCAACTTCCACATCACGCATGCCTACCGCCTCGACCTTGAGACCGGCGCGGTGGATGCGTTGCCCACGCTCGGTGGCGACTCCAGTTGGGGATACGGCATCAACCAGAGTGGTCAGATCGTGGGTGCGGCTCTGAACGGGGCGGGCAAGCGTCGCGCGTTCCTGTGGAACGGGACCACGATGCGTGGACTCGGAACGCTCGGAGGCCCGACCTCGGCCGCCTTCGCCACCGCCGCCGCCGGTCAGGCGGTGGGCTGCGCCGACACGGCCGCGGGTTTCTCGCACCCCTTCTGGTTCCGTGGCGGCAGCCTGCACGACCTCGGTGTTCCCGCAGGCTGGTCCGACGGGTGCGCGAGCACGATCAACGGCGGGGGCCTCATCGGAGGGACGAGCACGCTGAGCAGCAGTTCCACCCTCCAGTGCATCGGGTGGCTCCGCTCGTACGCGGGCTTCGCCATGCTCCCGGTACC
Source organism: Actinomycetota bacterium (assembly GCA_035535815.1). GTDB lineage: Bacteria > Actinomycetota > UBA4738 > UBA4738 > HRBIN12 > JAOUEA01. The sequence goes on along the minus strand of DATLPI010000160.1, from coordinate 14,020 downwards.
CACCGGCGCGGATTGCGTGGAGGTGCGGCACCTGAACGACCAGGGGCAGGCGGTGGGCACCTACACGAAGTCCGGACGGTTCAGGGGGTTCGGGTTCGTCTACGACGACGGCGTGCTTCGAACGCTCGATCGCCGGATCCCGTTCGATCGCGGCACCAGGATCGTCGACGCCAACGGCAACGCCTCCAGCGGCGTGATCGCCGGGGAGGCCCTCGACGAACACGGGACCTCGGCGGTGCTGTTGCGGCCCATCAGGATCTTCGACGAGACGAACCACGCCATCTCCTACGCCGGTTCATGGAGCAGCGTGGCCGACGCGGACGCGTTCCACGGTCACCTGGCCTCCTCGTCGGATCCGAACGGGACCGCTACGTTCACGTTCACGGGCCGAGGGGTCTCGATCATCGGTCCGACCGGACCCGGTCTCGGCGCGGCAACGGTGTTCCTCGACGGCGACATCCACGTGGTCTCCGAGCAGCGGGCCGCCGTCCAGCAGCGGGCGCGCATCTTCAAGCAGCGGTTCAGTCACGTCGGAACCCACACCATCACGATCGATCTCCACGGAGATGCGCCGTTCCAGCTGGACGCCATCACGGTGTCGGAAGCCTGATCACGAGCTGGAGGCGAGCAACGCTCGTTCGTCGGCGAGCGCGATCGCCAGGTGTCCCCGCGCGTTGGGGTGCAGCGGGGCCGGCTCGTCCGCGCCCTGTACGTAGGACTGGTCGGTACAGAGTTCGTGTCCGGTGAAGTCCGGCTGGATCGATCGATAGCCGAACGTCTCGGCACCGTTGGCCAAGACCTGGTTGACGGTGTCGAGTCGAGCGAGCAGCACGTCGATCTTCTCGGGCGTAAGCCCATCCGACGCCAAACAATCGAGAGCTGGATCGAAGGGCTCGTAGTACTGATTGATCAGGACGAGCGGATCACCCGGGAGCGCCGTGAGCTGGCGAAGCAGTTCGTAGTAGTCCTGCGTGAACCGGTCGAGGGAGTGTTGGAAGTAGGCCGTCAGCGCGCGGTTATCGCAGGAGTCCGCCGCGGCGCACAGGAACACGAGCGAGCTCCAATGCAGATCGTTGGCGCCGATGTTGATGATGACCGTCTCCGCGTCGACCGCGCGCTTGGCGACGGCCAGTTGCGGTGGCACCTCGAGGCCGCCAACGACTTGCGGTCCCAAGATCCCGTCCGCGATCGTCGCGCCGCCGCAGCCCAGGTTCTCGACGTTCCACTCGTTCACCCGCGCGAACGTCTCTGCGAAGGCGATCGTGCTCCGCTGACATGCCTGGTCCTGGCCGGTCGCGTCGGGGAGCGGGGGCCCGCCGATGCCTGCGGCAGTGGAGTCGCCCATCACGATCGCCTGCACCCCTTCGCGCGGAGGTCCCGATGCCGCCTGCAGCGGAGACGCAGCCTCGCGTCCCACCAGCTCGTCGAGGCTGCCGACCCCGCGCAACACGTCCGGTGCCGTGGCGCCCGTGACCATGATCGCCCCGACGTTGAGGACCTCGACGAACAGCACGCCGCCGAGGATGGTGACCGCGGTCTTCTTCCACCCGTAGCCTCGCCAGCCGGCGATGGCGCCGAGCAGCAGCCCGGCGCCGAGGGCGACGAATCCGATCTCCCACGCGACGTAGCGTCGGAACCCTCGGGCGAGCGCCTCGCCCACCTCGGTGGTCTTCGAGCCTGTGCCGGGAGCGAACAGCGCCTCCACCTGTTCGTTGATCGTGATGTCGGTCAGGACAAGACGAGGTCGCACGGGCCCGACGAACTCGACGCGGGTGGGCAGCGACTGGCCGAAGAGCACCAGTTCGCCCGGCCCCGACAGGCTGAAGGTCGGGGCGGTGGCGCCGACCGACACCGTCTGTCCGAGGGTGGAGACCGACTGGTCCGGGGTCACCTGGAGGGCGAAGGCGATCGCGGCGAGGGACACGAGGAACAGCACCAGGACGTAGAGCAGGGCGCGACCGAGGCGTCGAACGACCAAGCGTTCTTCAGGCGGTTCCTCAGGAGCGTATTCGCCGTGTCTCTGGACCATCTCAACATCATCGGTCACAGCGCCCCGATCTCGGAGCCAGGCCCCCGACCTCAGGGACGGTTCTCACGGACCGCCGCGCCGTCGAGGACCGTGTCGACGACCTCGCGGATGAATCGAGCCGTCACGGGTCGACCGGTGAGCAGCCGGCGGATCACGACCGGTCCACCCAGCAGGTCGGCGATGATCTCGACGTCCACGCCGCCGCGGATCTCTCCTCGTTCGATGCCTCGTTCGAGCGCGGCGAAGATGACCTTCCGACGCTGCGCCACGATCCCCGTGCGGACGGTCTCGGCGAGCTCGGGGTCCCGAGCCATCTCGTCGACCAGGCCGGCGAGCAGGTGTTCGGCCGACGACGTCTTGCGCACGACGTCGGACATGATCCGCACGAGCGCCTCCCGGGTCGAGAGATCGTCCGGGATGTCGTCCGAGGTGGAGGCCTTGAGATGCGCCAGTGCGTCGACCACGAGCGGAGCCTTCGACGGCCATCGCCGGTAGATCGTGGTCTTCCCGACCTTGGCGCGTGCCGCGACGGCGTCGATCGACAGGTTGTGGAACCCCTCGGTCTCGAGGACATCGATCGTCGCTTCGAGGATCGCGCGATCGAGCTCGGGATCGCGCGGCCGTCCCGGCCCTCGCGTGACCGGCGCCGTGGTCGTCATTCGGCCCGCTGCCCTTCCATCGCCAGCGCCGGCTCACGCGGAGTCGCTTCCTCCGGCTGGACCGGCCGCGCCTCGGCCGCCCGGTTCGGGAGCCAGATCAGCGACACGACGGATCCCAGCAGGGCGATCCCGGCGCCGACCAGCAGGCCTCGGTCCATCGCGTGGATGAACGAGGTCTTCGCGCCGTCGACGATCGCGGCGCCCTGCTCGCCGCCGATCTTGGCGCCGATGGCGAGGGCGGCCCCCACGGAGTTCGTGGCCGCGGCGATCGATGACGACGGCAGGCCACGGAGCGAGGAGACGATGTGGGAACCGTAGGAGGAGGCGAAGATGCTGCCCAGGATCGCCACGCCCAGCGCGCCGCCGACCTGCCGCGTCGTGTCGTTGAGCGCCGACCCGACGCCCGCCTTGGCCAGGGGGAGCGAGCCCATGATCGATTCGGTGGCGGGCACCATCGCGGTGCCCATGCCCAGACCGAGGATGCCGAGGCCGATGAGCACGTGGCCGTAGCCCGAGTCGACGGTCATCATCCCCAGGAACCCGAGGCCGGTTGCCACCATCGCCAGACCCGCCGCGACCAGCACCTTGTTGCCCACCCGAGCGGTCAGGCGACCGGCGAGCGGCGCCGACACCATCAGCACCAGCGCGAGCGGCGCGATCCGGATCCCGGCTTCGAGCGCCGTGTACCCGAGCACGAACTGCAGGTACTGCGTCAGGAAGAACAGCGATCCGAAGAGCGCGAAGAACACCATCACGATCGAGATGTTCGCCGCGGTGAACCGCCGGTTCTCGAAGAACGTGACGTCGAGCATCGGATGGTCGCTGCGGAACTCCCAGACCGCGAACGCCGCGAGCACCAGCAGGGCGAACCCGAGCGTCAGCAACGTCTCGGGCGAGGTCCATCCGTGTCCGGGTGCCTCGATGATGCCGTAGACGAGACTCACGAGACCCACGATCGACAGCACGGCGCCCACGGGGTCCAGTGCGCTGGGGTGGGGATCCTTGGAGTCCGGCACGATGAGCCGTCCGGCGATCAGCGCCACGATCACGACCGGCACGTTCACCAGGAAGACCGAGCCCCACCAGAAGTGGCTCAGGAGCCAGCCGCCGACGATGGGTCCGATCGCGATGCCCAGGCCCGAGACGCCGGCCCAGATGCCGATGGCGCGCCCGCGCTCTTCGGCCGGGAAGACGTTGGTGAGGATCGACAGCGTGGAGGGCATGATCAGCGCGCCGCCGATGCCCATGAGCGCCCGGGTGCCGATCAACGCCGTGGATGATCCCGCGAACGCGGACATCACCGATCCGACGCCGAAGATGACGAGGCCCAGGGAGAGCGCCTTGCGGCGACCGAACCGGTCGGAGAGGCTTCCCGTGGTCAACAGCAGTCCCGCGAACACCAGGACGTAGGAGTCCACCATCCACTGCAGCTGACTCGTGGAGGCGTCGAGATCACGCACCAGCGTCGGCAGGGCGACGTTGAGGATCGTGTTGTCGAGCCCCACCACGAGGAGGCTCAGGCAGAGGACCCCGAGGATCCACCACCTCCGGTCGTACCCATCAGCGTGCTCCACGCGCATGTCCTTTCCGCTACTCATGTGTATCGGAACCATACGCGACGTCCGGTCTATTCCGCAACGCTGCGGTATCGGAATCCGCGAAGGGCTGCGCGAGTCAGCGGGCTGGTAGGCGGCAGCACGAAGGCCGGGCCAACGGCCCGGCCTTCGCTGGTCCAGTGGTGATCCGGAGGGAGGTCAGGATCGGTACTGGCCGTAGTAGGTGCCGAGTTCGGATCGATACTCCTCGGACCGGTACTCGTCGGTGTCCGGCTTGAACTCCGGCGAATCCTTGATCTGGTCCTTCGTGAGGCGGACGCTCAATACCTCGTTGTCGAGGTCGAGTTGGGTCACGGTGCCGGCCGGGATCAGGACCTTGCGACCGAAGATCCACGGACCCGTGTCGACGACGAGGTAGGCGCTGCCGACGTCGTAGGTGGCTTCGTCGACCTTGCCGATGCGGCCATCGGCGGCCTCGACGTGGAAGCCGGTGACGTCCATCGGTTCGGTGACATCGATCTCGTACGTCCAGATGTCGCGCTGCATCGAGCACCCCCTTGGTCGGTTCGTTGCTCACGTAAGAGGTACCCAGGATGGCCCTCGGCGAAACGTTGTCGAACCCCTTCCGGGGGCCCCGAGAGGCGCGGGACGATTCCTGTTTACGACCGCTGTCGGAGCGAACAGCCGCCGAAATCGGCGACCTTGCGGATGAACGAGCAGGGCGGTCCGCTCGCGACGGGGAGGTGACGCGCAGCGATCCCCGGCGTGGGCACGATCGGCGCCGTCCCCCACCGCGGTTCGTAGGCATCGAACGGCAGGTGCACCCGCTGTGGCGCACCACCGGAGGCGGGCACGACGAACAGGTCGCCGCAGCAGAAGTCGTCGTAGCGCCGGTCCGATTCGAAGATGACGCGCCGTCCGTTCGGGGAGTACGCCGGGTGGACGTCCGAATGCGGGAACGGTGGATGCGTCAGCGCTTCGAGCCCCGACCCGTTCGGTCGCACCGTGTAGAGCGAGGGCGCAGGACGATCCCAGAAGACGTTGCTGGTGAACGCGATCCGGCCGCCCCTCGGCGACCAGTCCGGGTACCAGCCCTCCAGTCGTGGGGGACTGATCCGTCGCTCGTGCGATCCGTTGCCCGCCGAGACGTAGATCGCCATCTTCACGCCGTCCACGTGCCAACGCATGTACGCCAACCGACCGGTGGGGCCCATGTCGGCCAGGTTGTATGAGTCGTGGCTGTTCGGCGTCACCGGCTGCATCGCGCTGCCGTCGGTCTTGATCATCGAGATCCCGCCATCGCATTCATCGGTGAAGCAGTTCGTGAACAGGATCCAGACCCCGTCAGGCGTGAACCTGGGCCAGAAGTTGTCGGAGTCCGGGTCGTTCGGCGTGAGCTGTTCGGGGTGGGACCCGTCGGCGTTGATGATCCAGATCGCGGCGTCGCCGCTCGTGAAGCTGACGTAGGTGATGCGCTCACCGTCGGGTGACCAATCGCCCTGGACGGCTTCACCTGCGGCGTGGGTGACCTGGTCGATCGCCGAACCATCGGGGTTCGCCGTGTAGATCTGGCACCCGCTCGCGTTGTCACAGTGGGTGAACAGGATCCTGCCGTTCGCCGGCAAGCTTCGAGCTCCGTCGTCCGCCCCTGCGACCGGACTGGCCAGCAAGGAGATGAGCAACGCCGGAACGAGCACCGCCATGCCGCGCTTCATCGGGCCACCCCCCAATCCACGAATCCGACGCCGAGGTAGGCGTCCACGATCTCCAGCGGATCGCTGCCGTCGGTCCCAGTGATCCGGAGCGGGCCATAGCCGTTCGGACCCTCGACGTGTGACACGATCGAGGCCCCGTCAGGTGACCACGCTGAGAAAAGTGAGCCGGGCAGGATCTCGTTCACGTCGTTGCCGTCGGCGTCCATCGTGAAGATGGCTCCGTTCCGATGCCCCCCGGTGAACGTGAGCCGGCTGCCGTCGGGCGCCCAGGAGAGCCGCTCGGTGAACGTCGGCCCGATTGCGGACCGGTTCGTGCCGTCGGCGTCGGCCAGCCAGACCCTCCCCTCGATCCCGCCGGCATCGCTCACGTAGGCGACCGTCGACCCGTCCGGCGACATCACCGGATCGAACGGGTGCCACGTTCCGCCGATGATCGTGCGACGGTCGGAGCCGTCGAGCCGGACGGACACGATCTTGCACGTGAAGTAGAAGGCCACGTAGTTGCCGCACCGCGAGTAGAGCACCCGATGACCTCCCGCAGCGAAGCTGGGACCGTTCCCGCTCCACGCGGGCTCGTGGACCAGGCGATGTTGGTGCGAGCCGTCGGCGCGCATGATCCAGACCTGGTCGTTCCGCCCGTCGCGGCTCATGACGTAAACGATGCGATCGGCGGCAGGAGAGACCGATGGATGCCAGGCACCCGATCCATCGGGGACGTCGGTGAGCTGCCGTAGGTGGGCGCCGTCCGGATCGACCGCATAGATGTTCGAGGGCCCGGCACCGTTCCAGAACACCGAGACGGTGTCGAATATGATCGTTCCGTTCTCACCGGGGAACGCGGCTTGCGCCGGGGTCGGTGCAGCGATCACTCCCATCGACACGATCACCGCGGCCGTGATGATGCTCTTCAACCGTGTCCGGCGCATCCGATCCCTCCCGGGGCTTCGGGTCTGGCGAGCGGACGCATCATCCCACCACGTTGTCCGAGCGGTCAACCAGAGGAATCGGCGCCGCCACCGCCTTTTCCCGGTCACACGCCGGGTTCTGTTGTACCATCCGTCTACCCCTGTCGGCCCCCGACGCTTGGCCTAGAAGTACCGCCGAAGGTCCGTAGTCGCGCCCCCTCGGAACTGGAATGGTGGGGGACGACCTTTCGTCCTAGAGGAGACCCCCCGATGAGTCGTGTTCGAACCCCGCTGCTTGCTCTGCTCGCCATGGCCCTGGTTGCCGCCCTCGTGCAGCCGGCTGCCGCCGACCCCTCCGTGTTCCTGCCGGGGTTGGTGAGCAGCAACCCTGTCAACGGCATCACCCCGCACATCCTCGACGGCGGGAAACAGGACGGTGTGAAGGGGATGGCGCAGATCGGCAACACCATGGTGATCGCCGGTTCCTTCACGCAGGTGGGCGAGGCCAACGGTGGACCCACGATCACGCGCAACCACATCTTCGCGTTCGATGTCACCACCGGCCACATCAGCGACACATTCGTCCCGCAGCTGGACGGCAAGGTGGAGTCGGTGCAGCCGGCCCCGGACGGCCTGTCGGTCTTCATCGGCGGCTACTTCAGCACCGTCAACGGCGCGACCCACAAACGGGTCGCCAGGGTCTACCTCTCGAACGGCCAGAACGTGCCCGGGTTCAACGCGAACGTCACGAGCGGCGCGCGCGTGATGGACATGTCGGTCGACGGCAACACGCTCTACCTCGGGGGCCAGTTCAGCAAGATCGGCACCACCAACGTGGTCGACTTCGCGGCGCTCAACGCCGACACCGGTGTGGTCGACCCGCAGGTGAGCTTCGCGTTCGCCGGGAACCAGAACGGCGGCCCGACGCGGATCCAACGGATGGACATCTCGCCCGACGGTTCGACCATCGTGGCGATCGGCAACTTCGCCACCGTGAACGGCCTGGACTTCCGTCAGATCGTGAAGCTCAACGTGGGCAGCCGTCCCGCGACGATCTCCGACTGGCAGACCAACCGATTCAAGAGCGTCTGCGCGTCGAAGTTCGACAGCTACATGCGCGACGTCGACATCGCTCCGGACGGCACGTACTTCGCCGTCGCAACGACGGGCGCCTACATGGGCGGACCCGGCGCCGGCGTGCTCTGCGACACCGTGACCCGCTGGGAGATGAACGCCACCGGCAGCAACCAGCAGCCCTCGTGGGCGGATTACACGGGTGGCGACACCACCTGGAGTGTCCTGTCGACCGGCGAGGCGATCTACGTCGGCGGCCATATGCGCTGGGAGAACAACTCCTTCGCGAGTGACGCGCAGGGTCCCGGCGCGGTGCCCCGGGTGGGTACCGCGGCGCTCGACCCGCTGAACGGTCTGCCGCTCTCTTGGACCGCCACGCGCGAGCCGCGCCGAGAGGGCGTGTTCAAGCTGCTCGCGACGTCCGGCGGCGTGTGGTTCGGTTCTGACAGCTGCTGCATCTCGGGTGAGCGTCATGAGCGCCTCGCCTGGATGCCGATCGCCGGCGGCACCGCCGTGCCGACGGCGTCGGTGTTCCACCTGCCGAACGACCTGTGGAAGCTGCCGGTGAACGGCTGCTCCTCGGTCGATGCCTCGATCCTCTACCGCGTGAACGCCGGCGGGGCCGCGATCCCGAGCCTGGACTGCGGCGTGGACTGGTCCGCCGATGACCAGGTCTCGAGTCCTGTGCGGAACACCGGGAGCAATGCGGCAGCGTGGAATCCGATCGGCAGCGTCGACGGCACCGTGCCGGCGACCACGCCCTCGGGCATCTTCAGCTCCGAGCGTTGGGACCCGAACACCGCGCCGGAGATGTCGTGGAGCTTCCCGGCCCCCGCTGGGCACAACCTGCGGGTCCGCCTCTACTTCGGCAACCAGTGCACGTGCACGAGTGCGGCCGGTCAGCGCCGCTTCTCGGTCTCGGTCGATGGGACCCCGCAGCTCACGAACTACGACATCGTCGCGGACGTGGGCGACCAGCGCGGGACGATGAAGCAGTTCCAGATCACGAGCGACGGCACGGTCAACATCGACTTCACCCACGTGACGGAGAACCCGCTCGTCAACGGCATCGAGATCATCGACCTCGACGTTCCCGCCGGCCCTGCGCCGGGCGGAGCGACGCAGCTCGAGCACCGTTCGTTCGACGGCACCACGGCCGGTGGGTTGACGACGCTGTCGACGCCCACGATCGACTGGGGCCAGGCCCGTGGGGCGTTCGTCACGAACGGCCGCCTGTACACCGGGTGGTCGGACGGCAAGCTGTACGAGCGTTCGTTCGACGGCTCCACGGTGGGTCCGGCCACGGCCGTCGACCTGCACGGCCTGACCTCGACGTACTTCCCGCTGTCGAACGTGACCGGGATGTTCCTGGACAACGGCCGCCTCTACTACACGGTCTCCGGGAGCTCGAACCTGTTCTACCGGTACTTCACGCCGAGCAGCGACATGGTGGGTGCCGAGACCTTCACCGCGAGCACCTCGGCCGACGGCTACAGCTGGAACACCGCCGTGGGGCTGACGGTCGCCGACGGGCAGGTCTTCGTTGCCCGTTCGAACGGTTCGCTCGACCGGATCGCGTTCACCGCCGGCAAGCCGACGGGTGCGATGACCACCGTGAGCGGACCCGGGCTCGACGGCATCAACTGGAAGGGCCGCGGCCTCTTCCTGTTCGGCTAGGCCTTCAGGGCGGCGCCGGGCCTCGGCCCGGCGCCGCGTACCTGCCGATCTACGGTCGGACCGATCGCACCGTCCTGCTGGTGTCGGCCTTGCAGTGCTCGGTGCGACCCACGCGGGCGTACACCTTGCCGTAGACACCGGTGTTGCCGGTCGACCATTCATAGCGATCGCCCGACAGGGACGCGGTGTCGCTGGCGACCCGGTCGTCCTGGCTCGGATCCTGGTTCGCCCCCGCTTGCTTGAATACGACGACCTTGCGTTCCTGCGCGCAGCGTGCCGGCCGCGGGCTGGAGATCGTGCCGGAGAAGTCCCCGCTCTGGGCCTTGATGGTCACGGTGGAGTCGGCCAGCGTTCCCGCGTTGGCGAACCCGGCGACGGTCATCACGCCAGCCAGCGCCAGGACCAACGAGATCGGAAGCATGGTGCGTTTCACAGCGAGCCTCCTTCGTGTCGAAGCGTCGAGTCTGTTCCGATGGACACTCGCCGTCCAGCGCGGCTACCGGGCGGTGACGGTGAACTCGTCCCACCGGGATCGGCCGTCGTCCTCATCGCCCACGATCTTCACGCGCAGGCCGAAGGCGGTGGCATCGCCGTAGGCGCTCAGCTGCTCGGCATCGAGCGTGATCGCGCACGTCCCCAGTTCGGTGCCGTCCTCGGTCTCGACCGTTCCCTGCACGTCCGTGCCCGAACGGCGGAGCGACAGGTGGTAGGTCCCGCCGTTCTCCAAGCCGAGGTGGGACTTCTGGCACAGGGTGGAACGCACCACGCCCGCCAGCTGGTCGCCGACGGCGATGAACCCGTCGGGGTGGGCCTCGGTGACCTCCACCTTCGTGAACAGGTAGTTCTCGTTGTCGGTGTAGTTGGCGAGCAACCCGGGGGCCGCGCGCTGGAACGTGGGGCTCAGCGTGACGTCCGCCTCCACTACGTAGCCGTCGGAGACGCCGGTCACGAGCGTCGCGTATCCGTAACTGGACGACGACGCTTTCGCGGCCCCAGCCTGGTGGTCGAGGACGCTCCAGGAATCGTGGATCTCGGTCCATCCACCGCCGATATCGGCCGTGCCGATCGGGCCGTCGGGCCGATCGAAGGTGTCGCGAGCGACCACGCCATGGGTGGGGAGCGGTGAGGCGGGAGGACTTGAGGCCGCCGTGGGCCGCGGCTCGGGCGGCTCGTCGGTGCATGATCCCGCGAGGACGACAGCGAGGATCGACAGCGAGGCGGCGACCGCTCTTGGCATGACCATGGCCCGGCAGCCTAGACGTAGGATACGCGCCATGCCTTCGGCGCCCGCGTCCCGTCGCCTGCTCGTCGCCGCCGTGTCGGCGGCGATCGTGGTGGCCGGGATCGTGCAGGTACCGGCGTCCGCGCAGATCCCCGCGAAGGCCGCCGAGCGCTGCTTCAAGCCTGATGTGCCCGAGCGCTTCCAGCGTCACGTCGCCCGTGCGATCAGGGTCTCGCGCGATCTGCCGAGGGAGTGGGCCGACTCTCCGTTCATCGCCAAGATCGTCTGCTGGCAGGGCACGGACTTCGACCCGGACTTCCGCAAGCGGGGCGGTGCCAACGTCGTGTGGCACGGGCAGTTCGCGATGACCACCCAGGAGATGGCGACCGTCTTCGGACCCTGGATGACGGCGAACCGGTACGCGTTCCACCTCTCCGCGTCGTGTTTCGTGCACGGATGGGAGGCCTGTCCCAACACCACCGCGAACGCCGCGGTGATCCAGCAGCTCATCGCGGGCATGCGGTGGATCTGGTTGAACTACGGCACGCCGACCGCCGCATGGGGCCAGATCCAGCGAACCGGACGATTCAACTCATATCCGCGCACCGGCACCGACGACGACCCGCAGCGAGACCCGCTTCGACGGTGTCCCGTGGGCGGAGGCGTCCACTACTCGGACGACTTCGGCGAACGTCGAACGGTGGGCGGCTATCACCCGCATTGGGGCAACGATGTGATCGCGCCCACCGGTCGCCCCGTCCGGGCACCCTTCGACGGCTTCGCCGTGCCGCACAGCGACGGCTGGTTCGCCGGTCGATGGGTGACGGTCGTGGGGGCGAACGGGTACGTGCGGAACGACCACCTCAGCCGGTTCGCCAGGCGCGGGGTCGTGAAGGCCGGCGACATCGTGGGCTACGTCGGTTCCACCGGCGATGCGACCGGCCCGCACGATCATTTCGAGTGGCATCCGTGGGCGTTGCCGAACCCGCTGCATCGTTCGCCGTTCGGGTTCACCCGCATCATGGACGCGATCGATCCGTCCCCGTTCCTCAACCGGGCCTGCGGAGCCAGCCGGATCCCGGCGCCCGAAGGGTTCCCGAACCAACCCCTGGAGGGATGAGGGAGGACGGCTAGTCGTCGCGCAGGCGGCTGGCGAGCGTCTTCAGCAGCGACCACGCCACCTGCGGGTCGCTCATCGCGACGTCGCGGAGCACCTCGTGTTTGAGCACCAGGCACCGCATCGCCGTGTCGGCCACCACCGAGGCCGCCCGGGGTCGTTGGTCGATCATCGACAGCTCGCCGAAGAACTCTCCCGGCGAGCGTTGCGCGAGCGTCTCGCCGTCCCGCACGACGCTGGCCGTGCCCTCCAAGATCACGAACATCGACTGGGAGCGCCCGCCTTCGTTGATGATGACGTCGCCCGCCTCGTAGGCGTCTTCGTTGGTGCTGGAGGCGATCCTGCGGAGCTGCCGGCTGGACAGGTGCGCGAACAGCGGGATGGCCGCCAGCGCGTCCCGCGGGTTCGCCTTCTCAGCCATCGTTCGCCGGGCCTGCCGGCGGATCGTCGGGCTTGGCCGTCGGCGGGGTGTCTGGCTTGGCCGGCGGGGCGTCGCCGCTGGAGCCTACGGTGCGCCGGATCGCGTGGCCGGCCTCGTCGAACGTGGCTCCGAGCGCGTCGCCGAACGCATTGAGCGCCTGCTTCAGGTCCGACTTGGCTTCCTCGTCCCGGATGGTGGCGCCGAGCGCATCGAAGGCCCGCGAGAGCTGATCGCCGACCTCCTTGGCCGTCTCCTGCAGTTTGCGCTGGGTCTCGGCGGCATCAGGTTCGGCGCCAGAACCGGACTCGCGGTACTTGTCCGACAACCGGTTGCCGAGGGAGGCGAACCGTTCTCCCACGTTGTTCCATGCCTGCTTCGCATCGTCAGCCATCGCGATCGCTCCCTGATCGTCGTGTTCGTTCACGGGTGTTCCCTGCGCTTCCGAGTCTGCACGCTCAGCGTTCGAGCGTCCAGGCGGGATCGCCGGGTCTCGATCACGGACCGATACGCAAAGGGGGGAATCGTGTGGCCAGCCCGTCGGCGTGGAGTTGGAACAGGGCTTCGGGCTGTCCCAGTCCGGCGAGGCGATGGCTTCCCAGGCTGCGCAGCCTCGCGCCGGCCGGCATGGACCCCAGCGACGCCTGACGCGCCTGGGCCGACAGGAGGACCTGACCGCCGTGACCGCACGAGCACACACGGGCGGCGGTATGGACCGCCAGGCCCACGTAGCCCGCGTCGGTGAGCGTGGGCCGGCCCGTGTGGATGCCTGCACGCACCCGGACGGGACGTTCGCCCGGCCATGCGCGTTGGGCCAGGGCGACCTGGAGGTCCATCGCCGCTTCGATGGCCGCCGAGGTGTGCTCGAACACCGAGAAGTACTCGTCGCCGTGGGCGTCGACCTTGCGGCCGCCACAGCGACGGACCGCCGTGCGGATGACGGCGCGCACGTCCTTGAGCACCGCGGCGTAGTCCTCGCCCAACTCGCGCAGCAACAGCGTGGATCCTTCGATGTCGGTCATGAGGAACGTGATGGTCCCGGTGGGGAAGGTCGAGAAGTCCGGGCCCCGCGCGTTGCGTTCGGACCGCAACTGGCCCGTGATGAAGCCGACCGGCACGATGCCGTACTTCTTGGCGGCGTTCAGCAGCCGGCGCTGGGCACGCTCGCGTGCGGCGTCGTCTTCGAACCGCACCCGTTCGAACCGGCCGAGCGCAGCCCGAACGTGCGCCTCGTCGTGGATGGGCAGCCGCCGGTGTCCGTCGCCGTCGATGTAGGCGAACGCCTTGTCGGGCAGCTTCGCCCGCTCGCGGGTGCTGAGCCGAGCCATTGAACGACGATACCCGCCGCCGGTGACGCCGGCCCGCCGGTCAGGAGCCGAAGACGAAGAGCCCTCCCGAGGCCCAGTTCGTGCCGTCGATCGCCGGCCCGCCGATCGTGGTGGCGGCACCCGAGGGATGGCCGTTCGCCCACGCGATGCGGTTCAGCGTGCCGTCCGCGAGCGCGAAGTAGAGGTTGCCCGAGGCGATCGCGAGCCCGCGCACGTTCGCCCAGTCCACCTCGTCGCCGGAACTGGCAACGAGCAAGGGCGCTCCCACGGTCTGGCTCTCCTCGGTGAACCCTCGCGAGTACAGCCGTGGATCACCCTGC
>DATLPI010000159.1:0-4695 GCA_035535815.1 Actinomycetota bacterium | reverse complement strand
TCGGGTTCCCGTTGGCCGTCGATCCCGCCGACCCTGACAGCGCCTTCGTGATCCCGCTGAACGCCGACGTCGACCGCGTCACGCCTGACGGCAAGGTTCGCGTGTACGAAACGCGCGACGCCGGCGCCTCGTGGATCGAGCGCTCGAAGGGCCTGCCCGGCGAAGACGCCTACCTCACGATCTATCGGCAGGCGTTCGGAACGGCCGGCGAAGGCGCCGACCTGCAGCTCTATTTCGGCGCCACCAGCGGCGATGTGTTCGGCTCGGCCGATGCGGGCGCCTCCTGGTTCTCGGCCCACGAACGGCTGGCGCCGGTCACCAGCGTGCGCGTGGCGTAGCGGCTTCCCCCAGCCCAAGTCCTACGAAGTTAGCTCCGTTGCAACGGATGCGCTAGGCGTGTCAGACCCGGGGGTCATGATGTCGCCATGGCACAGGTGATCGAACTCGCTGACTACCGGCGGCGCCGGAACCCCTTGGTGGCCGCCATGCAACGGCTCGAACGCGCCGTCTCGCGCCTGGATCCGCTGGTGCGCGATCGCACCGGGCGATTGGGCCCCGCCGTCGAGCGCGAACTCGCGCATATCGCACGGTCGGTCTCCGCCGGCTCGCCGCAGGACGCCGCCGAACGCGCCGAGCGTCTCGCCGACCTCCTGGAGCATCCAGCGGCCAGCGGCTGAGTTCGGCCTCCGCCGGGGTACCATCGACCGGTGCTGAAGCTTCCCCTCCGGCGCGCCCGCGGCGCCGCGGCGCTGACCGTCGCGCTCGGGTGCCTGTTCATCGCCTCCCCTTCGGCCGACGCCGCCGTGCAGCCTGCAGGTTCCACATGGCTGCCTCCTGCCTATCTCATGTGGCGAACCGGCGGCCTGCCCTCCGGCCTCACGCCGAAGCTCGACGCGCTGCAGGGAACGGACGACGTGGTGGTCGTGGCCGCCGACACCCTTTGGATGAAGCGGTCGGTACGCGCCGGCGGCGCCGTCGTCGATCATCCTCGGTCGCCGTATCGAATCCCGATCGAGGTCATGGCGACCAGCGTCCACGACATGGATCCGTTCCTGCCGCCGGCATGGCACGACACGGTGCTGGATGCGCTCCGCGACGGGCGCGGCGTGATCGGTACCTCCAGCGCCAAACTCCGACGGCTGCACGTCGGCGATCGCTTCGTGTTCCCGAAGGGGCGTGTCACGGTCGTGGCGATCGTGCCCGACGACGTCGTCGCATGGTCCGAAGTCATGGTCTCGCGCGACGTCGGACGGCCGCTGGGCGTGAAGCACGACCGCTTCGCCTTGCTCCGGATGCAAGGGGCGCCCACCGAGGCGCAGCTGGCGCGACGGATCGCGCCGTTGCTTGGGCCGGGCTACCGGCCGCGGGTACGTCGCCCCGGTCACGCCACGTTCCGCCGACAGGGCGACTCGGTCTGGCCGCCGGTCCTGATGAAGCGTGGGTTCGGGGAGTTCCAGACCTACCCCGACCCCAGGCACCCCGGCTACCTGCGCATGCACCCCTCGTTCGTGCACCAGCACCTGGTCTCGCGGAGCGTTCCCCTGCTGGGGCGGTTCACCTGCAACGAACGCGTCTTCCCGCCGCTGATCGCCGCCATGAAGGAACTGCGCAACCGCGGCGCCGCCGGAACGATCCGCAACTTCGCTGGCTGCTACAACGCGCGCATGGTCATGCGGATCCCCACGAACGCGATCTCCCACCACGCGTGGGGCGCGGCCGTCGATATCAACTCGATCACGAACCCCTACGGGGCGCCGCCGCACCAGCCGGCGATCCTGGTGAACACGATGACGAAGCACGGCTTCACGTGGGGCGGGCGATGGACCGTGCCCGACGCGATGCACTTCGAGTTCGTGAACGTCGCGGGCCTGCCCTAGCGGCCGATCGGCGCCGGACATAGTGCGAGAGGAGCAGGTATCAAGCGTCTCGTCTGCACGTGCTCGGGGGCCGGCGGCGACCCGCCACCGGGTCCTGAGCATGCCTCCCGCGGCATGACTCGCGCGTGGGTTCTGCTCCCCTCGCGGATGCCTTCCGGCACCCACGGCGACCGTACACCCGGACCCTGATCACCGCAACGCGACGGCGGCGGACCGTGTGTCCTCAGGCGTCGTCGTGATGCGAGACTCGGGATCGCAGGACGACCCACACCAGGACGGCGGCCACCGCGGCAGCGCCGACGGCCGCCCCGATGCTGACCTTGGGCGGTGGGACGGCCTTCGCGATGCGTGAGCGCAGCCGCACCGGACGGCGGAAGTCGCGGATCTGCCACCCACGCTCTTCGGCTTCCCGACGGAGTGCCTTGTCGGGGTTGACAGCCACCGGGTTGCCCACCGCGGCCAGCATCGGCACGTCGGTGACCGAATCGCTGTACGCGTAGCTGCCTTCGAGGTTCAAACCGAGTCGCTGTGCCAGGCTGCGGATCGCTTCGGCCTTCTGCTCACCGTAGGCGTAGAACGCGAGTTCTCCGGTGTAGCGGCCTGCGTCGTCCACCTGGGCTTGCGTGGCGATGACGCCGCTGGCGCCGAAGTGGCGAGCCAGAGGGCGAACGACCTCCTCAGGTGAGGACGACACGACGTAGATGCGCCGGCCCTCGCTCCGGTGAAGCGCGATGAGGTCCAACGCCTCCTGGTAGACGCAGGGATCGATCACGTCGAAGAGCACGTCGCGCACCAGATCCTCGATCTGCGAACGATCCCAGCCCTTGGTGAGCGCGAGCATGCCTTCCTTCAGGCGCTCCATCTTCTGCTCGTCGGCTCCGACGAGGAGATAGACGAGCTGAGCGTACGCACCGCGCACGAGTTGGCCCCTGGACACCATGCCGGCTCGATAGAGCGGTCGCGACAACGCGAGCGATGACGACCGGGAGATGATGGTCTTGTCGAGGTCGAAGAACGCCGCTTCCATGTCGCCATCCATCGTACGTTGAGTCTCGGACATCTCGGCTGCTCCCCTTACCCCCGGCCTTTCGTGAGCGCCGCGCGGTAGGTCTTGAGCCACGCGAGTTCGGCCTTGGCGAGCGCCTCCTGCTGGCGGAGCATGGCGTTGGAGACCGCTCGCCCATTCCCGTCGTCGGCCTTCGTCCGATCGAGCTCGGTGCGGACCGCGTCCAACAGGTCGCTCACCGAGCGAGCCCGATCGTCGACGGCCGTGCGGGCCTCGGCGGCGGGAACCAGGTGCGCGAAGCCCAGGGCGACCCCCGCATCGGTCTCGTAGGGCGCCAGCGCGGACCATCGCTCGGCGAGACCGGCGCTGAGTCGTTGCCTGCCTTGGCGTGTGAGGCGGTACACGCGGCGATCGGGTCCGTCCGTGCCCTCCTGTGTCTTGCCCGCGATCGAGCCTTCGCGCTCCAGCCGTTTGAGCACCTGATAGACCGACGCCTTGCCGACCTCGACCCAGAACCCCATGCTCCGCGTGCGGAACCGCTCCAGCAGGTCGTAGCCGTGCATCGGCTCGTCGGCCAGCAGGCCCAGCACCACGACCTCGACCTTGGACACCGTCATCGCGTTCCCATCCCCTCGTGCGTCGGTACGACGCACACTAGTCCATCATGGACTAGCAGGAGGCGAAGGGGCGATCCCGGGTGATGACGGGCGGGAGATGCCTCTCCCGCCCGTCCCCGGTCTTGTACTGCCGTCCGCTCAGAACATGCGGAACGACTTGGTGAAGCTTCCCGCGGCAGCGTTGCCCGGCACGTCGGTGATGGACGTCGCGGGCGAGAACGCGATCGCGGCCGAGTTGCCGATCGCGAGCGATGCGCACCCGGTGCCGCTGCAGGTCCCCACCACCGTGGCCTTCACCACGGTGTTGCCACCCGACAGCGTGAGCGTGGACGACGTGAACGACGCGGTGGTGCCGTCGTCTCCCACGTAGTTGGTCGCACCGAGGTTGATCTGGCCGTTCGTGAACCCGACGATCTGGAACGTGTCGTTGCCGGCGCCTGCCGGATCGGATTCGCTGATCGTCGTCGTCCCCGGGATCGTGCCCGGGTTGATCGGCTCGGAGAACGTCACGGTGAACGAGTCACCGCTGGCCTCCAACAGGCCACTCGTCGTGCCCGGGGTCCGGCTGGTGTTGATCGGCACCGGACCGGCCTCGTCGGCGGGAGCCACCGAAGCGAACGAGCTCTGGTTGCCGTTCGCGTCCCGGATGCCGTTCGCGTTCGTGGCGAGCGCCACCCTGAAGGTTCCGACCGCCGTGTTGGCGGCGTTGGGCCCTTCGGTGATCGCCAGCGTGGCCTGGTTGCCGGCCACCGTCACGCCGCTGAGCGTTCCGGCCGAGGGGACGTTGGTGAGCGTCCACGGCGCGGTACCGGCCGTGTACGCGGCCAGGGCCTCGTCGAAGGTCACCACGACCCGGTCCACCTTGCCGTCGCTATCGACGTCCCGCATCTCGATCGTCTGCAGCTGCGGCGGCGCGCTATCGGCACCGGCCAACACCGTGATCGAATCGGACGCGTCCGAAGGCGAGCTCGCCAGCGCACCGTCGGAGGCCACCACCGTGTAGGTATGAACGCTCTCGGGTGTGAGCCCGTTGTCGGTGAAGCTCACGGTCGTGTTCGAACTGGACACGACCTGGCCCACCGGGTTCGGCAACGCGTCCCGGTACACGAGGTACGTGAGCGTCGGGTTCGCGCCGTCGCTCGATGCGGCCCATTGCAGGTCGATCGAGGAGGATGTGTTGCTGACGCCCATGGGC
>DATLPI010000158.1:0-6477 GCA_035535815.1 Actinomycetota bacterium | reverse complement strand
TGATCCACGGCGGCCAGCAATCGACGTGACTCCTGCTCGATCAACTCGAAGAACTCCCGGCGCTCGGCGTCGTCGAGCCGGTCGTAGTGCGTGGCGGCGGTCGAGGCGATCCCTCGGATGGTGGTCACGGGACCGCGCACCTCGTGGGCCACCATGCTCGCGATCTCGGCCCTACCTTCCACGATCTCCTCGGCACGGTCGGTTTCCCGCCGCATGCGCGAGGCCTCGGAGCGCTGCATCAGGAGCACCGCAAGGATCAGCAGGGCCACAGCGAAGGGAGGGATCAAGACCGTGACGCCTGCGGCGCCCTCCAGCCACGCACCGGTCCAGCGTGAGAGCCCGGCGATCGCGACCAGGGAGGCGATCGCCAAGATCGAGCTCGCGGCGATCGCGCCGTGCTGGCTGCCGCGACGGATCAGCCATTTCTGCCGGGCCCCCACGAACAGCCACGCCGCGCACCCCAGGACGAGCCACACCCATCCGACGATCGGGATCGGCAGCGGCGCGAGGCCGGTCTCCGGTGACTGCTCGACGCCGGGAGGAGCGATCACCAGCAAGAGGTCGATCAGCAGGGCGAAGGAGACGAACCCGAGCGCCAGACGAACACCGGCGATCCGTGGCCGGCCGCGTCGATCCCACCAGGGGAAGGCGAGGCCGACGCAGGCCGCCGCCAAGGCCCAGCCGGCCACGAGGGCCGTAACGCCCGCCACTCGGTGATCGACGGCCATGCCGTCGGGGGCGAACAACCCGGAGATGAACGTGGAGAACGCGAACTGGACGGCGAGCACGCTCCCGGCGACCGACAGCAGCAGCACGTCGGGGTCGCGTGACGTGCGGTAGTGCACGAACCCGACGACCGCGAGGGCTGCAGCCAGCCATCCGCTGGCCGTGAGGGCCCAGCGGTTGGCGTCGAACCCGGCCCATGCCGCCAGCGCCACCACCACGAGAGGCACGGCGATCCAGGCCAGCCGGCGAGCCCACGTCTGCATGCGCGCGAGTCTAAGACCGGTCGCTGGTCCGACCTACGAGCGGTGTCAGGAGTAGCTGTGGTCCTCGTCCGGGAACGCGCCCGACTCGACGTCACGGGTGAAGGCCGTCACCGCATCGGTGATCGTGGCTCGGAGATCGACGTAGGCCTTCGCGAGCTTCGGCGGCTTCTCGGTGATGCCGAGCAGGTCGTTGATCACCAGCACCTGGGCGTCGGTGTGCGGGCCTGCGCCGATGCCGATCGTGGGGATCTGCAGCGCGGCGCTGATCTCGGCGCCGAGGTCGCTGGGCATGGCCTCCAGGACGATCGAGAACGCACCCGCCTTCTCCAGTTGGGTCGCTTGTTCCAGCACCTTGTGCGCGTCCTCGCCACGACCCTGCACCCGGTAGCCGCCCAGTCCGTTGACCGACTGCGGGGTGAGGCCCACGTGCGCCATCACCGGGATGCCGATCTCGACCAGCCGGTGCACCAGGTCGAGCTGCGGCCCCTCGAGCTTGATCGCGTGCGCTCCGCCCTCCTTGATCAGCCGTCCGGCGTTGCGGACCCCGTCCTCCAGGGAAGCCTGGTAGCTCATGAACGGCAGGTCGCCCACGACCATGGCTTGCTTCGTGCCTCGGGCCACGGCCTTCGTGTGATGGAGCATGTCGTCCATCGTCACGGGGAGTTCGTTGTCATAGCCCAGGACGTTCCGACCGAGCGAATCCCCGACCAGCAACACCGGCACGCCGGCGGCGTCGAGGATCTTGGCGGTCGGGGCGTCGTAGGCCGTCAGCATCACGAACCGACGCCCTTCGGTTTTCCACGCTCGCAGGTCGTGGATCGACACGTTCATCGCTCGCGCCTCCTTCAAGTGCACGGCCTTCGTGTTCCGCTGAGTCTAACGTGCGTGTCTCCCGCAGCCTTCCCGTGTGGATCAGGCATCGGTCCATGGGTTTCGGCAGCAGCCCTGATGTATGGAACCGGAAGGTCCTGGGTATCGAACGTTCGTTCGAGGACAGTGTCAGACCCCCTGGATACCGTTCCACCATCGAACGAAGGAGATCGTGATGCAGCACACCACGGATCGCTGGGCGGAAGTGATCACCCTCGGCAACGCGCGCTTCGGCCAACTCCATGGAGGGCCGTTCGACGGCCGGTGTTTCCCCTTGGGAGCGGGAACGCCCGAGGTCCTGCACGTGCCGGTCGAAGGGTCACCACCGGCAGATGGCCAGCTCCGTCGCCGGCCCCGAACGTTGCGATACGCACTCCGAGATGGCAGGTACCGATTCGTGGCCGCGCGCTCAGCTGCCGCGGCCTGAGATTTCTTCCCCCGTGGGGGTGCGAGCTTCGAGATCCTGGGGTAGGGTCGTGAAAGCGGTGATCCGGTTTCAACGGGCCCGCGAAGGGGTTATAGGAAGGACACGTGACGAGGCTTCTGGGCCTCGTCCACCGGAGATGCACCGGAGACGCGTCCAGATGATCGAACCCCGACCCACCGCAGAAGCCCAGCACCGCAACACGTTCGTGCTGCGCGTCCTCGTGGTCTTCGGGTTCGCGTTCCTCCTCTTGGCCGTGGCCCCCCAGGCGGCCCATGCCCTCGATCTCGGCGGTGCGCTCGACCCGGTGACCGACACGATCGAGCCCGTGACCGACACGATCGAGCCCGTGACCAACACGATCGAGCCCGTGACCAACACGGTCGGCCAAGTGGTTGAGCCCGTGACCCAGACCGTGGCCGACACCGTGGCCCCCGTGACCCAGACCGTGGCCGACACCGTGGCCCCCGTTACCCAGACCGTGGCCGACACCGTGGCCCCCGTTACCCAGACCGTGGCCCCCGTCACCCAGACCGTGGCCCCCGTCACCCAGACCGTGGCCGACACCCTCGATCCGGTCACCCAGACCGTGACCGATCCTCCGGTGGTGCCGGTTGATCCACCGACGGTGCCGCAACCGCCTGGTGTCCCCTCCGGCTCCCCCGATGGCCATGGGTCGGGACACGACGGCGCCACCACCGTGGGCTTCACCGCAGGTAGCGCGGAGGCGCAGGGCCTCGTCGCCGAGACCGGGATCTCCCCGGTTCCGACGTCGACGTCCTCGACGTCACGCTCGTCTCAGCCGTCCGTGCCGACCCCGAGTTCGGGGCAGCCTATTCCCGCACTCCCGCCCATCGCCGGCGCTGCCGCCGGGCAGCTGGTGGGCGGTGGGTCGGCCGGACTCAACCTCGTGGCGGTGCTGGCCGCCGCGATCGCACTCGCCTTCGGGTGGAGCCGCTGGTTCCGGCTCGTTCAACCCATGCGGGTGCTCGCACCCTTCGTCTCCCTGGCGGAACGCCCCGGCTAACGCCGCTGGCGTAACGCACGGATCCGCGTCTGCGGGTCCGTGCTTTCCGAACGACACCAACCAGAAGGAGACATCTCATGAGTGCTTCATGGCTCAAGCGAGCGCTGGTGACATCCGCGCTCGCGGCAGGAGCGATGATGCTGAGCGGAGGCGTGGCCCATGCCGGGGATCTTCCCGGTGGCGCCCCCGACCCGGTGTCCTCGATCCTCCAGGATCAAACCGGTAGCAACACCAACAGCACCGATCAGGACGCAGACGCGTCGGCGTCGACCGATCAGGTCAACATCAACGCGCCGATCTCGATCCTGAGCTCGGGTGTCAACGGTGGCAACGTCGATCAGTCCAACCAGGCTGACACCGACGCCACGGCTGGGAACGGCAACTGGACCGACCAGACGGTCGACCAGAGCCAAGCGGCCGTGCTGGACGGCGGACCCGGATCGGGTTCGATCGACCAGAGCCAGACCGGCACCAACAGCAACGACACGACCCAGAACAGCGATGCCGACGCCAGCACGAGGCAGTGGAACATCAACGTCCCGGTCAGCATCTTCAGCTCAGGGTCGAACGGCGGCGACGTGGATCAGTCGAACACGGCTGACACGAACGCCACCGCAACGAACCACAACGGGACCGACCAGACGGTCGACCAGGACCAGAGCGCCGACGCGCAGGGCAGCCACGGGTGCGGCTGTGACCACGGTGACGCCCAGGGTTCGATCTCGCAGAACCAGACCGGCTCCAACACCAACGACACCAGCCAGACGGCTGGTGCCGACGCCAGCACGGGGCAATGGAACATCAACGCCCCGATCAGCATCCTCAGCTCGGGCTCGAACGGGTCCGACGGCTGTGGGTGCTACGGGAGCGGCCATGGTGGCGGCGTGGACCAGAGCAACGACGCCGACACCACCGCCACGGCCGGCAACCTGAACTGGACCGACCAGACGGTCAGCCAGGACCAGGACGCCGACCTGCAGGGCGGCGGAGTGTCCTGCTGGAGCTGCGGCTCCGGTGCCGGTTCGATCGACCAGGACCAGACCGGTTCGAACGACAACAGCACCGATCAGGATGCCGACGCCACGGCGACGACCGACCAGTCGAACGTCAACGCGCCGATCTCGATCCTGAGCAGCGGTGCCAACGACGGCGACGTCAGGCAGTCGAACTCGGCCGCCACGACCGCCGACGCGTTCAACGGCAACGCCACGCATCAGGCCGTCGACCAGGGCCAGCATGCCTCGGTTGAGGGCAACGACGGGGGTCAGGGCTACGGTCATCACGACCAGCCTTGTGGTTGCCCCTATCCGTCGTCCTACGGGAACGACGGCGGTTACCCGCACGACTGCGGGTGCGCCGGTGGCGGCTCGATCCAGCAGGACCAGACCGGCTCCAACACCAATGACACGACCCAGGACGCGACCGCGGGCGCTTCGACCCACCAGTCGAACGTCAACGAGCCCTTCGCGCTCCTGAGCTCGTTCGGCGACCACGGGTGCGGCTGCACCGGTGGCGGCGATGGTGTGAGCCAGTCAAACGACGCGGACACCCACGCGGTGGCGGGCAACCTCAACGCCACGCAGCAATGGATCGGTCAGTACCAGTCCGCGCTGACCGGGAAGGGGGTGGCCGCCTGACCTGAAGACGTCCGGGAGCGGTCACAACGACTACCCCTCATCGTGACCGTCGCGCCGCCGGCCGGGTACCTGTCCTTCCGCCCGGCCGGCGGCCCTCCCGGCGATCCGGCTCAGCCGGAGGCCAGGCGGTGTCAGAGCCCGCTGCTAGCGTTCGCGGCGTTCCCGTACACTGCTGGGCGACCCTCATTTCCTTTCTGCTCCCTCTCATGTGAGGGGGCCGTCCAGACCAGAGGAGGTGAAGATTGAGGGAGTACGAGATCATGCTCATCCTGCCCGCCGAGGCCGACGAATCTGTCGTGTCCACGGCGATGGACCGCATCACCAAGGTGATTTCCGCCAGCGGTGGTGAGGTCTCCAACATCGATCGCTGGGGTCGCCGGCGCTTCGCCTATGAGCTGAAGCACCTCACCGAGGGCTATTACGTGGTGGCCAAGTTCACCGCCCAGCCCGAGACCCAGGCCGAGTTGGATCGTGTCCTGAACCTGGCCGATGAGGTCATCCGGTTCAAGGTCCTGGTCCTGCCCGAGAAGCGAGCGAACTCGCGTCAGAACCGGCGCGACCAGAAGGAAGCGGCTTCTTCCCCCGTCCCCGCCGAGACGGCGTGAGGACGTGGACCCAGAACAGGTGGTGAGGCAACCATGGCGAGTGACAACCAGGTGACCCTGGTGGGCAACCTGACCGACGATCCCGAGCTGCGCTACACGCCCAACGGTGCGGCGGTGTGCAAGTTCAGGATCGCCGTGAACCGCCGTATCCCGGACGGCGCCGGTGGCTGGAAGGACGCGGAAGCGTCGTATTTCAGCGTCAACTGCTGGCGCAGCCTGGGCGAGAACGTGGCCGAGTCGCTGACCCGCGGATCGCGCGTGGTCGTGGCCGGGCGCCTGAACTACCGCTCGTGGGAGAACCAGGACGGCGAGAAGCGCAACGCCATCGAGATCGAGGCCGACGAGGTCGGTCCCAGCCTCCGGTGGGCCACGGCACGGGTCGAGCGGCAGTCCCGCTCCACCAGCGCCAGCTCATCCGGTGATTGGGGCGAGAAGGTCGCGGCTCCGGTCGGCGGTGGCGGAACCGATCAAGAGGAGAACCCACTGGATGCCGGCTAAAGGAAAAGGCGGCCCCAAGCGCCGCAAGGAAAAGGACGAGAAGGCCTGGCAGAAGAAGGGCAAGCGCAAGTTCTGCATCTTCTGCAAGGACCGCATCGACTACATCGACTACAAGGACACCATCACGCTGCGCAAGTTCGTCTCGGAGCGGGGCAAGCTTCGGGCTCGCCGCGTCACGGGCAACTGCGTCCAGCATCAGCGCGACGTCGCTTCGGCGGTCAAGAACGCGCGCGAGATGGCGCTGATGACCTACTCGAGCCGATGAAGGTCATCCTCCAGAAGCCCGTCGACAAGCTCGGTGTGCCCGGCGATGTCGCCGACGTTGCCGACGGCTACGCGCGCAACTTCCTCATCCCCCAGGGCATGGCGGTCAAGGCCAGCAAGAACATGGTCAACCACGCCGACAGCCTCCGTCGAGCCCACGAGA
>DATLPI010000157.1:0-8266 GCA_035535815.1 Actinomycetota bacterium | reverse complement strand
ACCAGACCTCCGAGCCTATGGACATGGAACCGGGGTTCTTCTATGAGGACGGCACGCTGGAATCCGGTGAACCCGGTGAGTACCTCGCCAACTTCGTGCCGTCCCAGGCCGGCGACTACACCTTCCACTTCACGGGCACGGTCGATGGCGAGAAGGTCGACGAGGAGATGACATCGAGCCCGAAGACGTTCTCGTCGGTGGAGTCGCTGAGCGACGCGGCCTTCCCGCCGGTCAACGCACCCACCAACGAGGAGCTGGCCTCGAGGATCGACCAGGAAACGACGAGGTCCGCCGACGCGATCGATGCGGCGACGGCTGCGGCGGCCAGCGCCGAGGATGCCGCCTCCAGCGCGAAGACCGTCGGGCTGATCGGCGTGGTCCTGGGCGCGCTCGGCATCATCGCCGCGATCGCTGCCCTGGCGGTCGCTCGGAAGCAAGGGTAGCCACCACGATGCTCGCTCACGCAGGCGCGGCCGACGAATCGCTGTCCGTCGTCCTGCTGTTCGCCGGCCTGTGGGTGGGGTGGATCGGGTGGTCCCGGTTGAAAAGCCGGGGCTTCCCACGTCTGTCCACCGCCGGCGCGGTGGCGCTGCTCGGCGTGGGGATCGCGCTGGCGATCAGTGCAGCCATCGTGCCCCGCATGCTCTTCCCAGCCAACAGCCCGGTCGCCCTGCCGTCCTCGCCCAGCGGCCCCAGGCCGGCATCGACGGCCACCTTGTCGTTCGACGAACCGAAGGACGGTGCGGTCGAGGACGGCGACCGCTTGGAGGTGGTGCTCACGCTGGAGGGTGGACGCATCGTCGAGGCGGCCAGCACCGACCTCACCCCCGACACCGGCCACGTGCATATCAGCCTCGACGGCAAGCTGATCTCGATGACCTACGGTCTGGTGCAGGAGGTGGACCTGACGACGCTGGCGTCGGGCGACCATGCGCTGGAAGCCGAGTTCGTAGCGGCCGATCACGGCCCGTTCTCACCCCGGGTCACCACCACGGTGCACTTCACGACGGAGGGGCCATGAACCGCGCGTGGATCCGGCGTTCGATCGTGCTGCTCGTCCTCGGCGTCGTGCCGATCTTCGTGCTGGCGAGCCCGGCGGCCGCCCATGCCGAGCGGGAATCCTCCGACCCCACGCCCGGCGCCGTCCTCGACCAAGCGCCCTCGCGAGTCACGATCGTCTTCACCGAGCCACCGGACCTCGCGTTCTCCTCGGTCAAGGTGTTCAACGCTGGCGGCCAGGAGATGCAGACGGGAGCCACCGTCGTAGGCGACGCTCCTCGGTCGCTCTCGGTGCCGCTGCCCGACGACCTGGCCGACGGTGTCTACACGGTGTCGTGGGCCGTGGTCTCTTCCGCCGACGGCCATGCGTCGGCCGGTTCCTTCGCGTTCGGGATCGGCGTCGACCCCGCCTCGGTGGGTCCGGCGCAGACCCAGCAGTCGTCGACCCCGACCCCAACGGCTGCCTCGGTCGCGGGCAAGGCGATGCTCTACATCGGCATCCTGCTCTCGATCGGTCTCGCGCTCGCCGGTTTGTGGACGATCGGCCTCAACCTTCCCGGCCGACGCTGGATCGCGGTGGCCGCCGGGAGCTTCGCTGCAGCCGGCGCGATCGTGATGCTGCTCACCGAACGCTCCTCGCTCGGCGTCTCGCTGGGTGACCTGTTGTCGTCCGACACCGGGCGCGCGTACGTGTGGCTCCTGGGCGCCGCGCTGGTGGTCCTCGTCGCGGCGATCACGGTCGCTGCCTCGCCGGCTCGCTGGGGGTTCGTCCTCCTAGGCCTGGCCGGCATCATCACGGCGGCGGCCCGAGCCGCTGGCGGGCACGCGGCGGCGGCATCGCCGGCCTGGGTGCAAGAGGCCGTCCAGACCCTGCACATGGTCGCGGCGAGCGTGTGGATCGGTGGCCTCGTGCCGATCCTGGTGCTCCTGCGGGCCCGCCGCCGGGCCGAGGCGCCCGCGCCGATCGACGAGGTCCGGCGGTTCTCCTCCGCGGCCGGCTGGGCGGTCCTCCTCGTGGTGGCCACCGGGCTGGTGCGCGTCGTGAACGAAGAGGGCGGCTTCGGCTCGGTCTGGTCCAGGCTCACCGACAGCTCCTACGGCACGACTCTGATCGTGAAGGTCTCGGTCGTCGTGGTCGTCATCGCCCTCGGCGCCTGGAACCGGCTGCGCTCGATCCCGCGCCTCGCCGACGGCCACCGGCTGCTCGCGCGCGTGATGACCGCCGAAGCGGCGGGCGCCCTCGTGATCGTCGTGACCACCGGCCTCTTGACCGGGCTCAACCCCGAACCGGCCGAGCCACAGGCGCCTCCCGGCCCCGCGTCGATCTCGGCGTCGGGAAGCGACTTCGCCACGACCACGCGAGTAGCCCTCACCGCCACGCCGGGCGTGGCCGGGCCCAACGACTTCAGCGCCGACGTGACCGACTACGACACCGGCGAGCCCATCGTTGCCACCGGCGTCAGGCTCCGCTTCGAGCCCGTGGGACGGTCGCAGGTCGCCACGAGCCAGCTCGACCTCGCCCAGACGGGTTCGGGGGCGTGGACGGGCAACGGCCCGCAGCTCTCCCTCGCCGGCGTCTGGAACGTCACCGCGCAGGTGCAGGTCGGCTCCACCACCACCGAGGTACCCCTGGTGCTCACCACCCGTCCACCTGGCGGTCAACAGGTGAGCGTGGTGTCGCAGGAGGGCCTGCCCGACATCGTGACCCTGACCCTGGCCGGAGGGCTGCAGTTCCAGTGCTACGTCGACCCGGGAACACCTGGCGGGAACGATGTCCATGTCACCGCCTTCGACGCGGCGGGCGACGAACTCCCCTTGTCCGATCTGGTCGTCGTGCTCACGCCCGAGGGCGGAGATCCACGGGCGCTGCCCGTCAAGCGCATCACCGCCGGCCACTTCTCCGCCCCGGTCGACCTCGACGCGGGCTCCTACCGGATCGACGTGATCGCCTCGGGCAAGGACGCGTCCGTCCTGCAGGGGTGGTTCACGCAGGACATCGCCGATGCGTAGGGTGTCGGCCATGCGAGGACGCACGTCGATCGTGGGCCTGGTGATGGCCGCCGCGCTGTTGGCGGCCTGCACCTCCGATCCCGCTCCCCCGGATGGCTCCGGCGCCACCTCCGTCTCACCCGCCGCAGACCGGCCATCGAGCACCGCCAGCATCGCGATCGTGAGCCCGAAGCAGGGCGAGGAGATCCACGGTGCCACGGCCGAGGTCAAGGTCAAACTCACCGGCGGCGAGATCGTCCAGCAAACGAGCACCGATCTGCAGCCCGACCAGGGCCACCTGCACGTGATCCTCGATGACCATCTGGTGACGATGACCGCCTCGACCGACACCATGCTCACCGACCTCACCCCCGGGTCGCACATCCTGCAAGTGGAGTTCGTCGCCAACGACCACGCGCCGTTCGCCCCTCGCGTGCTCGCGAAGACCTCGTTCGAGGTGAAGGCATGAGTCGCGCCCCCGCGCGCCCGGTGGATCGGACCGCGCCCGCCGCATGGATCCTGGTGGTGGCCGGCCTCGCCGCCATGCTCCTTCGTCTGCAGCTCGTCACGTTGGCCGGATCGAGCCGAATGCTCGCGCTGGCGGCGGTGTGCACCGCGTTGTTGGTGGGATGCCTCCTCGTGCCCATCGCACCCGACCGCGACCAGCCCGGGCTCTCGCCGTGGGCCGGCACGCTGATCGGCCTGGGCGCGGTCGGACTCGCGGGCCTCGTGTCCGGCCCGGTGGTCAGGATGCCGTTCGCGGCATGGGCTCTGCCGATGTCGGTGCTGGCCGCCGTGGCCGAGGAAGCGCTGTTCCGGAGGGTGGCCTACGGGTGGCTCGCACGATGGGGCGTGCCCGTGGCGATCGTCGGCTCGGCGGTCCTGTTCGCCGCGGTGCACGTGCCGCTGTACGGGGTGGCAGTGCTGCCGGTCGACCTGGGCGCCGGCCTGCTGCTGGGATGGCAGCGCTGGGCCACCGGAACCTGGACGGTGCCCGCCGTCACACACGCGGCCGCCAATGTCTTGGCCACGGTGATGCGATGACACGGCTGGTCGCCTTGTTGATGGGGTTCGCGCTGCTGGCCGCCGCCTGCACCACCGCCTCGGGCACCGCCGACGATCCGATCGTGATCGGCGCGGTCTATCCCTTGTCCGGAACCCAGGGGCCCGGAGGCATCGACGAGCATCGAGGGGTGATGTTGGCCGCCGACCTCGCCGACGACGGCGGCGGCGTGGACGGTCGCCAGATCGATGTCCGCTCCCTTGACGTCGGCACGGCCGACGCGGCGCCGGGCGCCGTCGCCGAACTCGACACCGAGGGCATCGACCTGGTGATGGGGAGCTACGGCAGCACGATCTCGGCGCCCGCCTCGGCGACGGCGGCCGACCGCGGGATGTTCTTCTGGGAGACGGGCGCGGTGGGGATGCTCGGCCCCGAGTCCGATCAAGGCGGCCTCACCTTCCGAGTACCGCCCACCGGCGGGGTGCTGGGCAGCGCCGCGATCGACTACGTCGCCGACCAGATCGCGCCCGGGGTCGAGCACGGCGACGACCTGCGCTACGCGGTGACCTACGTCGACGACGTCTACGGCCGCAGCGTCGCCGAAGGTGCGTTCGCCGCGATCGAGCGTCGCGGGCTCACCGACGTCGGACACTTCGCCTACGACTTCCGGACGGTGGACATGCGCGCGCTCGTGCGGAAGGTGGCGGCCGCCAAGCCCGACGTCTTGTTCGTCTCCGCCTACCTCGACGATGCGATCGCGCTGCGACGCCAACTCGTGCGCCAGCACGTGCCCCTGGTGGCGAACATCGGAACGTCCTCGAGCTATTGCATGCCGGCGTTCGGCGCGACCCTGGGCAAGGACGCGGTCGGCGTCTACGCCTCGGACAAGCCGTCTGCCACCTCGATCGATCCATCCGGTCTCCTGCCCGAAGGCGCGGCCCTCCTGCAGCGGGCCAACGACGCCTACCGCCAACGCTGGAACGAGGACATGAGCCCGGCGGCCCTCGCCGGGTTCTCGGCGGCGTGGGCGTTGTTCACCGACGTGTTGCCACGGGCGACCTCGATGTCGGCCACCGATGTCGCCGAGGCGGCACGCACCTCGGACCTGCCCGCGGGCTCCCTGCCGAACGGGAGCGGCCTGCGGTTCGGCGCCCAGGGCACCGCGCAAGCGGGAGACAACCTGGCGGCGGCGAGCGTGATCTGGAAGTGGGTGCGACCCGGCGAGGCAGCGGTGATCTGGCCGAAGGCGTTCGCGACCGACGCGATGGACCCCACCACCGTGGGCGCCTGGTGACTCGCCGGCACATCCGCGCACTGGGTCTGGGCCTGGCGGTCGCCGGCCTGTACGCGGGACTGGCGGCGCTGTCCGGCTCGCTCTCGCCGCTGGCGCGCGGACCACTCCTGGACGGCCTCGCTCCGGTGAACTACCGATGGGTGGCACCGCCCCCGGAGCTCGAGTCGACGAACCAACAGCCCACGTCCGGCACCTTCCCGCTCCAGCTCGGCGTGGACGGGGTGAAGAGCAAGGTGGTGTTCACGTCCGACAACCAGGTCACGGTGATCGTGGCCGAAGGATCGATCCCGGCAGCACCGGGACAACGCTCGATCGATCTGAGCGTCGTGCCGTTGGATCCGGCCACACTGCCGCCGCCGGGCGACGACCTCACGGTGTTCGGCAACGCCTACGCGATCACCGCCACCTACCAACCGTCGGGCAAGGAGATCACCAAGGTGGAGGAACCGCTGGACGTGATCCTGGTCTATCCCGCCACCGCCACGCTGCACGCGAACAGCCACGACATGCTCTTCAGCCCCGATGGACAGACGTGGCAGACCCTCGACAGCTCGGATTCGACCGCTCAGCAGCAGTCCGAGGCCAACGTCCCCGGGTTCGGCACCGTGTCGGTGGCCGGCGTGATCGGCGCCACGCAGCCGTCCACCGCCTCGGAGTCGGGACGCACCACCCTCGCGATCGTGCTGCTGGTCCTGGCGGGGTGCGCGATGCTGATCGGCATCGGTCTGCTGCTCCGAAGCCGCCGGGCTTGAGCCAGGGTCGCCGGGGGGGTCAGCCGCACGCGGCCACGAGCAACGGGTACGGGTTGATCGCGTCCTCGATGATCGAGTAGCCGTAGTAGCTCGTGGGCCAGCTGGGTGGCATCACGTTCGGATGGAACTCGAAGTGATCGTGGAAGATCCCGGTGGCATCGCCCGTGTCGCCCACGTAGCCGATCACGTCGCCGGCCTGCACCGGGCCGTTGGAGTTCGACGAGAACGCCGACAGGTGCGCGTTGTACACCGTGCCGTACCGCCCCTCGACGAACACCACGTTGCCGCCCAGCGAGTTGTAGTCCGACCGGGCGTAGCCGTCGAAGGGCGCCACGATCGGGGTACCGCTCGGTGACAGCATGTCGACGCCCTTGTGCAGGTGGTAACCACCGGCGTAGCGCGGCGCCCCGAACCCATCACCGAACGTGCGGGGCCCGTCGACCGGGCACCGCTCGAGCACGTGCTCCCAACCGGCGGGCATCGGCACCGAGCTGTGTCCGCCGCCGTAGCCGGTGGCCTGCTGGGCTTTGAGCCAGGCCTTGAACGACTTCTGCTTCTTGCTGACGAGCTGCTCGGCCCGATCGAGGTCGGACTCGATCTGCGCCAACAGGTCCTGCTGCTCCTGGAAACTCGCCAGGACCTCGTCGCGCGCCTTGGAGGCCGCGGCCTCCTCGCGGCGAGCCTTCGACTGGAGGACCTCCAGGGTGGCCTTCGCGGACTCGAGTTCGTTCTGCGTGTTGCGCACGCCCTGGGCGAGGTCTTCATCGCTCTGAGCGAGCGCGCCGACGAACTCGATGCGGTCCGACAGATCGGACAGTGTGGTCGATCCCAGGAGGAACTCGACGCTCGTGCCCGGGCCGGCCATGAACGCCTCGGCGGCGCGATCGTCCAAGCGGGACTGCACCTGCTCGAGCTTCACGGTGGCGTCGTCCAACTGCGCCTTCGTGGTGAGGAGGTTGGCCGTGATGTCCTCGAGTCGGGCCTCCGCCTCTTCGACCTCGGCGGACTTGACCGCCAGGTCGGCGCTGATCACGTCATACCTGGCGCGCGCCGCCTCGACGCGGTCCTGGATCTCCTGGCGTTCCTTCTTCGCGGCTTCCAGGTCGTCCTTGGGGGTGGCGGCGCCGGGGATGGCAGCCACGCCGAGCACAGCCGCGAGCGCGAAGAAGATCGCCACGACTCGGAACGCGATGGGGAAGGAAGGGTGCGTTCTGGTCATCCGGGAAGCTCTACCCATATCGAACCGGGGGAAGGTTGGCAACCCGGCCGACGCCCGCAAGGCTCCCCCACGTCTCCGGTTGTTGCAACCATCCTCGGACGCTGTCGCCCGGTGCTTGAGCCCACCGGCCGCCTCCTGGCCACGGGCGATGATGTCTATCTGCCCAGGTCAGCGGCGAGTTCTGGCTCTCGCAGGGCCTGGAGACAGTGGTGATCTTCCAGCGTGCGGCGGGCCCCATCCATGGCCGGCTCGCCCCCGGCTGCCTCCGGGCCGAAGAGACTCCCTGCCCACCACCGCTGTCCCGCGAGCCCGTTCGGTACCCCGCGGGGGCCGGATTCGGCCTCGATCGCGGCTTCGGCCTTGATGCGGGCGGTCTCGCGATCGCCCTCGGCCAACGCCAGCACCGATTCCGCCGCCAGCAACGCCGTCACCGAACCGGGTTCGCCCTCGGCGAGGCGCGCCACGGGGTCGGCGAGGATCTCCCGCGCGCTCGCCGTGTCGCCCTGCATCGACAGGACGCGGGCGAGTTCGGCGGCCGTCCACGTGACCAACGCACGTTCCTGGAGGTCTCGGCACAAGATGAACGCCTCGCGGGCATCGGCCTCGGCCTCGTCCAGCCGGCCGGCCACCCGATGGACCGCCCCTCGGTCCCCCAGCGCGCTCGCGAGCTCCCATCGGGACCCCAGCTCGCGGAACGTGCGGATCGCGAGCTCGGCATGCTCCAACGCTTCATCCAGCCGGAGCAAGCGCCGCAGCGAGGCCGCCACCGTTTCGTGGGCGACCGCCGACGTGAACGCCTGGTTGGCTTGCTCCCCCACCTCGAGGGCCTCCAGCGCGATCGCGAGCACCTCTTCCTCGTCGCCCACGGTCGCCAGCACGTTTGCGATCCCCACGAGCGAGCGTGACTCGGCCCAGGCGTCGCGGCGGTCACCCGAGCGCGCCACCTCCAGCGCCTCCCGGAACATCACCTCGGCACGGTCGAGCTCGTTGTGGCGGAACGGCACCCAGGC
>DATLPI010000156.1:0-2896 GCA_035535815.1 Actinomycetota bacterium | reverse complement strand
TCCGTCCCGGCGGCTCGACGCCAGATCGCGACCTCGCAGACGAGCAACCCCAGGAACAGCAGGCCCTTCATCCACGGGGCGGCGAAGCCGACCCGGAGCGCGTCGGCCTCGATCACCGGGATACCGTGACCGGCGATCCATGACACCGAGCCGACGGTGCTCTGCACGTGCCACCCGCGAACACCGGCGGAGGTCAGCACCTGGAACGGACCCTTGGGGCCACCCGTCAGGTACCACGCCGCACCGAGCACGACGACGACCACCGCGAAGCCCGCGACGGCGGGACGCCAGGCTCGGCGGATCAACAGGATGGGCGCGAGGGCCAGCGGCCAGAGCTTCGCCATCACGGCGAGGGCCAAGGTGGCTCCTCCCAGGGCCTCGCCCCGATGCTTCGTCCAGGCGATCGCCCAGGCCGCCAGCGCCACCGAGACCAGGTCGAACCGCAGGTAGATGAACGACAGGAGCGGGAGCCCGAGCAACAGGTACACGATCGCGGGGCGCCGCCCCCAGCCCCAGGCGAGCGCGGACGCCGTGGCGAGATCCGCGATGAAGGCGAGCAGGGCGATCCGAGCGACCGTGGCCGACGCCCCGTCGCCCCCGATCGTCCGATCGATGGCGGTCTCCAACGGCATCGTCGCGACGGGGAAGTTCCGGTAGGGGGTTGCCGGCGACGTGGCGATCCGCTCGGCCTGCAGGATCTGGACATCGGTCACGGGACGCCGCCCGGCACCCAGGACGACGAGCGCGAGGACGAGGACCCGGACAGCTACCAGCGCCACCAGCAATGCGCTGCCGCCGGGAGAGATGTCGCGCGCCTGCGGGGCCCCGTCGGACATGGTCCTCAACCGTAGCGGTCACCGGAGCCGATGACGAGAAGGATGCGTGGCGGCAGGGCGGTATCTATGGGGCTCGCGAGCGTGCTCCTCTCGCTCGTGGTGGCTCCCGGCTCGGCGGGCGCCACCTCCGTGCCGGGAACGACGTGCGCGGTCTTCCCCCGGAACAACGTGTGGCATATGAACGTGTCGGCGCTGCGGGTGAACGCGAGGTCAGCCGTGTGGAAACGGGCGATGCACGCCGGTACGACGTTCCTCCATCCCGACTTCGGACCGCCCTCCTACGGCATCCCGTACGCCGTCGTCGGCGCCGGACACGCGAAGGTGTCGGTGAGCTTCACATACGCGAACGAGAGTGATCCCGGCCCCTACCCGTTCGGGCCCGACATCCCGATCGAGGGTGGCTCGGACCGCCACGCGCTCGTCATCGATCGCAGTGACTGCACGCTCTACGAGCTGTTCGCGGCTCGGTGGAACGGCGGGGATCCGAAGGCCGGGAGCGGCGCGATCTTCCATCTGACGGGTCCGAAGGCGAACCGGCTGCGACCGGCGGGCTGGACGAGCGCCGATGCGGCGGGACTGCCGATCTTCGCCGGCTTGTTGCGCTACGACGAGGTGAAGGCGGGGTTCGTCGATCACGCGATCCGGATGACCGTCGGGTGCACGCACGACGCCTACATCTGGCCGGCTCGACATGCAGCAGGAACGAGCGATCGACGATGCCCGCCGATGGGGGCTCGGTTCCGGCTTCGTGCCTCCTTCGCGATCGGTCGGTTCGCGCCGAACGTCCGCGTGGTCCTCCGAGCGATGAAACGGTACGGGCTCATCGTCGCCGACAACGGGAGCGACTGGTACTTCCAAGGAGCGGTCGACTCGCGCTGGACCTACCGCTTCGTCGATCAGCTGAAACGGATCCCGGCGAGCGCGTTCGTCGCCGTCGACGAGCACGCATGCAAGGTCGCGGGTCGATCGGCGGCGTTCGCCTATGGGCCGGGATGCCCGGCACCCTCGTCAGGACCGTAGACCGAGGAAGTTCTCGACGATCCGCGGTCCCTCGGGCGTGAGGATCGATTCCGGATGGAACTGGACGCCGTACCGGGGCAGGTCGCGGTGCTGAGCGCCCATGACCAGCCCGTCCTCGGTCCACGCGGTCAGCTCCAGCGCCGCCGGGAGCGCCGGCTCGACGACGAGCGAGTGATACCGGCCTGCCTCGAACGGCACGGGGAGGCCCGCGAGGATGCCCCGCCCCTCATGGAACACGAGCGATGCCTTGCCGTGGACGGGCTGGGTGCGATCCACGGTCCCCCCCGATCCGATCCCGAGTGCCTGGTGGCCGAGGCACACGCCGAGGACCGGTGTCTCGGCGGGGAGCTCGATCAGCAGCTCGGTGAAGACCCCAGCGTCGCGCGGGTGCCCCGGCCCCGGTGAGAGGACGACGGCCTCGGGATGCATCGCGAGCAGCTCCGCCGCCGGTCGCTCGTCGGACTTCACGACCCGTGTTTCTCGGCCGAGGCTCTCGATCAATTGGACCAGGTTGAAGGTGAAGCTGTCGTAGTGATCCACCACGAGGATCATGCGGCGGACGGTATCATGCGGCCTGACCGAACCAGCCCCCAGGAAGCCGCCCCAGGAAGCTGGTGGGTTGCGGCGAGAGGATGCCGCCAGGGTGACCGGAGCCACCGAGCGCATGATGCTCTCCATCGTGGTGCCGGTCTGGGGCACCCGGCACGACCTGCCCCACCTGCTTCCCGCGTTGCAGCGAGCACTGGACGGGGTGGAGCCCCGCTCGGAGATCCTCGTCTGCGCGACCGACCCATCGCTGCATCACGTCGTCGAAACGGCTTCGGCCACCTTCGTCGAGTCCAAGTCGTCCGGCTACGGCGACATCCTGAGGACCGGCATCGATGCCGCGCAGGGCGAGTTGGTGATGACGATGGACGCCGACTTCGCGTACGCGGCCGACTTCGTGCCCATCATCTGGGCGCACCGCGACGACGCCGAGGTCGTGATCGGATCGAGGTACGTTCGCGGTGCGGTCGCGGAGATGGGCTTCAGCCGGCGGA
>DATLPI010000155.1:0-2530 GCA_035535815.1 Actinomycetota bacterium | reverse complement strand
CTGGTGGATCGACCAGCTCGCGCCCAAGGCGTGGGGCGTGGTCGCGATCGGCACCTGCGCCACCTACGGCGGCATCCACGCGATGGCCGGCAACCACACGGGCTGCATGGGCCTCGCCGACTACCTCGGATGGGATTACCGCTCGGCGGCCGGCCTGCCGATCGTCAACATCCCCGGCTGCCCCGTCCAGCCCGACAACTTCATGGAGACGCTGACGTGGCTGCTCTACGAGGCCGCGGGCCTGGCGCCCATGATCCCGCTCGACGAGGCGCTGCGCCCGCAGTGGCTGTTCGGCAAGACGGTCCACGAGGGCTGTGACCGCGCCGGATACTACGAGCAGGGCGACTTCGCGCAGGACTACAACTCGCCCAAGTGCCAGGTGAAGATCGGCTGCTGGGGTCCGGTCGTGAACTGCAACGTCCCCAAGCGCGGCTGGATGGCCGGCATCGGCGGCTGCCCCAACGTGGGCGGCATCTGCATCGGCTGCACGATGCCCGGCTTCCCCGACAAGTTCATGCCGTTCATGGACGCCCCGCCCGGCGGCGGGCTGTCCTCGGCGCTGACCGGCGCCTACGGCCCGATGATCCGCAAGCTGCGCGGCATCACCAACAAGACCATGAACAAAGAAACCAAGTGGCGGCACAACCGGCCCGAGCTGACGACCGGCTACGGGCCCCGGTGGGGCAACTAGGCGAGCGAGGGAGAACGATGGCGACTCGAGAGAAGGTCCAGCCGGAGGCGGGGAAGGTCGTCGACATGGCGTGGGACCCCATCACGCGCATCGTGGGGAACCTCGGCATCTACACGAAGATCGACTTCGACAACAACGAGGTGATCTCGTGCAAGAGCACCTCGTCACTGTTCCGCGGCTACAGCGTGTTCATGAAGGGCAAGGACCCGCGCGACGCGCACTTCATCACCAGCCGCATCTGCGGGATCTGCGGCGACAACCACGCGGTCTGCTCGTGCTACGCGCAGCAGATGGCCTACGGCGTCAAGCCGCCCCCGCTCGGCGAGTGGATCGTCAACCTCGGCGAGGCGGCCGAGTACATCTTCGACCACATCATCTTCCAGGACAACCTGGTCTTCGTGGACTTCTGCGAGCAGCTGGTCAAGGAGACCAACCCGTCCGTCCTGGACAAGGCCGAGAAGACCGAGGCCCGCCATGCGGACCTGCACGGCCACCGCACGATCGCCGACATCATGCGGTCCTACAACCCGTTCACCGGCGAGACGTACAAGGAAGCGCTGCTGATGAGCCGGATCGGGCGGGAGATGATCTGCCTGATGGAGGGGCGCCACGTGCACCCCTCGACCGTCTACCCGGGCGGTGTGGGCACGGTCGCGACGCCCACGCTGTTCACGGACTACCTCAGCCGGCTGCTTCGCACCATGGACTTCATCAAGAAGGCCGTGGCGATGAACGATGACGTCTTCGACTTCTTCTACGAGGCGCTGCCCGGCTACGAGGAGGTCGGGCGCCGGCGCGTCATGCTCGGGTGCTGGGGCGCGTTCAACAACCCCCTGCACGTCGACTACTCCTACAAGAACATGGACCACTGGGGCAACGAGATGTTCGTGACCCCTGGGGTCGTCGTCGACGGCGAGCTGATCACGACCAACCTGGTCGACATCAACGTCGGGCTGCGGGTCCTGCTCGGCAGCTCCTACTACGACGACTGGACGGGCGAGGAGACCTTCGTCGACCGCGACCCGCTGGGCAACCCGATCGACAAGCGCCACCCGTGGAACCAGACCACGATCCCGCGGCCCCAGAAGCGCGACCTCGAGGGCGGCAACTACTCGTGGGTCATGAGCCCGCGCTGGTACGACAAGCGCACCGGCGACCACCTCGCACTGGACACCGGCGGCGGCGCCCTCGCGCGGCTGTGGGTGACGGCGCTGGCCAACAAGGTCGACACGCCGTTCGTCAAGGCCACCGGGCACAGCGTGCAGATCAACCTGCCGCAGACGCCGAACACCCCCGAGCAGACGCTCGAGTGGCAGGTGCCGCAGTGGTCGAACGCCATCGAGCGCGACCGTGCCCGCATCTACTTCGTGGCCTACTCCGCCGCGATGGCGATGCACTTCGTCGACCAGGCGCTCAACGAGGTGCGCGCCGGGCGCACGAAGGTCTTCGAGGACTTCGACGTCCCCGACGAGGCAATCGGCTGCGGCTTCCACGAGGCGGTGCGCGGCGTCCTGTCGCATCACCTGGTCATCCGCGACGGGAAGATCGCGAACTACCACCCGTATCCCCCGACGCCTTGGAACGGCAGCCCCACCGACTCCTACGGCACCCCGGGACCGTACGAGGACGCGGTCATGGGCCAGCCGATCTTCGAGGAGAACGGCCCCGACGAGTTCCGCGGGATCGACATCATGCGGGCGGTCCGCTCGTTCGACCCGTGCCTGCCGTGCGGGGTGCACATGTACCTGGGGAAGGGCAAGACGCTGCGCCAGGTGCACCAGCCGATGTTCGGCGTGCACGAATGAGCGAGGCCGACGCGGCGACGGTCGAGCGCGCGCT
>DATLPI010000154.1:0-13136 GCA_035535815.1 Actinomycetota bacterium | reverse complement strand
GCTCGTCCATGGCGACGGCGTCGTCGATGCGAGCCATCAACCGGTCGTAGCCGTCGACCTCGGTCTTCAGGCGCGAGAGCTTGGAGGTGATGGCTTGCCCGTGCGCGGGGTCGTCCCACAGCGAGGGGTCGGAGGCCTGCTGTTCGAGCTGATCGAGCTGCGAACGCTTCCCGTCGACGTCAAAGGAACTCCTTGGCGGCCAGGACGCGTTCACGGAGCTTCCGCAGGGGCTCGGTGGACTCGCTCATCTGGAGCCAGAGTGTAGCGGCCAGGTTCCCCGGATCCGGAAGGTGGGCCTCAGACGACGGCGCCGTGGCACTTCTTGTACTTCTTGCCGCTCCCGCACGGGCACGGGGCGTTGCGCGGCGTCTTGTCGCTGACCGCCTGGTTCGCGTTGGCCGTCCCGGTGGGAGCGGCGACACCGCCCGCCTGCTCGACCTCGGCCCGGTTGTCCTGCATCCGCTTGGGCTGGGGCGCCTGCTCTTCCTTGTTCACGAACTCGACCCGGTAGATGTAGCGCACGAAGTCGGCCTGGATCGAGGCGGTGAGGTCCTGGAACATGTCGTAGGCCTCGCGCCGGTATTCCGTGATGGGATCCTTCTGGGCGAGCGCCCGCAGGTGGATGCCTTCCTGCAGGTAGTCCATCTCGTAGAGGTGCTCACGCCATTTCGTGTCGGTGATGTTGAGCAGCACGACCCGCTCGAGCTCACGCATCACCGGTGGTGTGACGTGCGCTTCCTTGGCCGCGTACGTCGCCAGCGCGTCCTCGACGAACATCTCCTCGAGCTCAGCGCTGTCGGCGGCCTCGGCCGCCTGTTCCTTGGTGATCTGGACGGGATAGATCTCGAGCAGCGCCGTGTACAGCGCATCGAGGTCCCAATCCTCCGGGAACACGTCGCTGGGCACGAGTGAGGAGACCGAGGAGCGCACCACGTCCTCCACGAAACCCTTCACCTCTTCGTCGATGTCCTGGCCCTCGAGGATCGTGCGGCGTTCGCCGTAGATCGCCTCCCGCTGGCCGTTCATGACTTCGTCGTACTTCAGGACGTTCTTACGACGCTCGTAGTTCAGTTCTTCGATCTGCTTCTGCGCGTTCTCCACGGCGCGCGAGACCATCTTGGCTTCGATGGCCTCGTCGTCGGGCCACTTCAGCCGCTCCATGATCGACGCCACCTTGTCCGAGGCGAACATCCGCATGAGGTCGTCCTCGAGCGAGAGGTAGAACCGGGATTCGCCGGGGTCGCCCTGGCGGCCGGCACGACCACGCAGCTGGTTGTCGATCCGCCGGGACTCGTGCCGTTCGGTGCCGAGCACGTAGAGCCCGCCCAGCCCCACCACTTCGTCGTGTTCGGCATCGGTCTGGGAGCGCAGCTTCGCGAAGATCGGCTCGTACTCGGCCTCGTAGGCAGCACGCTCCTCCTCGTCCAGCTCGAACAACAGGTAGGCGTCGTTGTCGAAGCCACGCGCGGCCATCTCTTGGCGCGCGAGGTACTCGGGGTTGCCGCCCAGCAGGATGTCGACGCCGCGGCCAGCCATGTTCGTCGCCACGGTGACCCCGCCCTTGCGCCCGGCCTGGGCCACGGTGACGGCTTCCTTCTCGTGGTTCTTGGCGTTCAGGACGTTGTGCTGGACGCCGCGCCGGTTCAAGACGGTGGACAACACCTCGGACTTCTCGATCGACACGGTG
The DNA here is from genome assembly GCA_035535815.1 of Actinomycetota bacterium. GTDB lineage: Bacteria > Actinomycetota > UBA4738 > UBA4738 > HRBIN12 > JAOUEA01. The sequence goes on along the minus strand of DATLPI010000154.1, from coordinate 11,449 downwards.
CCCACCAGGACGGGTTGACCGGCCTCGTTCCGCTCGATGATGTCGTCGGCCACGGCGTTCCACTTCGCGTTCTCGCTCTTGAAGATCAAGTCCTGTTCGTCGTTGCGGACGTTCGGACGGTTCGTGGGCATCTCGACGACGGAGATCTTGTAGGTCTCCTCGAACTCGGTGAGCTGGGTCTTTGCGGTACCCGTCATGCCCGAGAGCTTGTCGTACATCTTGAAGTAGTTCTGGATCGTGATCGTGGCCAGCGTCTGGTTCTCTTCTTTGATCTTGACGCCCTCCTTGGCCTCGATCGCCTGGTGCAGGCCCTCGGAGTAGCGCCGGCCCTCGAGCACGCGACCGGTGAACTCGTCGACGATCTTCACCTCGCCGTCGGCCACCACGTAGGCGACGTCGCGCTTGTAGAGCTCCTTGGCGCGCAGGGAGTTCTGCAGGTGGTGGACCAACGTGGTGTTGGCGTGCTCGTAGAGGTTCTCGAGGCCCAGGATCTCCTCGACCTTGTTCACGCCCTCCTCGGTGATGGCGACCTGGTACTTCGACTCCTCCACCTCGTAGTCCTCGTCACGCTTCAGCCGGGGGGCGATCCGCGCGAACGTGACGTACCACTTCGCCGAGTCGGCCACCTGCCCGCTGATGATCAACGGCGTGCGCGCCTCGTCGATCAGGATCGAGTCGACCTCGTCCACGATCGCGAAGTTGTAGCCGCGCTGGACGCATTCCTCCAGGCGCATCGCCATGTTGTCGCGCAGGTAGTCGAACCCGAACTCGTTGTTCGTGCCGTAGGTGATGTCGGCGGCGTAGGCGGGCGTGCGCTGCTGCGGCGTCATCGTCGCCTGGATCAGGCCCACGTTGAGTCCGAGGAAGCGGTAGATCCCGCCCATCCACTCGGAGTCGCGCTTGGCGAGGTAGTCGTTGACGGTGACGACGTGGACGCCCTTGTCCGACATCGCGTTGAGGTAGCCGGGAAGCGTGGAGACCAACGTCTTGCCTTCACCGGTCTTCATCTCGGCGATGTTGCCCTGGTGCAGGGCCGCGCCACCCATGAGCTGCACGTCGAAGTGGCGCTGACCGTTGACGCGGCGGGACGCCTCGCGAACCACCGCGAAGGCCTCGGGGAGCATGTCGTCCAGCGATTCGCCGTTCGCGGCCCGTTGCTTGAACTCCGGGGTCTTGGCCAGGAGTTCGTCGTCGGTGAGGTCTTCGGTCTCGGGCTCAAAGGTGTTGACGAGCTTGGCGAGGGAGGTGAGGTTCTTGAGCTTGCGCCCTTCCCCCATGTTCGAGATCTTGTCGAGTACGGCTGGCATGCGGCCCCTTTCGGGGGAGTCCGTGACGGTGTCGAGTTATCCGATTCTATCGGCCCGCTGGTTCAGGACCTCGAGGCGCCTGGATCAGGAAGCAGATCAGCTGCGGGGCATCCCGTGCTGGAGGGCCGATCGCAGCAGGGCGCCCGCCGACCACCGCATCAGATCGGCGGCTTCCTCGCGAGGAAGCCTCGCGACATCCGTCATCCAGGCGAGCGCCTCTATCCCGGTTGCGCTGCGGATGGCGAGCGAAAGGCGATGGAGCTCCTCGTCCGTGTGTGAGCCCTTCAACGGCTCGAGCGCATCCTCGATCCAGCCGATCGCTCGGCCCTGCCGCAGGGGCAACGCGGCTCGCTCGTGTTCATCGGCCTCGAGGGAGAGCCGCAGCATGGTTCGTTGTTGAGACTCGGTGTCGAGGATGAGCTGTGTGAACCGGTCGATGACCGCGTCCAATCGGGCGGAAGGGTCCGACGGTGGATCGTCGGGCAGGAGGGAGGCCGTCGCCGTTTCCGGGTGGGCCGCCATCAGCAGGGCCCGTTGGTTCGGGAAGTAGCGGTAGGCCGTGGTGCGGGAGATGGCTGCGTTCGTGGCCGCTTGCTCGACCGTGGGCGTGAGGCCGGACGCCACCACGTCGCGCGCGGCCTCCACCAGTGCTCGGCGCGTTCGCTGCTTCTGCGCCGTTCGCCCATCCGCTTCATACGCTTTTGACATGTCCAGGATATGGTACTACGGTCCCTTCATGGGACTTGTATCCCATATCGCTCGAGGAGGGCCTTCGGCCCGGGAGAACCGGATGACGAACACCATGCTTCCCCCCACCGTTCGATCGGCCGAAGACGGCGAGCAGCGTTGGTTCTTCGGCGGTGGCATCCACACGTGGAAGGTCACCTCGCAAGAAAGCGGCGGCGCCTTCATGTTGTTCGAAGATGCGATGGACGAAGGGAAGGCGACCCCGCTGCACATCCACCCCGAGTCCGACGAGACGATGTACGTGCTCGAGGGCGAGATCCTCATGCACATCGACGGCCGTGAGTACCGGGTCGGCCCGCAGGGCCTCGCCGTAGCTCCCCGGGGCGTGCCTCATGCCTTCTTGGTCCTGTCGAAGAAGGTCCGCATGCTGTGCCTGCACACCCCGGGTTCCTGCGACGAGTTCTACCTCGATGCGAGCGAGCCTTTGGATGACATCCCCGAGCTGGAACGGACGATCGATCTCTCGGTCGTGCAGGCGTCGGCGCAGCGGAATCCCGGGATCGAACTCCTGGGACCGCCCCCGTTCGAGCGAACCTGACTCCGAGGGTCAGATCGATTCGGTCAACGCGCCCAGCCGTTCGATCAGCCGGGCGTTCTCGCGGTAGTCCACGGGGCAGGCGATGATCGAGACCGCCTCATCTGCCAGGGCCTTCTCGAGGGTGGGCGCCAGTTCGCTCGCGGCACCGATCTCATAGCCCTTGGCGCCGAAGCTCTCCGCCAGCTTGATGAAGTCCGGGTTGTTGAAGCTCACCGCCGATTGGCGGCCGAAATGGATGTCCTGCTTCCAGCCGATCAGGCCGTAGCTCCCATCGACCCAGACCAGCACCACGAAGTGGATCCCCTCGCGCACCGCGGTCTCGATCTCGCTCATGCTCATGGCGAACGCGCCGTCGCCCATGGCAGCCACCACCCGGCGCTCGGGATGTACGAGCTTCGCGGCCAAGGCCCCAGGGAGTGAGAACGCCATCGTCGCCAGGCCGTTGGAGATCAAGCACGTGTTGGGGCGATAGGTCGGATACAGGCGCGCCATCCACATCTTCACCGCGCCCGTGTCGCACAGCACGATGTCGTCGTCCCCCAGCGCCTCACGGACGTGGTGCACGATGCGCGCCGGTGCCAGCGGGAAGGCATCGTCGCCCGCACCGCGTGCCAGTTCTTCGTGAACCAGGTCGCGGACGGGCGGGATCTGCCCGCGGATGTCGTGGATGTAGGCCGAACCACCGATCGCATCGAGGGTCTCGCTGATGTTGCCCTGCACGCCCACCTCCAGCGTGTAGTTGGCGTCGACCTCGGCCACCGTTCGATGCACGTGGATGATCCGTTTGTCCGCGTTCGGGTTCCAGCGCTCGGGCGAGTACTCGACGAGGTCGTAGCCCACCGCCACCACCACATCGGCTCGGTCGAACCCGAAGTTCGCATAGTCCTTCACCATGAACCCGATCGTGCCCAGGGCATTCGGATGGTTGTCGGGGAACACGCCCTTGCCCAGGAACGTGGTGGCCACCGGCAGGTTGAGGCGCTCAGCGAACCGGATCAGGGCGTCGGTGGCCCCGTCGCGGGCCACGCCGGGGCCGGCGAGGACCACGGGGTGCTTCGCCGAGGCCAGCACGTGGGCGACACGATGCACCTGGTTCTCGTCCGGTGCGGGGTCGACCGGGGTGTTGACCCGCAGTGGCGTCGCGGCGGTCTCGCGCTCGGCGACGTCCTCGGGCAGGATCAGGAACGTCGCGCCTGGCCGTTCCGTGGTCGCCTGCTTGAATGCCTTGCGCACCATCTCCGGTGCCGCGTCGCGAACGGTCACCATGTCGCCCCACTTGGTGATGGGTCGGAACAGCGACACCAGGTCGACGAACTGGTGGGACTCCTTGTAGATGCGATGCAACCCGGCCTGTGCGGTGATGGCCAGCATCGGGTGGGAGTCGAGTTGGGCGTTCGCGATCCCCAGCATCAGGTTGATCGCTCCGGGGCCCAAGGTGGCAAGGCACACCCCCGGCTTGCCGGTGAGCGCCCCGTAGGTGTCGGCCATGAAGGCGGCCCCGCGTTCGTCGCGCGTGGTGACGAACCGGATCGAGGAGTCCGTCAGCGCGTCGATCATGTGCAGGTTCTCCTCGCCCGGCAGGCCGAAGACGTACTCCACCTCTTCGTTCTCGAGGCAGTCGACGATCAAGCGAGCGACGGTGCGCTGGGGACGCGTGGAACTCATGCGACCAGGCTACCTTCGCAGGCGCGGCTGTACCGACCGATCGATCCGGCCGGCCGGCCGGTCATCATGCCGGGGTTCGAGAACGCGGATGGTGGATACGGCCAACCTTCCCCCGTACCGTTGCGGGGTGAGCCGACCGCCTCTCACCGACTGATGCCTCCCCGGTCCGCGATCCCATGGCTCGCGACCGCCTTGGTCGTCGGTTCGGCCGTGTTGGTCGCTCTCGCGTTCCTCACGCAGCACGATGGGACCACCCCTCCTGCCATCCTCTTCGCCGCGAGTGGTGTCGTGATCGCGATCGTCGGCGGCGTGTGTGTCAGCGGCGCCGCCCGCGCGTCGGGATCGACGGTGCGCGTTGCGATCGCGTTGGCGGGTGGCTTCGCCTCGATCGCCGTCGCCAAGTTCGCCTTCGGGCCACTTGGGTTGTATGAGGCGAACCAGGAACGGCCCATCCAATCGCTGTTCACGACCTCCCCCGTGGTCGTCCTGCTGTTCACGGCCGTCGGCGTGTTCGCCATCTACGTGGTGGCACTGTGGTTGATCGCCACCACGATCAGACGCCGCGCCGAAGGTTCGGTTTCGGGAGTCTCGACCTTCGGCGCCATCGTCGGCATCGTCTTCGGCGCGGCGTGGATCCTCGCGATCGGCGTCGTGCTCGGAGGGGCCGCGAGCTACCTCAGCTTCATCGCTGCGTCATCGGCGGCAGTCGGTGTCGCACTCGCGCTTGGACTCGCGATGGTCCTCATCACCACCGCGTTCGCGGCTACCGGCATCGAGTTCAAGACGCCGGGCGAGATCTCGACCTACGTCTCGCTGTTCGCGCTTGCGCTCGCTTTCCTCGTCGTCTTCCAGGTGCTCTGGATCGTCTTCATGCTGGTCCTCGCATCGATCTGGCCTTTGCGGACGGTGACGCCGAAATGATCGCGCGCACGGCCTCGCTGTACGTGCGCATGATGCGGTTCCGGGTGGCACTCACGATGTGGACCTTCATGCTGCTCGGGGTCGCTGCTCACGCCGGGGCCACCGTGTCGTGGGACCTCGTCCTCGCGACGATCGCATTGGCCAGCAGCTACGTGACGGCCACCACCTTGAACGACATCGCGGATGAAGGCATCGACCGTATCAACCGGCCGCGGGATCGAGGCCGTCCGCTCGTCTGGGGAGACGCCAGCACCAGGGACCTCCGACGCACGTGGGGCGCCGCCACCGGGATCGCCGTGGTCGCCGCCGTGCCGCTGGGGGGAGCCGCGACCGCGGCGATCGGCTGCAGCCTCCTGATCAGCTGGGCGTATTCGGCCGGGCCGATCCGATTCTCCCGCAGGATGGTGCTCGCGCCACTCGCGCTGAGCGCCGCCTACGTGGTGGTGCCGTATTGGCTCGGCACCACCTTGGCCGGTGGCGCTGTTCGCGCGGCCGATGGACCGATCCTGGTGGGCCTGTTCGTCCTGTTCACGGCGCGCATCATGCTCAAGGACTTCCGCGACCGGCTCGGCGATGAGCGCTACGGCAAGCCCACGCTCCTGTTCCGTCTGGGTAAACGCGCGACCTGTCGGTTCAGCATCGCCGGCGCGGTGGCCGGCAGCGCCATCTTGATCGTGGCGGTCGCCCCGGGTGTGGTCGTGACGGCGATGCTATGCCTCCCCGTTGCCGCGATCGTGTGGATGCTCAGGCGACTCGCGACCGATCCGGAAGGTCGTGACGAGCAGGTGTCCATCGGCTTGGCCGCCCGCGCCGGAAACTGCCTGCTGATCTCGCTCCTCGCGATCCTGCTTCTCGAAGCCGACCGGGCGACCGGCACCGAGATCGCCGTGGTGGTCGCAGGCATCGTCGCCGCATGCGCCGTGGCCTTCGTGGGGCCGGCGCGACACCCCGACACGGTTCGGATCGGCTACAAGGCCTGACGCGTCAGCTGAGCGTGGCCCACGTGCTCACGCAGATGCACCAAGGCGTGGATCAGGGCCCAGGCCGCCGTGACGGGCTCCTGCGCCAGGTCTCCGGGCCGCCACGGCGCGGTCCCGACCCGCCCCGGGTCGAAGGGGCCGGCATGCTCGAGCAGGGCTCGGCAGTCCTTCGACATTGCGTCGACCCCTGCGAGGAACGCGTCGAGGTCGGCGGCCGAGGCCTCGAACTCCGCGGGCCGATCCCGGTCGGGCAGCGGTGCGGCCACCGCCACGCTGAGCCACGCCCGGGTGCTGTGCAACGCGTGCGTCACGACCACGGCGAGAGAGTTCGTGTCCGGGCCGCTAGGGCGCTCATCGAGGGCCGCCGCGGGCAGGCCGTCGATCGCGTCGCGGAGCAGGCCGAGCGAATCACCGAGGATCTGGGCGGCGGCTTCGATCGTGGGATCGGTCACGGTTCAGCTGATCTAGATCATCTTCTCGCGCACGGCGTAGACGACCGCCTCCATACGCGAATGCAGATGTAGCTTCTCGAGGATGTTGCGGATGTGGTTCTTCACCGTGTTCTCGCTGATGAAGAGCTGCTTGGCGATGTCGCGGTTGTTCAGTCCTTGTGCGACGAGGCGGAGCACCTCCATCTCGCGGTCGGTGAGGCGGGGCGCAGGCATCTGCGGACGCTCGTCGGCGGACTTGCTCATCGCCGCGAACTCGGTGAGCAGTTTGGACGCCATCGACGGTGAGATCCGCGACTGGCCCGCCCACACGCTGCGGATCGCGTCGGCGACCTCTTCGATGGGGATCTCCTTCAGCAGGTAGCCGCTGGCACCCGCCTTGATCGCGTCGTACAGGTCGGCCTCTTCGTCGCTGATCGTGAGCATCAGGATCTTGCAGTGCGGCAGCAGTTCCTTGATCTGGCCGGCCGCCTCGATCCCCGAGCGCTTCGGCATGCGCACGTCCATCAGCACGACGTCCGGCATGGTCTCTTGCGCCACATCGACGGCCTCCGCGCCGTCGGAGGCCTCGCCCACGAGCTCGATGTCGTCCTCCTGGGAGAGCACCATCTCGAGCCCCCGCCGGAACAACGCGTGGTCGTCCACCACCACCACGCGCAGGCGCTCGGACCCCTCGCCTCCGCTCGTTTCGTTCACCGTCACGTTTCCCCCTCAGTCCCCGTCGCTCTCGTCGTTATCGGCAGGCTCCGGGTTCAAGTGAGCGGATTCTAGCCCTGACTTGTGCACGGATGCCCGCCGTTTGCCGTGATGATCGCGAAGTTGCCGCTCCAGCTTGTCCGCGACACGGTCCAGGGCGGTGGGCACATCGTCGGCTTCGGCGTGGGCACGGAAGGTCTTGCGAGGGATGAACAAGGCCGCCTCCACCCGCTTGAGGCCGTCGAGTCGGGGGTAGTGCTCGGCGATGAATTCGAGATCGATGCGCACAGCTCGCGGCTCCATGCGCTCCAGCCGGGAGAGCTTGTGGCCGGCGACCTCACGGATCTCGTCCGTGACCTGCAGGTCGCGACCCGTGAAGGTCAACTCCATATGCGGCGATCGCCTCCTCGCGTTCCCGTGACGGGTGGGCCCTCGCCCGGCTGACCTGGTCTTTGCCCCCACACCCGCCTGCTGGAACGTTCGCCTCCCGGCTCCGGAGAACCGAACGACTCCCGCCCTCTCTCGGCGAACCGAGGCAGGGCTTACATCTAAACCGCGCCATGCTCAGCGACCAAGGGTCGCCTTACGTGGGTCGTTTCGCCCGCGGCTGGCGTCGACTACCGGAGATGATCTCCGGGCAACCACAGACCCGGGCGAGGGCCCGCCCGGAGTATAGGCACGGGCCCACCCTGGGGACGCTCAGGAGTACGCTCGAGCGGCCACCACCAGGTGGACCGAGGTGGCGCCTGCCTGCCGTAACGCCTGGGCCGCAGCGGCTGCGGTGGCACCCGTCGTGAGGACGTCGTCGACCACCAGCACGGATGACGGCACCTCGATGCGATCACGCACGGCGAACGCCCCGCGCATCGCCATCCTGCGAGCGACCGCATCGCGCTTGGCCTGCGGTCCAGTGGACCGGGCCCTGGTGAGCAGGCCGACGCAGGGTGTGCCCGTTCGGCGTGCCACGCCCGTGGCCAGGACGCGCGCCTGGTCGAACCCGCGCTCGGCGAGTCGCCGCCGTGCGAGCGGCACCCAGGTCACCACCTCGACGCCCGGCAACCCCTCGACCTCGGTCATCGCCAACGACAGCGCCGAACCCACGCCGCGCCACCCCGAGAACTTCAGCCGGTGGATCGCCTGACGTGCGGGCCCTTCGAACCGGAACGGTGCTCGGGCCGTGTCGATCTCGGGCGGCGGACAGTCCCGGCATCGAGGGACCGAGATCGCCTTCGGACGTCCGCATCGGCGGCACCACGGCGGACGGAGCGCCTTGAGGGAGGAACGGCATGGATCGCAGAACGGCCAAGGCCCGGCGCCGCATCCCGCACATCGCTGCGGGAAGACGACGTCCAGCGCCCGCGCCAGCATCGATGGAACCTACCGGCGGGGACCGACACGGCGCCGCCCAACGGCCCAGCGGCGACCGAGCGCCGCGACTTAGGGAAGCGTCACCTCGAGCGGACGCTTCGCGCCGCTGGCATCGATGGACAACGCGCGCTGGGTTCTCATCAAGGGGTAGCCCACGATCTTGCCCCGCCCCGTGGCATCGTCGAACTGGGCGTCGAGCACAGGCACCGTTGCTCCATCGGCCGTCAGTTTCAACGTCGGTGCCTTCGTCGCCGTGAACCCGATCTTGATCGAGTCTCCGGTGCAGTCGATCTGGTCGATCGCTACCGTGTCGCCCGCCACGTCCAGGCTCTTGCCGACCGGGACCGGGCCACGGCGAACCGTCGCGCGCGGCCAGGCCACCGGGAATCGGTCACCGGGATGCACAACGTCCGGGACACCGTCGATCACCACATCGCATTCCAGCGAGTACCAGCCCGCCCCGAGTTCAGTGAGCGGCACCTCGAACGGCACGAACAGATCCAGGTGCGGCGCCACCTCCAACGTCACCGGTTCCATGGCGATCGACTGCGACCCGCCGCCAGAGACCTCGATCACCCGCGCATCCTCGATCCGAACCTGCCGAGGGTCGCGGCCCTCGCCGCGCAGCACGAACGCCCCCTTGATCGTGGCGGGGAACCGCTCGTAGTGCGCCCTGATGGAGATCTCGCCGTCCATTCCTCGACCCCTAGGTCCCCTGCTCCCAGCTGTGCAGGTAGTGATCCTGCTCCGGCGTGAGCTCGTCGATCTCCACGCCCATCGCATGGAGCTTCAGCCTGGCGACTTCCTTGTCGTTCTCCGGCGGCACCGGGTAGACGCGCGGCTCGAGCGAGTCCTTGTTCGCCACGACCCACTCGGCCGAGAGCGCCTGGTTGGCGAACGACATGTCCATGACCGCCGCAGGGTGACCTTCGGCGGCCGACAGGTTGACGAGCCGGCCCTCGCCCAACAGATAGATCTTCCTGCCGTCGGCCAGCGTGTACTCGTCGACGAAGTCGCGGATCCGACGCACGCCGCCCACGCCCAGTTCGGCGAGGCCGGGCTTGTCGATCTCGACGTCGAAGTGCCCCGAGTTCGCGAGCATCGCGCCGTCCTTCATGAGCTCCATGTGCTCCTTGCGGACCACGCTGGTGTCGCCCGTCAGCGTGATGAAGATGTCACCCACGCGCGCGGCGTCGCGGATCGGCATCACCCGGTAGCCTTCCATCACGGCCTCGATCGCCGCGGTGGGGTCGACCTCGGTGACGATCACATGGGCGCCCATGCCACGAGCTCGCGATGCGACCCCGCGACCGCACATGCCGTAGCCGCACACCACGATCGTGCGTCCGGCCAGCAGCCGGTTCGTGGCGCGCATGATCGCGTCGATCGTCGACTGTCCCGTGCCGAACCGGTTGTCGAACAGGTGCTTGGTGTCGGCGTCGTTCACGCTCACGATCGGGTACTTCAGCGCGCCGTCCTTCGCCATGGCCCGGAGACGGATCACCCCGGTGGTGGTCTCCTCGGTTCCGCCGATGATCTCGGCGATCTGATCGACCCGCTCCTTGTGCAACACGCTCACCATGTCGGCGCCGTCGTCCATCGTGATGTTCGGCCGGATGTCGAGCACGGCGTTGATGTGCTTGAAGAACGTATCCGTGTCCTCACCCTTGATCGCGTAGGTGTCGATCCCGGCCTCGACCAGCGCGGCCGCCACGTCGTCCTGCGTGGACAGCGGGTTGGACGCGCACAGGGCCACCTCGGCGCCGCCGGCCTTCAGCGCGATCATGAGGTTGGCCGTCTCGGTGGTCACGTGCAGGCACGCCCCGATGCGGATCCCGGCCAGCGGCTGCTCTTTCTCGAAGCGCTCCTGGATCAGCGCCAGCACGGGCATCTCCGCCCCGGCCCACTCGATCCGTTCCCGGCCGGCCTGTGCCAGCCCCATGTCCCGTACATCGTTCGTCATCGTCAGTTCCTTCCCTTCACCCACATCGTCACATCTGCGGCAGCAGGTCGACCAGCAGCCGCCCCACCGACACCGCGGTCTCGTTCGAGACCCGCACGACCTCCTCGTGCTCGACATGTTCGCCGAACGCGTTCGTCAGGGAGCACAAACCCAGCACCCGCATGTCCAGGGCACGCGACGGCAACGACTCGGGCACCATCGACATACCGACCACGGTGGCGCCCGCCTGCTGCAGGAACCCCACCTCGGTGGGCGTCTCATAGGCGGGTCCGCTCATCGCCGCGTAGACACCCTCGGCCGCGGTGATCCCGAGCGCCGCGGCGCGTTCGAGCGCCAGGGTGCGCAGACCGGCGTCGTAGACGTCCGTCGTGCTGATGAACGCGGGCATACCGTCGGGCGCCCGCCACCCGCGCAGCGGGGACTCCCCCATCATGTTGAGGTGGTCGCGCAGCACCACCACCGTTCCCGCCGCGAGCCCCGGAACGACGCCGCCCACCGCGGCCGTCACCACCATCGTGTCGGCCCCGAGCTCCTTGGCCAGTCGGGGAAGCAGGGCGGAGGCATCCATCCCGTGTCCCTCGTAGAAGTGGACGCGTCCGAAGAAGCCGGCGACCGGCACCCCGGCGATCCGCCCCAGCACGAGTTTGCCCTCGTGGCCCGGGACCCCAGGGGGTGGGAACCCGGGCAGGTCGGTGTAGGCGAAGCTCGCGACCTCCTCGAGATCCTCGCCGAGGGCGGGTCCCAGCCCCGAACCCAGCACGATGCCGGCCCTCGGCACCAGGTCGGTGACCGAGCGCACCACGGCCGCACCCTGT
>DATLPI010000153.1:0-16242 GCA_035535815.1 Actinomycetota bacterium | reverse complement strand
CAGAACACCTCCACGCCCGCATCGAGACGTTCGAGACAGATCTCGAGGATGCGCGCGCCGAGGTTTCGGCACGGGAGGCCGACCTTCAGCTGGTCCGGGATGAAGCCGTCCGCGCCACGAACCAACGCGAGGCGCTCGAACAGCAGATCGGCGACCTCACGGATGCAGTGGAGGTCACGATCCTGGAACGGGACGGCGCCCGATCCGAGCTCGTGCGATTGCTCGAGGTCCAGCAGGAGCAGCAAGCCAGGATCGATGCGCTCGACGCCATCGAGCACGAGCTCCAGCAGCGCGTCGCCGACCGCGACCTCGGTCTCACCGAAGCCGCCGAGGCCGCCGATGGGCTGCGCAACGAGCTCCGGGACCTCCACGCGCAGCGCGAAGCCGATACGGCACGACGCGAGGAACTGGAATTCCGTGAGCTCGAACTCGAGACCGAGCTCACCGACACCCGGGCCCGGATCGAAGCACTCCAGACCGAGGTCGAGGCGTCGAAGGCATCGGCCGACGAGGCCGAGCACGCTCGAGCCTCCCTTTCGACCGAGATCGACACCCTGCGTGAGAAGCTCGACGAGGCATCCGCGTGCATCGCCGAGCTCGACGCCGCCGCCGAGCAAGGCGCCAAGGCGTCGATGGCCGTCCTGGAGTTCGAGGCGTACGCGTTCGAGGCGGCGCGAGCCGCAACCGAACAGGTTGGGGCCTTGGAGGAAGCGCGCGCCGCCGTGTCACAGCTCCAGGCCGAGGCGGCCCAGGCGTCCGCCGCCACCGCCGACCTCGAGAGCGCGCTCGCCTCGCTGCAGGAAACGCACGTCACCACCGAGCAGGAGGCCACCGAGCTCCGGTCACAGCTCGACGCCCATCTGCGTGAGACCGTCGAGTCCACCGAGCGGGTCGCCTCACTCGAGGCCCGTGCTCAGGAGGCCGAGGCCACCATGGCGACGCTCCAAGCCTCGTTCGAGACCGCGGAGCAACGCGCCGTCGCCTCGGACGCATCGCTGGAGCAGGCCCGCGAGGAGCTCTCCCTCAAGGACGAGGCGCTCGCCGTCGCCACCACCGACGCCGGCCGTGCGATGGCGGAGCTCGAAACCGCTCGGTCGGACCTCGAGGCCAGCCAGGCGGAACTCGAAGCCAGCCGTGCCGAGCTGGACGCCACCCGTTCGCAGCTCACCAGCGCCACGGATTCCCTGAACTCGGCCCGGACGGAGCTCGACGGGCTGAAGGACGCGGAGGAGGAGCGGGCGCGGCTCGAGCAGGCACGGGCCGAGGATCGGGAACGCAACCGCCAGGCCGAGGAGCTCATGGCCGCCGCGCGCGCACGCGCCGACGAAGCCGAACTCAAGGTGGACGGACTCGCAGCCGAGCACGCATCGGCCCTCGAGGTCGTCAAGGACCTGCAGTCCCAGCTGGATACGGTCACGGCGGAACGCGACTCGACGATCGCATCTACTTCGTCCGTCGCCGATGAGGTTTCGGGCCTGACGGCGCAACTGGAAGCCGCCCGCTCCGACCTCGAGGCAGCACACACGGAACTCGCTTCCTCGAAGACCGAGGCATCGGCGATGCACGAGCAGATCGAGGCCGCACAGCAGGAGGCCGAGAGCGCACGCCAAGAGGCAGAGAGCGCACGCCAGGAGATCGAGGCCACCCGCACCGAAGCCACCGCGATGGCCCGCGAGGAGTCAGACGCCACCGTTCGTGCCGAGCTGGAAGCGGCGCGAACCGAGGCGGACACCGCCCGCGAGGAAGCGGCCTCCGCGCGTGCGGAGGCCGAGCATACCCGTGAGGCACTGGAGCAGGCGAAGGTGGAGGCGGCCGAAGCCGCCGCTGCCCTCCAGGCTCGCGAGGAGGCGGTTCCCGCCGCGGCAGGCGACGCGGGCGACGCGACCGCGGCCTCAGCCGACGACGGCGACGTGCAGGCCGAGCTGCAGCAACTTCGAGCCCGCTTGGAACAGACCGAGATGCGAGCACGACGGGCCTACGCCGCGGCGGAGGCCTCCGAGGCAGCCCTGAAGTACGCGAAGGAAAGCGGCGGCCTCTTCGTCGCGCCGCCCGAGGCCGCATCCGACGAGATGCCGGCGCTCCGTGACCAGGTCAGTCAACTCCTCGCCAAGCTCCGCACGGAGGAGGACCTCCGCCGGAAGGCCGAGGCAGATCTGCTGGCTGCGAAGGCAGGCGTCGATGCCGACGCGCTCGATGACGTGCCGCTCGAGGTGGCTCCGTCCGTCGATCCGCGACCGTCCGTCTCCGCCCGCACCCCGTCGAGCGGCGGCAGCGACGCCGACGAGTGGCGCTGAGCCCTACTTCGCGAACTCGATCGCTCTGGTCTCCCGCACCACCGTGATGCGGATCTGACCCGGGTACTGCAGCTCCTCCTCGACCTGCTTGGCGATATCGCGGGCGATCACCTGCGCCTGCAGGTCGTCGACGTCGTCGGGTTGGACCATGACGCGGACCTCTCGCCCCGCCTGCATCGCGAAGGTCTTCACCACGCCGGGGTGGGCCGTGCAGATCTCCTCGAGGCGCTCCAGGCGCTTCACGTAGGTCTCGAGTGACTCCCGACGGGCGCCGGGACGTCCGCCGCTGATCCCGTCGGCGATCTGCGCCAGGACGGCATCGATCGTGTGCTGCTCCACCTCGCCGTGGTGCGACTCGATGCAGTGCACGACCTCGGGGGCCTCGCCCAACCGGCGCGCGATCTCGGCGCCGATGATGGCGTGGCTGCCCTCGACCTCATGGGTCACCGCCTTGCCGACGTCGTGCAGGAAGGCGCCACGCTTGACCACCGTGGGGTCGAGACCGATCTCGGCGGCCAGGGCGCTGGCGATGTAGGCGGACTCGACCAGGTGCCGCAGGACGTTCTGCCCGTAGGACGTCCGGTACTGCAGCCGTCCCAACAGCTTGATCAACTCGGGGTGGATGTCGGTGATCCCGACCTCGGCTACGGCGTCCTCGCCGGCGCGCTTGATCTGCTCTTCGAGCTCGCGCAGGGATCGCTCGTGGATCTCCTCGATCCGCGCGGGGTGGATACGTCCGTCTTCGACCAGCTTCCCCAGGGTCATCCGTGCCGCCTCGCGGCGAACCGGGTCGAAGCAGCTCAGGACCACCGCCTCGGGCGTGTCGTCGATGATGAGGTTCACGCCGGTGGTGGCCTCGAACGCCCGGATGTTGCGCCCCTCGCGGCCGATGATTCGGCCCTTCATGTCTTCGCTCGGCAGCGCGAACACGCTGACCGTGGATTCCGCGGTCTGCTCTGATGCCACCCGCTGGATCGCGATCGTGACGATCTTGCGCGCCCGCTCCTCCCCCTCCTCACGAGCGCGTTGCTCGATCTCCCGGACCTGCGACATGGCGACCCGTTTCGCCTCGGCGATCACCTGGCCCGTGAGATGGTCCCGGGCCTCCAGGGACGTCATGCCGGCGATCTTCTCGAGCTGGGCGCGGTGCAGGTCCGTCGCCTTCTCGAGCTGGGTGCGGACATAGGTGAGCTTCTCGTCGCGCTCCTCCAGCTCGGTGGCCCGAGCCTCGATGCGGCCCGCTTTGACACGCAGCTCTTCCTGCTCCTCGGTCATGCGGCGTTCCTGACGCGCGAGTTCATCGCGCCGCCCCCGGAGGTCCTCCTCGCCCTCCCGGCGCATCGCCGAGGCTTCGTCCTTGGCGTCCTGGACCGTTCGCTTGGCGGCCGAGTCCGCGTCGCGCTGGGTGTCGAGCAAGAGCTGCTGAGCGCGGGCTTCGATGCTCATGGCGTTCGAGGCGGCGACGGACTTGCGGTAGAGGAATCCGGCGCCGAACCCGAGCACCAGGCCGACGATCCCGGTCAAGAAAGCGATCATGGTGTGCCTCCCGATGCGCGGCCGAAACACGGGCCGCAAGACGGCTATGCATGTTCGGGAGAGGCCCGTCCGGGCCGCGTTCGCTGTCGGGAAGCGCTGGGCGCGAGTGTGCGAGGCGAGGGCCCTATCCGGGCGTTCGCCGTTCGTGCTCCGTCATCGGTCGGGTCGGGGTCAAGGTCAGGACTCGCTCACAGGTTCGATCGTCGTTGAACGTGGTTTCCGGTGTGTTCCTCTCGTGGCCACGATGCTACGGCCGTGACCACACGGAAGACAAGGTCCGGAAGGCCTAGTCGTCCGCGTCGAGGCTCAGGGCCCTGCGGGCCGCGTTCCTGGCGATCTCGTGACCGTAGCCTCGCCGGACCAGGAGTCCCGTGAGCCGGTTGAACGCCTTCGCCGGCTCGATCGCGCCCATGCGCAGGGCTTTCGACGAGGCCAGCTCCAGGGCGCGAGCCTCCTCGTCCTGGGCGGGATCTTCGAGGACCTGCGCGACGACATCGGGAGCGACGCCCTTCTCCAGGAGCGCCCCGGTCACCGCCCGGCGACCGGCCTTTCGCGAGCCGAACTGATAGTCGGCCATCTGCCGGGCGAAGGCGACGTCATCGATCAATCCCACGCGTTCGAGCCGGCCCAGGGCGTCGTCGACCTCCTCGGCGTCGAACCCGGCCTGGAGGAGGCGCCGTTCGAGCTCCCGGCGGCTGCGCGGACGCACCGCCAGGAGCCCGAGCGCGCGCTCATGGCATGACTTCGGGTTCTTCGGCTCACGCCGGGCGGAGCGGGCGGAACCCATGGTTGTCCTCAGGCCTGGGCGCCGGTCTTGGCCTTGGATTTGCCCTCGGACGGTGTGTCTTCGTCGAGGACGACATCGGGAACGATCTCGATCGGGGTCTCCTCACCCTCCGCGCCGAAGGCCGAGATCCCGGTGGCTTCGCGCACCTTGCGTTCGATCTCGTCGCGGATGTCGATGTGCTCGGCTAGGAACGCACGGGCGTTCTCACGGCCCTGCCCGAGCTGCTCACCCTCGTAGGTGAACCAGGCACCCGCCTTCTTGATGATCTCGAGGTCGACACCCACATCGATGAGTGAGCCCTCCTTGGAGATCCCCTTGCCGTACATGATGTCGAACTCGCACTGGCGGAACGGCGGGGCCACCTTGTTCTTGACCACCTTCACGCGGGTGCGGGAGCCCACGACCTCGGTGCCGTCCTTGAGGTTCTCGATCTTGCGGACGTCGAGCCGCACCGAGGAGTAGAACTTGAGCGCACGGCCACCTGGCGTGGTCTCGGGTGAGCCGAACATCACGCCGATCTTCTCGCGGAGCTGGTTGATGAAGATCGCGGTGGTGTCGAACTTGGACAACGACCCCGAGAGCTTGCGCATGGCCTGACTCATGAGCCGGGCCTGCAGACCCACGTGGGTATCGCCCATCTCGCCTTCGATCTCGGCCCGAGGCACCAGGGCGGCCACCGAGTCGATGACCACGAGATCGAGGGCGGCGGATCGCACGAGCATGTCGGCGATCTCGAGCGCCTGCTCGCCCGAATCCGGCTGGGACACGAGCAGTTCGTCGATGTTGACCCCGAGCTCACGCGCGTAGGTGGGGTCAAGCGCGTGTTCGGCGTCGACGAAGGCGGCGATGCCACCGTTGGCCTGGGCCTCGGCGATGATGTGCAGGCTGACCGTCGTCTTGCCCGAACCCTCGGGTCCGAAGATCTCCACCACGCGCCCGCGCGGGATGCCGCCTACACCGAGCGCGAGGTCCAGGGCCAGCGACCCCGTGGGGATGACCGTGACGCCGGCTCCCGCGGGGTGTTCGCCCAGTTTCATGACGGCGCCTTTGCCGAACTGCTTCTCGATCTGCTGGAGCGTGACGTCGAGCATCTTGTCCCGGTCCACCATGGCCTCCTTCTGACCCCGGGGTCGTTCGGAGAAGAGGTTCCGATCGACCGGCTTCCCTGACGGACTTGGGAAGCTAACGAGAGGGTCTGACATAACTTACACCCCTGTCATTCGCGGTGCGGTGGCGACCCCTGGAAGGGCCGTATCGGCCTCGAACGCTACTCGAACAGATGTTCGGTCGCAAGCACCGAGGCCGAGACTTTCTAGCTTTCGGGGGAGGCGCCGGGGAAGGGGCTCCGGAACGGAAAGGCCGTGAGTTCCTCGTACCGCGGCTCGGGCCGGCCGAGATGGCTTCGGAACAACGAGATCCCGTCCACGTCGAAGCGCTCTCCCGCTGGGGAAACATCGCCCGGGTCGCGCAGATCGAGCGAACGCGCTGAGCGCGCCACGGTGATGTGCGGGGTGAAGGGACGCGACTCCACGGGGAACGTCGGGGACAGGGCCTGCTGCACCGCGCGCGCGAGGTCGCCGGATCGGTCCTCGGGGTCATCGAGACCCAGCCAGAGCACGCGCGCTCCGGCCATCGAGGGGAATCCTCCGACGCCGGTGATCGCGGTTGGGAAGGCCTCGGTGGTGGATGCCACCTCCCGGATACGGTCCTCGATCCACGGGCGCTGCGCCCTGGCGACGGGCCCGAGGAACGCCAACGTGACGTGCAGGCTCTCCACCGGCACCCATCTGGCATCGGGGTAGCGGGCGCGGAGCGAGGCCGTCGCATCCGCGGCCTCCATCGCGACCCGATCGGGGAGCCCGACCCCAACGAAGAGGCGGAGCCGGCCGTCCCCACGCGTCGCATGATCGGCCATCCTCGGCTCAGATCAAGCGGTCGGAGGTTGGGAGCTCGCTGCCGTCGAGGTATCGGCGAACCAGATCGAGCGCCGCTTGCTCGGCCCATCGCCGCACGCGGTCGCGATCACCGGTGGAGCGGTACCCACGCGCGTGCCGGACGTCGGCCGCGTCGAGGGCGATCCACACGGTGCCGGGTTCGGCGCCGCCGTGCGGTTCGGGCCCCGCCGCGCCGGTGAGCGAGATCGCCACGTCGGTGCCGTAGAGCGCGCGGGCACCGGCGGCCATCTCGCGCGCACATGCCTCGCTCACCACACCGGGACCGTCGATCGTCTCCCGGGACACGCCGAGGACCCGCTGCTTCGCTTCGGCCGTGTACACGACCGCCGAACCCACGAACGAGGCCGAGGCGCCCTCAGCCCGGGTCAGTCGCGCGGCCACGCTGCCGCCGGTGAGGGACTCGGCGCACGCGATGGCGCGACCGGTCTCGCGCAGGAGCCGCATCACCGTCTGCTCGAGGCCTTCGTCCGCTTCGGTGAACACCACGTCGCCCAAGCGCGCGCGGACCTGGGCGGCGAGCGGCTCGATCAGCGCCTCTGCGGCATCGACCGTGTCGCCCTTGGCCGTGAGCCGAACCTTCACCTCGCCGGCGGACGCGAGGTAGGCCAGGCTCGGGTTCGCCGAGGCCTCGAACAGGTCGTGCAGCACCTCGGCGACCCGCGACTCTCCGATCCCGGTGCATCGGAGCGTGTGCGAGCGCAGCACCGCCGTACCCACGCGTGATGCGAGCTCGGGCAGGATCGTGGACTCCATCATCTCCACCATCTCGGCCGGCACGCCGGGCATCGCGTAGACGGTGGCCCCCTCCACGTCGGCGATCAGGCCGGGGGCAGTCCCCCGTTCGGGCATGATGAACCGGGCGCCCTCAGGCACGTCGGCCTGCCGCAGGTTGTTGGCCGGCATGTCGCCGCTGCCGAACCCCGCGAAGCGCTCCCGCAGATACGTCTCGATCTCGGGAACCCGCATCATGGGCGTACCCAACAGGTCGGCCAGGACGTCCCGGGTGATGTCATCCTCGGTGGGACCGAGGCCGCCGGTCACCAGCACGGCGTCGGCACGGGAGCACGCCAGGCGGAGCACCTCCGCGATGCGGTCGGCGTTGTCCCCGACGACCTGGTGGTAGAGCACGTCGACTCCGATCTCGGCGAGCCGCTCCCCCATCCACTTCGCATTGGTGTTGGCGATCTGACCGAGCAACAACTCGGTGCCGACGCCCACGAGTTCCGCCTTGACGGTGGTGCTCACGGCGAGGCGGTCGGCGAGGGTTCGCCGCTCCCCTCGTTCACGTCGAACGTGAACGTGTCGCTCCACGGTTGGCCCGGTTCGCCCGGCGCGCCGAGATCACGGCCGTTGACCGTGATCTGCACGGCCCCGCCGTCCGCCACCGTGAGCTTCAGGGAATCCAAGGCGGAGAACGACAAGGTCTCGCCCTCGGCCATCGGATGGTCCTCGACGGCGCCGTCCACCTCCACCGACACGGCCACGGGACGCAGAGCAACGAGGACCGCCTCGATCGTGCTCGCCGGCGCCGACGAGGCGGACAACGTCGGCGCCGGGGCCGAGATCGTGGCCTGCGGGGGCGATGAATGATCGCGAGAGACCAGACCGAAGATCAGGAGCACGACGACGACGAACACCGCCGCGAACAGGAGCAGCCGATGGTTGTCGCGGATCCGCGTGGCGGCGATCGCCTGTTCGACCCGGCCCATCTTGCCGGGAGGCGGTGGCGCCTGTGGCTCATCGGCGTGGTGGTCGTAGATCGCGGTGACCTTGTCCGGGTCAAGCCCCAGGTACTGCGCATAGGTTCGGAGCGCCCCGCGGACGAAGGCGTCGCCGGGGAGGGCGTCGAAGTCTTCGAGTTCGAGCGCCGTCAGCTGGTCGACCCGAAGCTTGGTGTCGCGCGCGGCTTCTTCCAGGGTGAGCCCCCGGATCCGTCGCGCCTTCTCGAGCGCGGGGCCGACCCCGATCGAGTCCTGCGTGGATCTTCCGGCCATGGGGTCGCTCGGGATGATACCCGCGCTCCCGCCGCTAGACTTCCGGCATGAGCGACGGCACCCTGACGGTCATCGTCGAGATCCCAAAGGGCTCGCGCAACAAGTACGAGATGGATCACGAGACCGGCGAGATCTGGCTCGACCGCATGCTGTTCACGTCGATGCAATACCCCGCCGACTACGGGTTCATCGAAGGGACCCTGGGCGGCGACGGCGATCCCCTCGACGCGCTCGTGTTCGTGGGTGAGCCCACGTTCCCCAGCTGCCGCATCAAGGTGCGCCCGATCGGATTGTTCCGCATGACCGACGAGAAGGGCGAGGACGAGAAGATCCTGTGCGTCCCGCTCAGCGATCCGATGTGGTCGCATGTCGGCGACCTGGGTGGGATGCCGCTGCCCATGCTCAACGAGATCGAGCACTTCTTCCAGGTGTACAAGGACCTGGAAGGCCACAAGGTCTCCACCGACGGGTTCGAGGACCGGGCGTCGGCCGAACGCGTCATCGCCGATGCGCGAGCGCGCGCCGACGCCCCACACGTGTGAACGATCCCACGTTGGTGCGTGGCCCTCGTGTACACCTTCGTCACCCGGTTCCCGCCGACCGTTCCGAGTACGTGGCGGCGCTCGAGCGCAGTCGCGCCCTGCTGCACCCGTGGGTGGACGTGCGCCTGGAGGATGAGCTGATCGACGGATGGTTCGCCTCGGCCGACCTCGCCGACCAGCAGCGGCTCTTCGTCTGCCGGAACGACGACGGCGCGCTGGCCGGCAGCTACAACCTCTCGCAGATCTTCTACGGACCGTTCCGCAACGCCTACCTCGGCTATTACGCCTTCACCCCGCACGCCGGCACGGGGTTGATGCGTGAGGGTATGGGACTGGTGTTGGACCTGGCGTTCGGGCGGTTGGGACTGCACCGGATCCAGGCCAACATCCAGCCAGGGAACGAGGCCTCCATCGCCTTGGTCCGAGGATCCGGGTTCCGTCGAGAGGGCTTCTCGCCTCGGTATCTGATGATCGGCGGGCAGTGGCGCGACCACGAACAGTGGGCGATCACCGTCGAAGACCTCGGCGAACGCGCCGGGACGCAACGCCCCGCGACCTAGGCCGAGGGTCCCGAAGGTAGCGACTTCCGGCCACTGTCTGGCCCCCGGACGGGGGACTAGGCTGCGGTGCGAGGGGGAGGGAAGACACCGATGATGGAGCCTGCAGACGTGAATGACACCTGGGAACACTCGCCACTGGCCTCGATCCGAGAGCGCATCTCCGCGCCGCAGAGTTTGTCGGAGGGGCCGGTCAAGTTCCTGTTGGTGTCCGGCCAGCTCGACGACAACCGCTGGGGCCTGGTGGGGGCGTTCTGGGTCTCCATCGACGGCGCACGCGGAGGGTTCATCGTGGCCCCCGACGGCATCTGGGCCGGCAGCGAGATGGTGCGGAGCTACCGGGGCTCGCTGGAACGTGGCTGGGACGCCGAGAAGGTCTACAGCTACTGGCAGGGCCAGGTGGGCATGGCGGGCCGGTTCATGATCGATCCCCAGCAGCACGCCGACACGCTGTTCCAGGTCGCGCGCCGCGTCGGGGCTCTGTAGCGGCCTAGGCGCTGCGGCGTTCTTCCCACTCGTCCCAGGTGATGAGCACGTCCCGGGCCTTCGAGCCCTGCGACGGACCCACCACGCCCTGCTCCTCCAGCAGGTCCATGAGGCGGCCGGCGCGCGCGAAGCCGACCTTCAACTTGCGTTGCAGCATCGAGGTCGATCCCAGCTGGGAGCGGATGATCAGCTCGGCGGCCTGGTTCACCAGCTCCTCGTCCGTGTCTCCGAGGCCGCCCGCTCCCCCGCCGGCGCTGAGTTCGGCCTCGGTCGGCGGGATGCCCAGACCTTCGATGTGCTGCTCGTAGACCACTTCGCGCTGGCCGCGGATGAACGCCGAGATGCCGTGGATCTCGGCCTCGGTGACCCATGCGCCCTGCAGACGCACCGGCTTCGAGGCGTTGGCGGGAGCGAACAGCATGTCCCCGTGGCCCACCAGCTTCTCGGCGCCGTTCTGGTCCAGGACCACGCGGGAGTCGGCCTGGCTCGAGGTCATGAGCGCGATCCGGCTGGGGATGTTCGCCTTGATGAGACCGGTCACGACGTCGACGCTCGGACGCTGGGTGGCGACCACGAGGTGGATGCCGACGGCGCGCGCCATCTGCGCGATCCGGCAGATCGCGTCCTCGACCGCGCGCGGGGCCACCATCATCAGGTCGGCGAGCTCGTCGATCACCACGACGATGTACGGCAGATGCTCGTACTTGTGCTCGTAGCCGACGGGCAGGCGAAGGGTGCCGTCCGCCAATCCCTCCTCGTACCCGTCGATGTCGCGGACGCCGACCGTGGCGAGCATCTCGTAACGCATCTCCATCTCGCGCACGATCCATTCCAACGCCTCGGTGGCCCGCTTGGGATGCACGATCACCGGACTCAACAGGTGCGGTACCTCGGCGAAGTGGCTGAGCTCCACGCGCTTGGGATCGATCAGCACGAGCCGCACGTCCTCTGGCGTGGTCCGCATCAGGATCGAGGTGATGAAGCTGTTCACCAGGCTGGACTTGCCCGCGCCGGTGGCGCCGGCGATCAGCACGTGCGGCATGGTGGCGAGGTTCACCATCTGGGATTCGCCGTGGATGTCCTTGCCCAGGGCCACCTGCAAGGGGTGGGTGGCCGCTTTCGCCGCCTTCGATCGCAGGATGTCGCCCAGCATCACGAAGTCGCGGTGCTTGTTGGGCACCTCGATGCCGATCGCCGAACGACCCGGGATGGGCGCGATGATGCGCACGTCGGGCGTGGCCAGCGCGTAGGCGATGTCGCTGGACAGATTCAGGACCTTGTTCACCTTGGTGCCGGAGGCGACCTCCACCTCATACATCGTGACCGTAGGTCCGCGGTGGGAGTCCACGACTTTCGCGTCCACCCCGAACGTCGTGAGCGTGTGCGTGAGCGCTTCCATCACGCCGGTCTCGTGAACACCGTCGTTGGTGGAGGGCGGCGCGGTGCGCAGCAGATCGAGCGAGGGCAGTTCGTACGGACCCGCGGCGGTGGTGACCGTGCGTGGCTTGGGCTCCTTCTTCGCCGGGACCCCCGGTCCCTCAGCGGCGGCCGGCTCATCGAGCGGCAGCACCTGGGGGGACTCGGGCACCACGACGACGGGCTCTTCGACCAGGCCCATGGCTTCCATGAATTTCGCGCGCTTCTTGGCCACCTTGGGCTTGGCGGGCGCATCGGCAGGCGCGGCCTGGGCTTCGCGGGCGGCAACCTTCTCGGCCTTGGCCGCGGCTTTCGCTTCCTTGGCCGTCTTGGCGACCTCGTCCTTCTCGACCAGGCTCGAGCGGAAGTCCGACACCTTCTGCTTGGCCTCGGCGAACGACGTACCAGTGAAGATGAGCAGGCCGATCGCTGCCAGGCCCGCATCGATCACGAAGGCGCCGTAGGGAGAGACCACCTTCGAGAGCGGACCGGCCCCGATCGCGCCGATGAAACCGCCGGCATCACCCAGACCGGCCGCACGTTTCGTGTCTTCGAGGGGGGCGAACACTCCAGGGTTGCCTCGCACGATCGAGAGCATGCCCAACATGCCGACCGTCAGCAGACCGAACCCGATGAACATGCGAACGCGGTCCTCGGGTGCGACATCGCGCAGGAGGACGAATCCCCAGAACACGCCGATCACCGGGATCGCCACGGCGAAAAGGCCGAAGCCGCTCTGCAACAGGTCGGTCATCGCCTGGCCCATGGGTCCCGCGAGGTCGAACCAGACCGACAGGACCGCGAGGCCCGCGAACACCACCAACGCGATCCCGACGGCATCACGCGCGAACGGCGACAGGATCTGCCGTGTGGAGGCGCGTGCCGGCTTCTTCTTGGCAGCCGGCCTCTTGGGCGCCGGCTTCTTCCTGGAGGCGGCCTTGCGACCGCTCGAAGAAGCCTTACGGGATGCGGACGTGCGCGACGCGGTGCGTCGCGAAGAAGGGGAAGTCTTCGTCGCCATAGCCCATAAGCATGACGGGTTGCGGCGACGCTGCAACCATCCTCAGACCTCCATCACGACCGGGAGGATCACGGGCTTGCGCTGCGTGGCTTCGTTGAAATAGCGCCCGAGCACCCGGCGGATGTCCTGCTGGAGGGCGGACGGGTCGATCACCTTGGCGTCGGAAGATTCGGCGATCGCATCCACCACGCGCTCACGCGCCTCGTCGAGGATCCCCTGGGAGGTCTCTTCGTAGACGAAGCCGCGGTTCACGATGTCCGGGCCGCTCACGAGCTCGCCCGTCTGGGAGTCGACCGTGACCACCACGACGACCACGCCGTCACCGGCGAGCTTCCGCCGGTCGCGCAGGACCTCGCCGCCCACATCGCCGATGCCGAGGCCGTCGACGAAGGTCATCCCGGCCTGGACGCGCTCGACGATCTCGAGCCGCTCCCCCACGTCGACGACGTCGCCGTCCTCGCAGATGATCACGTGGTCTTCGGGGATGCCGACCTCTTCGGCGAGCCTGGCGTGGTGCTGAAGGTGCCGGCGCTCACCGTGTACGGGGATGAACCAGCGCGGACGCACCAGGGAGAGCATCAGTCGGAGCTCTTCGGCGGCGGCATGGCCGCTGGCGTGCACCGGGTCGGCGGGCATGTGGTAGACGTCGGCGCCGGTTCGGTACACGGCGTCGACCACGCGATGGATCGCCGGTTCGTTACCCGGGATCAACGACGAGGACAACACCACCGTGTCGCCCTCCTTGAGCTTGACCCACTTGTGC
This sequence comes from Actinomycetota bacterium, assembly GCA_035535815.1. Taxonomy (GTDB): domain Bacteria; phylum Actinomycetota; class UBA4738; order UBA4738; family HRBIN12; genus JAOUEA01. The sequence continues at coordinate 2,891 of DATLPI010000153.1, read as the reverse complement.
TGTCGCTGAGCCATCAGCGAGAGCGCGCTGAAGGGTTCGCCTTGTGATCCGGTGCAGATCACGACGACCCGGCCGGGGTCGAGGTTCTTGACCTCTTCGATGTCGACCACGTCGCGGTCGTCGACATGCAAGAGCCCCAGGAGTCGGGCCGCGCGCACCGAGTTGTGCATGGACCGGCCCAGGAAGGCCACGACGCGCTCGTTGGAGACGGCGGCGTTCACGATCTGCTGGATACGGTGGATGTGGCTGGAGAAACAGGCCGCCACGACGATCTCGGGGGCGTTGGCCACGATGCGCTGCAGCACCGGACCCACGCTCTGCTCGCTCGAGGTGTAGCCGGCCTCCTCCGCGTTCGTGGAGTCGGACAGGAGCAGGTGCACGCCGGTGCCGCTGGCCTCCTCGGCGAGACCGTGCAGGTCGGTGGGCCGGCCGTCGAGCGGCGTCTGGTCGATCTTGAAGTCGCCCGTGTGCAGGATCGTGCCGAACGGCGTATCGATCGCCACGGCCATGCCGTCGGGGATCGAATGCGTCACACGCAGGAAGCGCATCGAGAACGGGCCGGCGGTGGCACCTTCGCCGGGGGTGACGACGTGCAGGTCGGCCCGGTCGGTGACGCCGTGCTCCTCGAGCTTGCCCTTCAACAGTTCGAGCGTGAAGGGCGTGCCGTAGATCGGCAGATGTTCGAACTCCCGGAGCAGGTACGGCAACGCCCCGATGTGGTCTTCGTGACCGTGGGTGAGCACGACGGCTTCGACGCGGTCGACGTTCTTGCGAACGTAGTCGAAGTCGGGAAGCACCAGGTCGATGCCGGGCATGTCCCCCGAGGGGAACGACAGACCGACGTCGACGATGAGGATGCGGCCGTCGACCTCGACGCACGCCATGTTGCGACCGACCTCCCCGACACCTCCGAGGAAGACGACGCGACAGGGGTTCGGGTCAGAGGAGACCGGCGTCCTCCAGTGCCTTGCGCACGCGCTCGCGTTCCTCGGCCGTGGCGGGCACCAGCGGTAGCCGCGTGGGACCGGCCGGGCGCCCTTGCATCTCGAGCGCGGCCTTCACCGGGATGGGGTTGGAGGTGACGAACAAGGCGTTGTAGAGCGGCGAGAGCGCCTCATGGATCTTGCGGGCCGCGGGAACGTCGCCGGTGTGGATCAGGTCGATCATCTGGCGGATCTGCTCACCCACGAGGTGGGCGGCCACGCTCACCACGCCCACGGCGCCCAGGCACACGTACCCGAACGTCGCCCAGTCGTCCCCGGAGTAGACCTCGAACCCTGCGGGGGCCTCCGCGATCAGCTTGCTCACCGCCTGGAAGTCACCGGTGGAGTCCTTCACCGCCACGATGTTGGGCCGCTGCGCGAGCTCGATCAGCGTTTCGTGCTCGATCCGCGTGGCGGTCCGGCCGGGGATGTTGTACAGGATCATCGGCAGTTCGGTGGCGTCGGCGATGTGCTCGAAGTGGGCGATCAGCCCTCGCTGTGGCGGCTTGTTGTAGTACGGGGTCACCACGAGCAGGCCGTCGGCGCCGGCGTCCTCGGCGGCCTGGGTGAGCTCCAGGGTCTCGGCCGTGGAGTAGGTGCCCGTGCCGCAGATCAGCTTGCCTCGCCCACGGATCGCCTCCCCCACGGCGGCGAAGAGCTGCGCCTTCTCCTTGTGGGTCAACGTGGGCGACTCGCCCGTTGACCCGGCGACCACGACCGCATCGGTGCCGTGTTCGACGAGCCATGCGGCGAGTTCCTGGGCGCCGTCCAGATCGACCCCGTGGTCGTCGCGGAACGGCGTGATCATGGCGGTGGCGACGCTCCCGAAGTTCCCGCTCATGTGTTCGGCCATGCTGGTGCCTCCCTCTCTGGCCGCCGCCGATGTGCTGGGATGCGGCGACCTGGATGCGCCCTATGCTAGCGGCCCATGCCCCGCATCTACACCAGGACCGGCGACGACGGCACCACCGGCCTGCTCTACGGGGGGCGGGTGCCGAAAGACGACCTGGTCACGGAGGCGTACGGCACCACCGACGAGGCGGTCGCCGTGCTTGGCCTGGCTCGCTCGCTCACCGCCGACGAAGTCATGGCCGCCGACCTGCTCACCCTGCAGCGGGAGCTGTTCGTGGTGGGGGCCGACCTGGCCACCAATCCAAAGGAACGCCGCAAGCTCAAAGAAGGCATCTCCCTGGTGGACGAGGCGATGGTGCAGCGCCTGGAACAGCGGATCGACGAGCTCGTGGCCCAACGTCCGCTTCCCGCAGTGTTCATCGTGCCGGGCGCGAACCCGGCGAGCGCTTCGATCGACGTGGCACGCAGCACGATCCGACGCGCCGAACGCGCCGTGGTGGCCCTGGAGCACGCGCAGCGCGAGGTCAATCCGCTGGTTCGCCGCTACCTGAACCGCCTGAGCGATCTGCTGTTCGTGATGGCGCGCTGGGAAGCCGGCGAGAGCGAGCCCGCCAGCCGCACCGACGTGTGAGCTACGGCACCACGTAGAACCCGTCGATCCAGAACGCCGAGGCGCTGGTCCCCGTGACGAGCAGGGTGTGCGGGTCCGCGTTGTCCGTCAGGTAGCACTGGATGCGGCTGTGCACCAGGACGGAGACGTCCTCGGTCATCGGCAGGACCGTCACGCCGTCGAGCGACACGTCGGCCGTCGCGGTGCCTGACGCCACCGGGCCACCCATGACGCAGACCTGGGTGCCGCTCCCCCCGGTGAACGTGAAGGTCGCGTACCCGGAGCAACCGCGTTCGAGATCCCGCTCCGCGTGCCGAGGAACCAGCCCGTGGCGGCCATGTCCTGGGTGACGAGCGGGTTGTAGATCGCCGCGTCGTCGTCGAACGGGAATGTCGTGCGCTTGGAGGCTGAGATCGTCCGGTTCTTCTGTCGGTCGATCACGATCG
>DATLPI010000152.1:0-14666 GCA_035535815.1 Actinomycetota bacterium | reverse complement strand
TCACGTAGCTGCCACGGTGGTGCCGGATGTACAGGTAGCCGTCGAGATCACGCAGGAATGGCGAATCCTCGCGCGCGCCCTCGGCGGGTTCGGTCATCACCCAGACGTGCTCGGCCGGGTACAGCGCCACGCTGGCGCCGGCGAGGCGCGCGAGCTCACTGGTCCACAGCCCCGCCGCCAGCACCACGGTTTCGGCTTCGATCGTGCCACGATCGGTCTCGACGCCGGTCACCCGCACCCCGTCGGCCGCGCGCGTGAACCCGGTGACGGTGACGCCCTGCACGAACCGTGCTCCCCGGTCCTTGGCCCCCTTCGCGAGGGCGAGCGCCGCATCGCCCGGGTTGACGGTGCCGTCGGTGGGGAAGTTGACCGCCCCGACCAGGTCGTCGGTGACCGCGGCGGGCCACAGCTCACCGAACTCGGCGGGCGTCAGGATCTCGGCCGGCACGTCGAAGTCCTGGGCCATGGCGACGCCATAGAGGGACTCCGTCATGCGACCCGGTGTCCGCGCCACCGTGACGGCGCCATTGCGCCGCATCCCCGTCTCGATGCCGGTCTCGGCCGGGAGCGACTCGTAGAGGGCGGCGTTGATGCGGGTCAACTCGGTGAGTGCGTGGTTGCCGCGGATCTGCGAGACGAGGCCCGCCGCGTGCCAGGTGGTGCCGTTCGTGAGCGTGCCGCGTTCGACGACGACGACGTCCGTGAGCCCCAGCTTCGTGAGGTGATAGGCGATCGAGGACCCGATGATGCCGCCGCCTACGATCACCACCCTGGCGCGATCGGGAGGCTCAGTGAGCGGTTCCAGAACGTCGGCCGACAGGTCCTTGTTGGCGAGCTGCTCCGGGATCGTCATGGGTCGTGAGCTTAGCGGGCACCGGTGTGCCGACACGAGGCGGCCAGCCCCATGCGTCGGACCCATGTCTCAGGTCCCGTTCCTTCATGCCGATACCCGTTGGGTCGGGCCTTCGAGCCGGCACCGAACGAACGAGCCCGCGCGCAGGAGGTGCGTGGAACCATGGACGAGGTCGAACGGCGCGAGTGCCCGGGGTGCGGTGCATCCAACCCTTGGGATGCCCAGCACTGCTGGCAGTGCTATGCGCGCTTCGACGCCTCCCCGACGATGGCCGGAGCGAGAGCCGGTACCGGTGTCGGCCTGCCGAGCGCTCCCGGGCACACGCAGGTTCGGCCGACCTTCCCACCGCCCACGGCGCCGCTGACCCCGCCGACCCCGGTTCGCCGGGGGACGCGCAGCATGGCCCACGTCCTCGCGGGTGTCCTGGTGGCCATCGTGATCTCATACGCCTTCTCTCGCCTGATGGGTGGGGGCGGTGGGGTCGACCTCCCCGAGCAGCTCGACGGGCAGGCACGCGCGCACAGCGCCGCCGTCGATGACCTCGCATCGCAGATGCAGGCCGAGGGTGATCGCTACGACGTCGATGTCCAGGTCGGGCTCTATGGCCAGCCCGGCTTCGTCGTCGTCGTGGCGAACGGTTCGGCCCGAGAGAGTTCCGACGAGCTCTTCGACGCCTTCATCGAAGCCGTCACGAACACGGGTGCCAGCGTCAGCGGACAGGAACTCACCGGCTCCTTCGACGGTGCGGACTACCACTGTCTTACGGCCCAGGCCCGCGCCACGACCGTCGGCATCTGCCTATGGCGTGCCGCCGATCATTTCGGGGTCGTGATGGGCAGGGACGGCGACGCCGTCAGCACGCAGGCACTCACCGGACGCATCTACGCCGAACTGACCCGCTGATTCGCCGGGCGATGGTCAGCCCAGGGTGGGGCGGCCCATCGCCCGACGCCATTCCTCGTTGAACCAGTAGAGGAACCGGTCCTGGCGGGGGTAGACGCCACGGGTGAAGGCGCGCGAGCTGACACCGGTCTGCGCCCGTTCGCAGATCTCCCAGTCCTGCTTGCTGATCGTGTCCCAGAACTCGACCGTGGGCTCGGGCTTGAACAGCTCGGGGTCGGCGATCGTCTCGGGGCGGAACATGAACTCGCTCACCACGGTGGTGTGGTTCGGACCCTTCGGATAGCCGATGTAGACCATCGCGCAGTCCGGGTGCAGGTTCAGCATCATGTTCGGGAACTGGTAGCTGCCGTAGTACATCTCGTAGTCCTCGGGCTCGAGGTCCGGGAACTTCGGCAGCGCGCTCTCGCCGGTCCGGGTGAACGAGGTCGCGCCGGCCACCATGCGGTTGCCGTCGTCGGGGATCTCCTCATCCCACACCTCGCCGAACCGGAACAGCGGGATCACCTGGACCAGCTCGGGGTGGACCTGCGGACAGTGCAGGCACTCGTTGTAGTTCTCGACCACGATCTTCCAGTTGGCCTTCACCTCGTAGACCAGGCGCACGCCCACGCGGAGCTCGTCCATCTTGAACCGGTCGAACACGGTGATCGACTCCGCGCCGTCGGTCAGGGACTCGAGCAGCGTCTCCTTCGGACCGCCGATGGTGAGGTTGACGAACAGGAAGCCGGCGTAGTGGTCGATCGCGATGTCGTAGAGCGGGTGGTCCGATCGGTCGAAGTGCTCGTCCTCCCGCACGTTCGGCGAGCCGATCAACTGACCGTTCAGGTTGAACGTCCACGCGTGGTAGGGACACACGAACGCCTTCCGCACGTTCTGCGTGCCGTCCGCGTCGTCGAGGAACTTCGTACCGCGGTGACTGCACACGTTGTAGAAGGCGCGGAGTTCACCGGCGTCGTTGCGGACGATGAACACCGATTCGCCGGCGATATCGCGCACGATGTAGTCGCCCGGGTTCGGTACTTCCTCGGTTCGACCGGCGCAGACCCACTCGCCCCACCAGATCTTCTCGCGCTCCTGCTCCCAGACCTCGGCGCTCGCGTAGTCGGCGCTGCCGAGGGTGGGCCGTGGCTCCCACTCGACCTCGTCGTTGCGGATCTTGATCTCCTGCTCGGTCTTGGCCATCGCGGGTCGTCCTCCGGGGTTGGTCGCGGATACGACAAGGATAGGGCGCGTTCGTTCGCGCGGATAGCGGAGAACCGGCTCCCTGGCCACGGATATCGCAGTCAGAGGGTCTATCGTCTGCGAGAATCGCAACATCATGCCGGAGCCACGGTTCGACGACCTCGACCTTCGCATCATCGATGCCCTGGCCGAGGACGGGCGGCGGCCGTACACGTCGGTGGCCGATGAGCTGGGCGTCGCCGAGGCCACGATCCGCTCCCGGGTGGCCCGGCTGCAGCGGATCGAGGCGATCCGGTTCGTCACGGACGTGAAGCCGCATGAGCTGGGGTTGCTGTTCGCCTACCTGGGGGTACGGATCGGCGGGCGTGACGTCCGCCGGTCGATCGACGCGATCTGCCGGATCCCCGAGGCCGTCTACGTGATCGAGTGCACCGGTCAGTACGACGTGCTGGTGGAGATCGTGGCCCAGGACGGCGACGACCTGTTGCGCGTGATGCAGGAGGAGATCCGCAAGGTGCCCGACGTTACGGAGGTCGACTCGTTCGTCGGCCTGAGGATCGCGAAGGGCACCTTCCGTTACACCGACCTGGGCCGAGCCGGCGAACCGAGGACTCCTCGCTAGCTCAGGCGTTGGCGTCGCCGGGGGCCGGCCGGAGGGGTGGTCTGCCGTCGTACTGACCGGACCGACCCCCGACGACGAGTCGAGGAGCGCCTAGGCGCTCTTGCGCAGCGGTGGCACCGCTCGTTCGTCCACCACGGCGACGTCGTCGTGGTCGCGCGCCGGGCGGAACGCCTCGCGCGGTACCAGCAACACGGGTTCGGCGACCTGATGGTCGCCCTGCTGGATCGCGTAGGTCGTCCGCCCGGCCGGGAGCGCGACCAGGACCTCACGAATGTGTCCGAGCTCGCGGCCGCGGGTGGTGACCACACGGGTGCCGACCGCCACCGAGGGATCGACCGGCGTGGACACCGCGCGCCGGAACACGGCGAACGAAGACGGGACCGCGACGCGGAGCTTGCGGCTCCAGCGCCGCGCGGCTGCAGGCCGGGAAGCGGCGAGGCGTCCGACGGGTTCGTCGGAGCAGCAGCGCCGCTCCTGAACGGGTTCGGTGTTCCACATGAGCAACGACAGGGTTGGTCGCATGGCGCGTTCTCCTTTCCCGGACTTGTCCCGGACCTTGGGCTTCCGGGCATGGCCCGCTCGAACAGCATCGAGCGGTCGGGCGAACCGACCCGGAGAAACGAAAAAGGCCGCGACGTGTGCGTCGCGGCCTCCAGTTCTCTGGTCGGCGGTGCAACGATCACGCTACGGTCGCCCGGCACGAGGGTCAACCGGAAGCGGGCATCGCCACAGCCTCGCCACATCGGGTGCGCGATAGGCTGCGCGGCGTGACGGTGCCGATCGAGGTCGTGACCCGCGAACGCCTGCCAGCGATGGCGGCCGTGCTCGCGCGGGCGTTCGCCGACGACCCGATGATCCGGTGGCCGCTGCTCCCTGCCGGCGACGACATCGGCGAGCGCATCGAGCAGACCTTCGGGTCGATCTACCACGGGATCGTCGACCTCGAGCTGATCTGGGAGGCGGGTGACGGGGACGGGTTTGCCGTCTGGATCCCCCCGGGGATGGCCGATCAGATGTTCGAGAGCGACGCCGCCGCGCGCGAGCTGGTCGCGCCGCTCACCGACGACGGCGCCGCTCGCTACGACGTGCTGTGGTCGTGGATCGAAGCGCATACGTCCGAGGACGTGTGGTACCTCGACGTGCTCGGCGTCGACCCCGCGAAGCAAGGCAAGGGGGTCGGGAGCGCACTGATCCGGTTCGGACTGGAACGCGCGGCACGCGACGGCGCGGACGCCTTCCTCGAAACCGCGATCGAGGCCAACGTGGCCTACTACGAACGGTTCGGGTTCCGCACCGTGTTCGACGGGCGCGCATCCGACGACGCCCCGCGCATCTGGTTCATGCGTACCGGCGGCTGACGATCACCCCAGCGCGTCGGCGAACGCCCGCACGTGCTCGGCGTGTTCGTCGTAGTGGACCCAGGACTCCTCGGCGGCGAAGTCGATCGGCTCCGACGGCAACCCCGGCCTGGTGACCACGGAACGGACGCTGGCTCGAGCGTCGGCGGCGCCCTCCCAGACGTCGTCCCAGGACATGGCGCTCGAGGCCTCCGCGATCTCGGCGTTCACGCCGTCCCAGTACTCGTCGGGGTGGGCGGCGAACGGATCGGTGAACGGGCCATCGCCCTCCATCACCACGTGATCGGCGGCGTAGCGCGCCCAGTAGACGCAGTGCCACACCACGTCTTTGACCGACCATCCCTCCACGACACCCGGCACCTCGCGCTGCTCCGTCGGGACGCGATCGACCTGGGCCTCGAAGGCATCCCAGGATGCCGCCTCCCGCTCCAGGAACTCCTGTGCGCTGGCCATCATCGAGCCCTCCTCATCGCGTCCGGGGGAACCCGAGGTCGACGGTCGACGTGCCCGGGTCGGGCCAGCGTGCGGTGACCACCTTGCCCTTGGTGTAGAAGTTCACGCCCTCGGGACCGTACATGTGACTGTCGCCGAACAGGGAATCCTTCCAACCGCCGAACGAGTAGTAGCCCACCGGCACGGGGATGGGCACGTTGACGCCCACCATGCCCGCCTGCGCATCGAACTGGAACGCGCGCGCCGCACCGCCGTCGCGAGTGAAGATCGCGGTGCCGTTCCCGTAGGGATTGTCGTTCACCAACCCGAGGGCTTCGTCGTAGCTGTCCGTGCGCATCACCTCGAGCACGGGCCCGAAGATCTCGTCCTTGTAGGCGTCCATATCGGTGGTGACGTGGTCGATCAGCGAGACCCCCAGGAAGAAGCCATCGCTCTCGCGATACAACCCGTGCTCCCGTCCGTCCTCGACGATCGTGGCGCCCTGCGCCTTCGCCGAGTCGAGGTAGCCGGCCACCTTGTCCCGATGCTCACGCGTGACGAGCGGCCCCATCTCGGACTCGGGCTCGAGCCCGTTGCCGATCTTCACCAGTGGCAGTCGCTCCTTGATGGCCTCGACCAACCGGTCACCGGCATCGCCCACCGTGACCGCGACGCTGATCGCCATGCAGCGTTCGCCGGCCGATCCGTAGGCGGCGCTCACGGCGGCGTCGGCCGCCATGTCGATGTCGGCGTCGGGCAGGACCACCATGTGGTTCTTGGCGCCACCCAGCGCCTGCACACGCTTGCCGTTCGCGGTGCCCGTGGCGTAGATGTACTTCGCGATCGGCGTGGACCCGACGAAGCTCACCGCTTCGACGTCGGGGTGTTCCAGGAGCCGGTCCACCACGACCTTGTCGCCCTGCACGACGTTGAACACACCGTCGGGGAGACCGGCGTCCTTCAGCAGCTCGGCGATGTAGAGGGATGCGCCCGGATCCTTCTCGCTGGGCTTCAGGATGAACGTGTTCCCGCACGCGATGGCGTTGGCGAACATCCACATGGGCACCATCGCCGGGAAGTTGAACGGGGTGATGCCCGCCACGACGCCGAGCGGCTGCCGGATCGAGTACACGTCGACGCCGGTGGACGCCTGTTCGGTGAACCCGCCCTTCAACAGGTGCGGTATCCCGGTGGCGAACTCCACGTTCTCCAGACCGCGTGCGACCTCGCCCATGGCATCGGACAGCACCTTGCCGTGCTGACTGGTGATGATGCGCCCGATGTCGGCGCGATGCTCGTGGATCGACTCTCGGATGCGGAACAGGATGTCGGCGCGTTTGGACAACGAGGTCGCACGCCAGGGGACGAACGCCTCACGCGCGACCTCGATCGCGGCGTCGACCTCCGCGACATCGGCGAAGTCGACCTCGTGCGTCTGTCCGCCGGTGGCGGGGTTGAACACGGCGCCGGTGCGGCCGCTCTCCCCGGGTACGAGCTTGCCGCCGATCCAGTGGCTGAGACGTTCCATCGGTATCAACTCCCAGCGCGGGCGGGGGTTCGGTCCCGCGGGCTCGGATGCGCAAGATCCCCCCAGCGGCTCGGGTCAGCCTCCCGGAACCGCCGCAGACGGGGTCGATGGTACTGAAAGCGCCAACCGGTCAGGTGGCGAGATGCCCGGTGTACTCGTACTCCGCGGTCGAGACCCGGCACTTGCCGCTCTTCTGGGCAGCGCCGTGCGGGACACCTTTGAGCGTGGCTTCGGCGGTGAACTTCGACACGATGACCTCCGAGCCGCTCGCCTCGGTCTTGGTCGGGGTCAGCGTGAAGACGTTGGTGGTCTCGAGGTCGTATGTCTTGCCGTCGACCCCCGTGCAGGTCACCGAGCCTATGGGGGCGTCGAATCCGTACGTGTGGGTCGTGTCGTCCCACGTGACCGCCTGCTTCTGGATCCCTTTCGTTTCCTCGGCATCGATCTTCACGGTGCCCCCGCACGGCCCGGTGTCGCAGTCGAGCGTGACGTCGTAGGTGCGCGTGAACGAGTCGCCCACCTTGATGTCGGTGAAGTTCTTCTGTGCGACGACCTTCTTGACCACGTCGTAGACCCCATCGAGCCTGGCCACCGTCATCGGGTCCGCGGCGGGCGAGTCACTGACAGCAGCGGACCCGGTCGCCGGCTCTGCGGCCGACGACGCGGCATCGTCCCCGCCATCACTGCCGCACGCCGTGAACGCGAGCACACCGACGAGCGTCACCACACCCCATAGCTTGGATCGCGTGAACATCCTGGTCCTCTCCGTCGTTGCAAGGGGTTGACCCTAACGGGAACCCGGGGGACAGACGTCAGCCGAAAGGCTGAAGTTCGCTCAGCCCTCAGCGGTCCACTCGATCGCGCCGGTCGCGCAGGTCTGTGCCGTGCCGTCCGACGCGAAGGACGGGATCCGGAAGGTCACCTTCCCGGAGGCGGTGTGATTGCGGAAGGTGCCCGTGACGCGATAGCGCACCCCGATCTCTTCGACGCGCAGGACCAGCCGCCGACCGTCCAACGGCACCCCGGGCAGGAAGCCGTACCCGTAGCCGTGGTCGTCGATGACGGTGGCGTCGTCGCAGGTCAGGGGGGCGAAGATGCTCCACTCCTCGAGCCGCAGCGCTCCGTCGCGACCCCGTCTGATCTGGAAGTCGATCTGTCCGCCGTTCGACGTCACACCGTCGAAGCGCTGCCGACCCGCAGGCACGCGCGAGGCGGCATGCACGGGAACGGCGCCGATGCCGGCGATCGCCACCAGGGCGACAACGACGAAGAACCGGCACGGACGCATGGGCGGAGATGGTCTCAGACGATGCGGTGATCCGTCAGCCGATGAGCGGGCCGACGCCGCGCTTGCCCAGCTGGTCGGCGATGATGCTGCGCTGCACCTCGGAGGTGCCCTCCCAGATGCGGTCGACGCGGACCTCGCGCCAGAAGCGCTCGGCGACGTTCTCGCGCATGTACCCGCGGCCTCCGAAGATCTGCACCGCGCGGTCGGCGACCCGGCCCGCCATCTCCGAGGCGTAGAGCTTGGCCATGGAGCACTGCGCGTGTTGCAGCTTCACGTCGACGCCGCGATCGATGTTCTTCGCGAGCTCGTAGGTCATGAGGCGCGCCGCCCACAGCTCGGTGAGCGAGTCGGCCAGCATGTGCTGGATCGCCTGGAACTCGAAGATCGGCTCGCCGAACTGCACGCGCTCCTTCGCGAACGCGGTGGCCTCGGTGATGAGGCGGTCGGCCGCGCCGCAGCAGCGAGCCGCGATCATCAGGCGCTCGTACCGGAACCACTCATAGGTGAACGCCATGCCGTCGCCCTCGGCGCCGACCAGGTTGGCGGCGGGCACCCGGACGTCCTCGAACGCCACGAGCGGATGATGATCCGCGTACGTGTGGGTGTAGGCGGGCGTGCGCACGACTCGCACGCCGGGAGCATCGACGTCGACGAAGAACATCGCGTGCTCGCCTTCATGCTCGCCGCCCACGATCTTGGCTTGGAAGAAGCAGTACGCGGCGTGGTTGAAGCTCGTCACGTGCATCTTCACCCCGTTGAGCATGTAGTCGTCGCCGTCACGCCGGGCGGTGGCCTCGATGGCGTCGACGTCGGAGCCGGCACCCTCCTCGGTGATCGCGTAGCACTCGTGCATCTCCCCGCGGATCGTGGGCTTGATCCAGGTATCCATCTGGTGCTCGCTCACCACCGCGGGCGCCCAGGCCGGCGGGGTGTGCACGCACCAGCCCAGCGCGTTGGTGACGCGACCGAGCTGCTCGGACACCAACACCTGCTGGAACGTGGTCATCCCGGTGCCGCCGAGTTCGACCGGCATGTTCATCGCGAACAGCCCGAGCTCGATCGCCTTGTCGTGATGCTTGGCACGCTCGGCCCTGGGGATCTCGCCGTCGTGTTCCTCGGCGTGCTGCTCCCACGGGATCAGGTCCTCGTCGATGAACCCCCGGGCGCGCTCCTGGATCGCGCGATCGTCCTCGGACATCGGGTAGGTGCTCATGAGGCGGAGTGTACCGCGAGGGTTGAACCGTCGTTCAATCCGCGTCGAGCAGCTCGAGGACTTCGGCGAGGACGGCCATGCGGTCGAAGTCCTTGCCCATGTAGGGCTGCTGATGGCCGGCCACGACCGTGAGGTCGAGCTCGGGGCAGGTGTACGCGGTGGTGCCCCACCAGCCATCGTGGCCCCACCACTCGCGATCGCCCGCCGAAGCACGGAACAGGAACATCGCAGCGTCGTCGGGATCGTCGCCGGTGGCGAGCCGGTCGGAGGCCGGCACGCCCTGCAGGCACGTCGTCATCGTCGCGAGCGTGGCGGGATCATCGAAGACCTCGCCCCGCAACAACGCCCGGAAGAACCTCGCGAGGTCCGCGCACGTGGACACCAGACCGCCGCCGCCGTAGAGGTCGACCGACGGATCGATCGTGAGCACATCGACATCGCGTTCGTACTGGCGCGACCACGGAGGCATCTCGGCGGGCTCAGGCTCGATCGACTCCTGATAGGTGTGGTGGAGCCCGTGGCGGTCGTAGCCGACCAGGTCACGGATCGCGGCGCCCATGGTGCTGCCGGTCTCCCGCTCGAGCAGCTCGCCGACCAGGTTGGCGTTCGTGTCGCTGTAGCAGTAGACGGCGCCGGGCGGACCGTACGGTTCTCCGTGGTCGACGGCGAACCGCAGCTGTTCCTCGCGGGTCCACCGGTGCGTCGGGTCGGCCGCGATGGCCGCATCGAAGCCGTCGTCGATCGAGGGGTCGTAGGCCGACGCTGCGAAGTCGTAGATGCCGCTCGTGTGGGTCATGAGATGCCGCAGGGTGATCGCCGCGGTGTCGTATCCACCTCCGCGCAGGACCTCGGTCGTCTCGTCCGCCAGAAGCACATCGAGCGACGCATCGAGATCGACACGCCCGGTCTCGACCAACCGCAGCGCCGCGGCCCCCACGAAAGGCTTCGTGACGCTTGCGATCCGGAAGCACGATCCCGGAAGGAGTGATTCGCCGGTGGCGCGGTCCGCCACGCCGGCCGCGACCTCGAGGTCGATGCCTCGCTCGGGGGCGAGCACGTGGATCAGCCGTCCCGGCATCCGGGGCCAGCGTTCGATGTCGCGGTCGGCCAGGGCCTGGAGGCGCTCACGCATCCGCGGAGGATACGACGGCCGCGCCGTCACTCCGCCTCAGCGGTAGGGTCGAAGGATGGCGACGGACGTGGTGGAACGGTTCCAGGGTCCCCTGGTCCTGGACGGCGGCTTGGCCACCGAACTCGAACGTGGCGGCGCCGACCTGCGCGATGAACTCTGGTCGGCCCGGCTCCTCAAGGACGACCCCACGGCGATCCTGCGCGTGCACGAGGCGTTCTTCGATGCCGGGGCCGACGTCGCGATCTCGGCCAGCTACCAGGCCTCGTTCTCCGGGTTCGCCGACCGCGGCATCGAGGCGGAGGAGGCCGCGTCGCTGATGCGCCTCAGCGTTGAACTCGCCCGTGAGGCGGCCGAGGCCGCAGGCGCCGATCGTTTGGTGGCGGCCTCGGTGGGACCGTTCGGCGCCACCCTCGCCGACGGCTCGGAGTATCGCGGCGACTACGGCCTGTCCGCGGGGGCGCTCGCGATGTTCCACCGGCCGCGGTTCGAGACGCTCCTCGAGGCCGAACCCGACCTCCTGGCGATCGAGACGATCCCTTCGATCGTCGAGGCCGAGGCCCTGGTGGCCTTGCTCGAGGACCACCCCGAGGCGCGGGCGTGGATCTCGTTCAGCTGTCGCGACGGCGCATGCATCAGCGACGGGACGCCGTTCGCCGACGCGGTCGCCCTCGCCGCGTCGAGCGATCGCGTCATCGCCGTCGGCGTGAACTGCACCCCGCCGGGGTTCATCCCGTCATTGCTGGACGGCGCCGGAGCGACGAAGCCACTCCTCGTGTATCCGAACGTCGGCTCGACATGGGACGCCGCATCGAGGTCGTGGATCCTGGAAGGCGAACGGCCGGACCCGGGCGCGTCCGCCGTGACGTGGCGGGCCGCGGGCGCCACGATCGTCGGTGGGTGCTGCGGCACCACGCCGGACGACATCCGCGTGATCGCCGCCTCGGCCTAGGAGGGTTCACGACTCGAGGCGGGTGCGGATCTCCTGGAAGTGCTCCCACCCGTGTTCGAGCGCGCGGCGCAGCGTCCGACGGACGGAGCCGATCGACTGACCACGTGGGATCACCGCGGAGCGTTGCGCGGGCGTGGCCGCCAACAGGTCCGCCGCGAACAGCTCGGCACCTTCGGCCAACGCTTCGCGCACATCGAGCTCGCCCTTCTCGGCATCGCGGTCGAGGCGGTTCATCGTGCGGTTGACGGCGAGGCCGCTCGACAGGTAGCCGCAGTCGGCACCCATCACGTGTTCGAGGATCTGCCCGATCGGACGGCCCCCGCTGGTGGGCTTGGCCGCCAACTGTCGGACACTGAGGTCGCCGACGAGATCGAGCGTCGCTTCCCGGATCCAGCCGTGCCGCGCAGCGAGGCGCTTGAGCTCCGCGGGTTTGACCGGATCGTAGTCGGGTCCGAACGCGACGATGCCCTGCCCGAGCCACTGCCCCTCGGTGATCTCCTCCACGATGCGCACGTCGAACGGCGCCGCCGGATCGACCGGGTCGCCGTGATCGGCGAGGAACGACAGGAACCCACGGATCGCCTCCGGCGTCTCGTCCATCACCTGATCAGTCGTGGGGCCGTTGTGCACGCATCCCATCAGATCGATCACGTGCACCATCGTCTTCTTCCGCTTGGGACCGTGATCGAGGAACAGGTCGTAGGTCGTCATGGCGACAGGGGCGCCAGCCCGGTCCAGGGACGAACGCGCTCCAGCGCCGCGCCGATCCGGAACACGTCAACGTCGGAGTAGGTGCGGCCCACGATCTGCACACCGGTCGGCACCCCGTTCGATGCGACCCCGCTGGGCACCGCCAGCACGGGGCACGGCGACAGGATGTTGAACGGCGTCGTCATCATCACGGAGTACTGCCGGTCGTTGGGACCACCGTCGGGCGTGAGCTCTCCGAGGAAGCTGTCGCCCGCGGGGATCCCGGTCACCGCCCACGTCGGTGCGATCACGGCTCGAGAGCGGCGGAACAGCTCGCCCAGCGGCTCCCACATGGCCTGCTCCGCTTCCAGCCCACGGAGGAACGCGCCGGGTTCGGCGAGGGTGGTCGTCGCCTCCACCGCCCAGGCCTCGACGTAGTCGCTGACCTGGTCGGGATGGGCGGCGACGTGTTCGGCGATCTCGGCGCCGGCGATCATGCCGAAATGCCGGCGGGCGGCGGCTTTGACCTGATCCATCGTCCACGGCAGCTCGACCTCGACGACCGTGGCCCCAGCTTCCGCCAACGCGTCCCCGACCGCTCGAGTGTTCGCCGCCACCTCCTCGTCCACGTCCCAGGCCCCGAGGCTCACGCAGACGGCCACGCGCCAGCCATCGATCGGCTTCAGGGTCGATGGGATCCGGAGCTTCGGTCGCAGCGAGGTGACGTCCATGGGGTGCGGGCCTGCCAGCACGTTCTCGAACGCGGCGCAGTCGGTCACCGTCCGCGCCATCGGACCGTCGTGGCAGTACCGGTCCAGATTGAAAGGCGGGTCCACCGGCACGCGGCCATGGGGCGGCTTGAACCCTACGACGCCGTTCATCGAGGCCGGCAGCCGGATCGACCCGCCGATGTCCGAACCGCTCGCGAGCATCGACGACCCCGCCGCCAACGACGCACCCGACCCACCGCTCGAGCCACCGGCTGTGACCTCGGTGTTCCACGGGTTGCGGGTCACGCCCCACAGCTCCGAGTGGGTGAAGCCCGCGCACGAGAGTTCGGGCGTGGTGGTGCGCGCATGCACCACGGCCCCGGCCTTGAGGATCCGTTCGGCGAGCGGCGACGTGATCTCCGCCACCTCGTCGATCGCCACCGATCCGTGGCGCATCCGCCACCCGCGCACCGGGACCTCTTCCTTGAGCGCGAGGGGCAGGCCCTCCAGCGGACGGATACGGGCGCCGTTGGCGTACCGGTCGGCCGAGGCACTCGCTGCCTCCAGCGCCTGCTCGTACCGTCGCTCCGCGAACGCGTTCACGATGGGCTCGGCCGCTTCGGCGCGAGCGATCACCGATTCCAGCAGCTCGACCGGCGAGAGGTCCTTCGCCCGCATCGCGGCGAGGGCGTCCACGGCGGTGAGGCTCCACGCTTCGTTCATCCGGGCACCCTATCCGAGCCGCAGCCGTTCGGGGTTCGACATCGCCGAGCGGGGGAAGGGAAGATGCACCATGAAGCTTCGACGCCGCAACAGCAGCCATGTCATCGATCGCCGCCGGGCCGGTGGCGGCGGATCCATGCCGGGCCTGGGCGGAGGCGGTGGCTTCCCCGGCCTCGGTCGAGGCGGCGGTGGCAGCGGACTTCCGATCGGCGGCAAGGGCGGTGGCCTGCTGCTGATCGTGGTGATCGTGATCTTCGCGGTCTGCATCGCGCCGAAGATCTTCGGAGGCGACAGCGGCCTCGGTGACGTCTTCTCCGGGCTAGGCCAAGCGCAGGACGGCACCGGGATCGACCCGGCCAACGATCCCGACCTTGAGACGAAGCAGTTCGTGAACGATGTCGTGAGCGACGTGGAAGAGACCTGGGGACAGTTGTTCGCCGGCTCGAGCACGACGTTCCGGCCGGCCGACCTGATCCTGTTCACCGGCACCACGCAGACGGCGTGCGGGCAGGGCTCCGCAGCGACCGGCCCGTTCTACTGCCCGGCCGATTCGAAGATCTACCTGGACATGAGCTTCTTCAAGGAGCTGGAGCAGCGGTTCGGCGCGCCGGGCGACTTCGCGCAGGCCTACGTGATCGCGCACGAATACGGCCACCACATCCAGAACCTGCTGGGGATCAACGCGCAGGTGCAGCAGCAGTCGCAGCAGGATCCGGGCCGGGCCAACGACCTGTCGGTCCGGCTGGAACTGCAGGCCGACTGCCTCGCCGGCGTGTGGGGTCACACGTTGACGAGCGACGAACTCGGGCCGGACGAGGTCGACGAAGCGCTCACGGCCGCGGCGGCGATCGGGGACGACCGCATCCAGCAGTCGACGACGGGCCGCATCGATCCCGAAACCTGGACCCACGGGTCCTCGGAACAGCGCGTGCGGTGGTTCCGGACCGGGTTCGATTCGGGCGACCCCAACGACTGCGACACCTTCAACACCGATATCTGAGGCCGGGACGAACCGCCTCAGGCGATGAACTCGAGCCGGTCGCGGTGCCGGTCGATCTCGGCGACCGCGGCGGCGTCGATCGC
>DATLPI010000151.1:0-7276 GCA_035535815.1 Actinomycetota bacterium | reverse complement strand
TCAGGCCCGAGCCGAGCCGGGCACAGACCGACCAGCAGGCTCAGGGACAGGCGTTGTACGAGGCCAACTGCTCCACGTGCCACGGTCTCCAGGCCGAGGGCACCGCGAACGGGCCCAGCCTGCAGAACGCGGGCCCGGCGGCCGTCGACTTCATGCTCAGCACCGGCAGGATGCCGCTGGCCAACCCCGGTGACCAGCCCGTGCGCGACGAGCCGAAGTTCACCCCCGAGCAGACCGCCGCTATCGTGGCCTACGTCGAGACGATCGCCCCGGGCGGAGAGCCGATACCGACCGTTGACCCCGCCGCCGGCGACCTCGCGCGGGGAGCCGAGGTGTTCCTCAACACCTGCGCCGGCTGCCACGGTGCGGGGGCAACCGGTGATTCGGTGGGCGGCGGGCAGATCGCCCCGACGATCAACCCGGCCGATCCCACGCAGATCGGCGAGGCGATCCGGATCGGGCCCGGGCTGATGCCCAGGTTCGGACCGGAGACGATCGACCAGGCCGACCTGGATTCATTGGCGGCCTACCTGCTGTGGATCCGCGACCACGGCGAGGACGGCGGGCTCCAGCTGGGACGGGTGGGTGCGGTGGCCGAGGGCCTGGTCATCGTGGTCGTCGGGCTGGGCCTCATGATCCTGTTCCTGCGGCTGACGGGAGCGAAAACGTGAAGCGGGCCGAACGACTGGTCGCGGTCGCCTTCATCGTGGCGATCGTCGCCGCGCTGGCGCTCTTCGTCGTCTACGTCCGCGGCGGGAACCCGCAAGCCGAGGGCGCGCTGCTGTTCCTGGCACTGGGTGGCATCGGCGTCGGCATGACGGTGTGGGCGACCCGGCTGATGCCGCGGTTCCACGACGAGACCCATCCCCGCCGCCACGACGAACCGGCGACCCAGCAGGAGATGGACGCCGCCGTCGACGACATGGGGTCGGGCGTCGAAGAGATCCGGCGTCGGCGCTTCCTCTCCCGGCTGCTGGCCGGGGCCGCGGGAGCGCTCGGGCTCGCCGCGCTGATCCCGATCCGGTCCCTGGGCAGCGCGCCGGGCTCGTCCCTGTTCACGACCCAGTGGACGGAGGGCGCGCGCCTCGTCCTGGACGACGGCTCACCTGTGACGCACGACACGCTCGAGGTCGGCTCGTTCACGACCGTCTTCCCGGAAGGCTTCGTGGGGTCGGCCGATTCACAGGCGGTGCTGATCCGCGTCGAACCGGGCCAGTTGCAACTCCCGCCCGACCGGCTCGCCGGCGCACCCGAAGGACTCGTGGCCTACTCGAAGATCTGCACACACGCCGGTTGCCCGCTGGGCCTCTACCTGGCCGAAACCCACGAGCTGCGGTGCCCGTGCCACCAATCCACGTTCGACGTGCTCGATGGCGCGGAACCGGTCTACGGCCCGGCGCCGAGGCCGCTGCCCCAGCTGCCGATCGAGATCGACGCCGACGGCGGACTGCGAGCCACCGGCGATTTCACGGCCCCGGTGGGACCGAGCTTCTGGGACGGGCCATGATCGTCCGGCGACTGATCGACGGGGTGGACGACCGCCTCGACTCGACGTCGTTCCTGCGCCGGAGCCTGCACAAGGTCTTCCCGGACCACTGGTCGTTCATGCTGGGTGAGCTGACGCTCTACAGCTTCGTGCTCCTGCTCCTGACCGGCACGTTCCTCAGCATGTTCTACGTGGCCTCACCCGAGACCACCACCTACACCGGGCCCTACGCCCCGATGCTGGGACGCACGGTCTCCCTGGCCTACGACTCGGTGTTGCGCCTCTCGTTCGAGGTCCGGGCCGGGCTGGTGATGCGGCAGACCCACCACTGGTCCGCGCTGATGTTCATGGCCGCGATGGTGGCGCACCTGGTGCGCGTGTTCTTCTCGGGCGCCTTCCGCAAGCCGCGCGAGATGAGCTGGCTGATCGGCGTCACGATGCTCGTCACGGGGATCGGCGCCGGGTTCACCGGCTATTCGCTGCCCGACGACCTCCTGTCGGGAACCGGGCTCCGCATCATCTACTCGGCGGTCCTGTCGATCCCGCTGGTCGGAACATGGCTCGCCTACCTCTTCTTCGGAGGTGAGTTCCCGGCCCCCGAGCTCTTGCCCAGGTTGTTCGTGATGCACGTGTTGTTCATCCCTGCCCTGCTGGTAGGCCTGATGTCGGCACACCTTGCCCTGGTGTGGCGCCAGACGCACACACAGTTCCCCGGGCCGGGGACGACCGAGGAGACCGTCACCGGCACGCCGGTGTGGCCCAAGTTCGCGCTGAAGGCGATCGGCCTGGCGTTCGTGACGTTCGGCGTGCTGACCATGCTGGGCGGCCTGGTGCAGATCAACCCGATCTGGCTCTACGGGCCGTTCCAGCCGTTCAACGCGCCGTCGCCGGCCCAGCCCGACTTCTACGCCGGCTGGCTCGAGGGCCTGCTGCGGCTCTGGCCGAACTGGGAGTTCCACGTGTTCGGCCACACGATCGGAGAGCTGTTCCTGCCCGCGGTGGTGGTGCCGGGCATCATCTTCACCGTGCTCGCGCTCTGGCCCTTCCTGGAGGCTCGCGCCAAGCGCGACACCGCCACCCACCACTACGCGCAACGACCCCGTGAGGCACCGGTGCGGAGCGCGTTCGGCGCCGGTGGGATCGCCTTCTTCGTCCTGCTGATGCTGGCGGGCTCGAACGACGTCCTGGCCAAGTTCCTCCAGGTCGAGGTGGACACGCTCAACACGGTGCTGAAGGTGCTGCTGTTCGTGGTGCCCGTCGTCGCGGGCGTCCTCACCTGGTGGATCTGTCACGACCTGCGAGCTCGCGACGAACAACCGATCAAGGCGCCGTCCCGGGCGGTCTTCCGTCGCAACGCCGCGGGCGGGTTCGACGAGGAACCCGACCCCTCCACCACCGATCACGAGCGGACCTCGCCGTGACGCGTCGCCGATGGTGGGGCCTCGTGGCGACGATCGCGGTCGCGACGACGGCGTGCTCGTCCTCGTTCGGCATGCCGCGTGGCAGTTCGACCCAGGGCGAGGAGGTTTTCAGCCTGTGGCAGATCTTCTTCTGGGCCGCGATCGGCGTGGCGGCGATCGTGTACGGCCTGCTGGGGTGGTCGCTCCTGCGCTACCGGCGGCGGCGAGGCGACGACGACACCGCGCTCGGTCGCCAGTTCCACGCGAACATCCCACTGGAGGTCGTCTACACGGCGATCCCGGTCATGATCGTCGTGGTGCTGTTCACGCTCTCGGTTCGCGGCGACGACCGCGTCTCGGCGGTCTCGGCCGACCCGGACCTCACGCTGCACGTCGAGGCGTATCAGTGGGGATGGCGGTTCTCCTTCCCCGACGAGGGCGTCGTCGTCCTGAGCCATCCGAGCGGAGAGGGCATCCCCGGTCCCGAGCTGTGGCTGCCGATGGGTGAAACCGTCCGCGTCGAGCTGACCTCCAACGATGTGATCCACGCGTTCTGGGTGCCGGACTTCCTGTTCAAGCGGGATGCGATCCCGGGTCACGTGAACGTGTTCGACGTGAGCCCCACGACCGCCGGCACCTACCACGGCGTGTGCTCGGAGTTCTGCGGGCTGAACCACGCCTTCATGACGTTCACCGTGAAGGTCGTGTCCCCCGAGGAGTTCGATCGCTGGCTCGGCGAACAGGCCACCGAGGCCACCGCATGAGTCGCGCGCCGATGCATCGCGACGGGCCCGTAGCCTGGCTCACCACCACCGATCACAAGAAGATCGGGATCCTCTACTGCGTCACGGCGTTCGGCTTCTTCCTGGTGGGCGGCACGCTCGCCGACGTGATGCGGACCGAGCTGGCCGAAACCGGCCGGCAGCTCGTCACGCCGCAGGCCTACAACGGGCTGTTCACGATCCACGGCATCGTGATGATCTTCCTGTTCGTCGCGCCGTTCGGGATCGGCCTGGCGAACTACCTGATCCCGCTGCAGATCGGCGCTCCCGACATGGCGTTCCCGCGGCTCAACGCCCTGTCGTACTGGTTCTTCGTGGGGGGCGGGCTGCTGGTGCTGCTGTCGGGGTTCGCCTCGGCTGGGGGTGGCGCCCAGACCGGTTGGTACATGTACGCGCCGTTGTCGGGGCTGCGCTACTCCCCCGGTGTGGGACCGGACCTGTTGATCCTGGGACTCGCCTTGGTCGCGGTCTCCACGCTGCTGTCGGGCGTCAACGTCATCACCACCACGTTCCTGATGCGCGCGCCCGGCATGACGATGTGGCGCCTGCCGATCTTCACCTGGAACATGGTGGTCACGTCGATCCTGGGGCTGGTGGCGTTCCCGCCGGCGCTCGCGGCGTTCGTGCTGCTGCTGTTCGACCGGCGACTCGGCGGGTTCGCCTTCGATCCACAGGGCGGCGGCGACCCGATCATCTACCAGCACCTGTTCTGGTTCCTCGGCCACCCCGAGGTCTACATCCTGATCCTGCCGTTCTTCGGCGTGATCACCGAGATCATCCCCGTCTTCAGCCGCAAGCCCTTGTTCGGGTACACCGGATTCGTGCTGGCGACGCTCGCGATCGGCGCGCTGTCCACCGGGGTGTGGGCCCACCACATGTTCACCACGGGCGAGGTCGACAACCCGTTCTTCAGTGCCATGACCCTGCTGATCGCGGTGCCGACCGGCGTGAAGTTCTTCAACTGGATCGGCACGATGTGGGGCGGGCGGATCCGGTTCGGGGTGCCGATGCTGTTCTCGATCGGGTTCTTGCTGAACTTCCTGATCGGCGGCGTGACCGGCGTGATGCTGGCGAGCGCTCCGATCGACTACTCGGTGAGCGACTCCTACTTCCTGGTCTCCCACTTCCACTACACGATGATGGGCGGCTCGGTCTTCGGGATCTTCGCGGCGATCTACTTCTGGTGGCCGAAGATGACCGGCTACCTGCTGGGCGAACGCTTGGGCCGGGCGGTGTTCGCGCTGCTGTTCGTGGGGTTCAACCTCACGTTCTGGCCGCAGTTCGTGCTGGGGCTGCGCGGCATGCCCCGGAGGATCGTGGACTACGCGAGCGACCTGGGGTGGGACACGCCCAACCTGGTGTCCTCGATCGGCGCGGGCGTCCTGACCATCGGGGTCCTCACCTTCCTGGCGGACGTGTGGTTCTCCCGGCGCCGGCGAACCCCAGCCGGCGACGACCCCTGGGGCGGGTACTCGCTGGAGTGGGCCACCACGTCGCCCCCGCCCGAGCACAACTTCTCCTCGATGCCGCGCATCCGATCGGAACGCCCCGCTTTCGACCTGCACCATCCGAAAGAACCGATCGTCGAGGCAGCGGAGGCCGAGACGCGATGAGGTTCGTGCTCCGATACTTCGCGCTGCTGGCGGCCTTCGGGCTGGGACTCGGGACGATCTACTGGTTCCTCACCTACGAGGTGGTGGGCGCGGTCGTCCTGTGGTGTTTCGGGTTGATGCCGTTGATCGTGGCGACGTGGTGGTGGCGCCAGGGCACCGATCCGGCCACCGAGGCCTCCGACGATCCCGAGGCGTCTCCCTCGGACGCTGCGGGCAAGACCGTCGGATCGTTCCCGCTGGCCTCGGGCTGGCCGATCTTCCTGGTGCTCGGCGTGATCGTGACCGGCGCGAGCCTGGTCTACGGGCTGATCCTGGCGCCGGCGGGTGCGGCGCTGCTGCTGTGGGCGATCGTCGGCCTGGCGCGCGAGAGCCGCCCGTAAGCGGCGCCCCTCAGGTGCGCACGCAGCGCCAGATGCGTAGGCTCCACAGCAGCCGGCTGCCGCGCTTGTGGAGGCTCAGCAAGCCCTCCTTCATCATGCGCGCCGTTGCCGTGGCCTTGGCCACCAGCTCGGGCAGCGGGAACTCGCGCTCCAGCACCGGCTCCATGTTGTCGCCGAACAGTTCGCGGGCCAGCGTGAGGATCGAGGCCTCGTCCTGCAGCGTGCCGGTCGGCAGGTAGAGCCGGCCGCCGGGCGCCAAGGTGTCGCCGATCGAGCCCAGCAGCTTGCGTGGGAGCTCGGCGCCCGTCGGGCCGCCGGCCGGAACCCGGTCGAACCATCCGGTGACCGCCGCGAGTTCATCGGGGATGCCGGATACGTCGCCGATCAGCACGTCGGCGCGCACGTCGCGGACCGGATCGAGCAGGTCGCCCTGGCGGAACTCGCACACATCGGAGAGCCCGAGCATGGCGGCGTTCTCGCGCGCCGCGCGGACGGCCGGCGCGGACAGGTCGCAGCCGTATACCTTGCCGGCGCCGAGCTTGGCCGCCACGAACGCCAGTACCCCGCTGCCGCACCCCACGTCGATCACCGTGTCGCCCGGATTGATCTCCAGCGCGTCGGCCAGCGTGCGGCTCGTGGTGGTGGGGCTGAACACCCCCGGACGAACGTGCAGGCTGAACGGACCGGTGCGCCCCTTCCATTCCACCTGGTGGATCGCGGCTTCTGCCATGGTTGGAAGGCTACACGTATGCGACGCAACGCGGCTAGACGTCGATCGGCTCGAAGATCACGTCGGGCCCGGGCACGAGATCGCCCCGTTCGACGGCGGCCGCATCGGCTTCGAGCCGATCGTGCAGCGCCTGGGTGTGGATGCCGCGGTGGCCGTCGGGGTAATGCACCACCCGGCTCGAGGCCCGGCGCATCAGGGTGATGGCCCCGTGGGCGTTCCCGCGGAGCAGGTGCACGTAGCCGGCACCCATCTGCGAGAGCCCCTTGAAGAACTCGGCCTCGTCGGTGCCTCGAGCCTGCTTCCAGGCGGTCTCCCAGGCCTCGTGTGCCGGGAAGAACCGTCGAGCGCGCATCGCCTCTCGGCCGAGCTCGTGGTTGCGCTCCATCGACAGCGAGTCGTAGTCCTCCATCTCCAGCTCGTTCGTCGCGTCCCAGTCCAGGGGGCGGCCGAGCGCGTCACGTGGACGCTCGGGCTTCTGACGCTTCTCGCTGGGCATCCCGGTCTTGCCGGTGGCTTCCTCGGGCATGGAGCCATGCTACTCGGGCTCCACGTGGCAGACTTTGCCCGTCATGGAGCGTTACGACGTCATCGTGGTGGGTGGGGGCGCCATGGGCACGGCCGCCGCGCGCAACCTCGCGATACGCGGACGCCGCACCCTGCTGCTCGAGCGGTTCACGTTCGGCCACGACAAGGGCAGCTCCGGTGGTCCCACCCGGATCTTCCGCTATGCCTACCACGCGCCGGGCTACGTGCGGATGGCGATGCAGGCCCGACCGGCCTGGGACGAGCTGCAGGAGGCGGCCGGGGAGGAACTCCTGCGCATCACAGGCGGACTCGACGTGGGACCGGCGGCTCTGCCACGCGCAGCGCTGTTGGAAGCGGCCG